>CAZFHM010000001.1:0-8816 GCA_964518825.1 uncultured Pirellulales bacterium
GCGCCCTTTCCAGTTACGGTTCATCAGTCGCATGGCCGTTATCTGCTGTCGTGGTAACATTTGTTGCTATCGCACCCATTTTTATCTACAGCCTGTTCAGGAACAAAACCCAGGCACAGGCTGCACAATATGTATAAAAGATTTATGAGCGCAGAACATAACCTTTTGTCAGTAACTAAACAGTAATTTTATAAGTTAACAGAAAGGAGGATTGTACGACAATCAGGATTGATTCTGGCCGCGAGTCTCTTCGGTCAGGGAGTATCGCTTTTCGTAGATACTCTTGCGACGAAAGACCTGGAAGATGGTGATAAAGATAATTCTAAGGTCGAACAAAAAGCCGGCATTTTCAACGTACTTTACATCGAGTTCAAGTTTTTCCTCGCGCGTCAATGTCCCTCGTCCGGAAATCTGAGCAAGCCCTGTAATACCGGGTTTTACCAATAGTCTTTTCTTCTGTCTGTCATCCCATTCTTTAATTTGTTCCATATAAAGTGGGCGAGGCCCAACGATGCTCATATCACCTTTGAGCACGTTGAAAAGCTGCGGCAATTCATCGAGCGAATATTCCCTTAAAAACTTGCCAATTTTTGTCAATCTTGGGTCGTCGCCGGACTTAGGACTTGGCCCAAACGGGTCAACATCAGTGCGCATGGTACGAAACTTGTAGAAAGTGAAGGGCTTAGCACCTTTCCCCGCTCTTTCCTGCTTGAACACAACCGGGCCCTTTGACAATACTACACTGATAAGGACAACCAAAAACAACGGTAATAAAAGGATGACAGCAGGCAATGAAACCAAAATATCAAATAATCGCTTACTGAATCTCATAATTTTTCATTCTGAATTTTACGTCTTGTCTGAAAAGCGTCCTTGAATACTTACTACAATTATCTGATCTGTCCTTCTGTAACTGGATTTGCTGAAAAGCCGGCCTTCACAAATTTTACAGCATAATCCATGCATTCAAAGATAAAGGGTATTGGATCACGTATATTGAAATCATCATGATAACAATTCCGTACAGGAACCAAAATCTTAAGGGCGTCTAAAAGCTTTCCTCTTCTAATCGAGGATAAACAACATAATACGTCCCCGACAATCCACCTTGAGGAAACATTGACCATAGGCTCAGACACAGTACTGATTTGTTCTCCCAACGCTATAAGATACCAGAGATACGGAATATCCGCCCCGCAAAAAATAGTTAATGCTGTCGCTCCGCCCAGACGCCCGTTAATATCTATTAAAAGACTCTTACCTTTTTCATCCTTTACAAGGTCCATATCAACCACTCCATGCCAGTTAAGCTTCTCCAAAGCATAAGTTGCACTTTCGATTATTTGGATATCATCAACAGTTACACGAAATGTTGACGTGCCAAAATTATCGCTCCCTTTAGAACGGCGAATATGAAACGGAACAACCGATACTGCTTTACCATTATTGAATACAGAAATACAACCATATTTATTACCAGGAAGGTATTCCTGGAGTACGGGTAATGTTTCAGGCGTTAGATTATAATTATTCACTAACTCAGAATATTGTTTCCGGAGTTCTTGAGGACTTCTCGCTATCCTAACACCCTTGGCACTATTTCCTTTTCTTGTTTTAATAACAATTGGGTATGTTAATGCATCAACCATTTTATCCAATTCTGATACGCTTGATATTTTTGTGGTTTCTGGCATCGGACATTTACTGCCCCGAATGAAATCTACAGAAGAAAATTGGTCCTCAGCTATTTCCCACATACTTAAATCAGGTACTGCGATATGCACATTCTCGGGAAGTTCTTTCTTACGTTCACTAAAAATCCTTACATCCTCATGGGACGGCATTAAAACGCATGAATCATATTTTTTAACAGCATTGCATACTTCTTCAAAGTAACGGTCAGGTTCAGCAAAACAATCAGGCAGTTTTGTAAATGATTTACAATATCTTGAATACCTTGACATTGCCAAAGAAGAGCTATCTCCAATATGAACATCTATACCTTTGCGGGCAAGAGTCCACATACTCATATACGCAATACGGCACCATCCATAAGTTATAAAAGCAGGTGGATAATTTCTAGATTCCATGTTGTTTTCTTTTTGAGATTAAAAGCCGATATATAGCAATTATGCCAACAGGAGTTCAACTAATAAAGTGTGAGGGCATCAGAATTGCTGTTATTACACATCATTTGATTTGTCTATCCAGATACTATAGCGATGCTCAGAAAATTTCTTACTGTTCCAGCCCACTTTCTTGAATAACTTAATGCTCGCGATATTACCTGTGGCAATACCTGATGATACTCTGTATGCACCTGCCTGGAATAACGTCTCAGTAAAATGTCTGGTAAGACGCACAGCGTTACCATCTCCGCGGGCCTCCTTGAGCAAGGCTATAGGCATGAACATTGCTTCCGGGCCTTTAGCAGAAGGAATATCAAGCTGTTCTGTACTCGGTCTATCGGCCAGAAGTTTTTTAATGTTCTTAATCCTTATCCAAACATGTTTCCATGTTTCTCTGTTACTGAGTAAGCCCTTGATCAAATACCACATAAACTTAAGTATATTTCGCTTCAAAACACGTGTTCGAAAACCAGGCTTCATTGTTCCGATGACAAATCCCACTGCTCTGTCATCCACAGGGTCTGCAAGAACTTCTGCATAGCTATCAGGCTCTTCTATCGCTTGCCGATAGAAATATTTTATGAACTTAGCATCGAGAGTCGAAAATAGTGAGACAGACCCTGAGAAACAAGCCTTATGTATAGCTGCTACATCACCTAAATCATTAAGTCTCATTGGACGTATTTTAAAGTCACTATTACTTTCAACTACCACGCAACAAATCCCTATTTACTTAAATAATTATATTAATAAAATGCTTATTACAGAAGCCTATAATTTTCCAAGAAGTCCTATTATTATCTCAATTATATCCTTGGAATTAAATATGCATGTAATTCTCTTTCTGTCGGCTGGCCCATGCCAAATTTCGTGCTGTCAACCGCCGCTACACGAAGTCCAAGCCTGCTCAGGCTTCTTATGGCCTGGTAACTTGGCCGACACCAGGCATATCCAAAAATAGCGTCTATTTTCATTGTTTTATATTGGCCGTTTATTTGGCTTGCTGACTTTTTCCTGCCACCATCCGGAAAATCTTTTCAAATTTGGCCGCCCCGATTTGCAGGGATAGCTGTTCATGATAAAACTTTTTACCGTTATCACCCATTCGTTTTAATTCCACAGGTGACAATGAGTAAAATTTAATAACTGTTTCTGCAATGCTTTTGGGGTTTTCAGGTTCGCATGATAAGCCGGCATTAGCTCTGCTCAGTAATTCCGCAGCCTCACCTCGTACCGCATTCAAAATCGGCTTACCAACAGCCATATAAGCTTGTAGTTTAGCAGGGATTGTAATCCTAAAAAGAGGTTCATCTTTAAGATGAACAAACAATAAATCCCCAAGACTCAAAATAGAAGCTATTTCAGAAATGGGTTTAAATGGTATAAACTTCACATTTTTTAGCTTCATATCATCGGCCTTTTGCCTCAGTAAGTTTTTTTCAATACCATCGCCAATTAGAACAAACTGAATTTTTGGGTACCGATCTTCTATTATTTTTGCCGCCTCAAGCACGGCAATCAAAGCCTGTGCAGCCCCAATATTGCCCCCAAATATCACATTAAAACGGCCGGCCAGACCAAGCTCCTTTGAAAGATTTTCATCCCTTTCAACGGGACGTATCATCGTGTCATCACACCAATTATAAATTACTTCAATCTTTTCTTCAGGCACACCACGTTCACATAGCTTCTTTTTGAATCCCGGAGTGCAAACCACGATTTTGCTCGCACGCTTATACACGAACCGACACCATTTATTAACGAACCATAGCCCCAATCTATTAGTAAACATTCCTGATGCCTCAAGCGTATCAGGCCAAAGGTCTTTAATATCATATATAAAAGGTATCCGGCGAATAAGTCGAAGCATACAAGCTGGCAAGCCGACAGTTCCAGGGGGATGATAAACGTAGGCTACATCGGCGCGTTTAACAGCAAATATCCCAATCGTTGACGCAGAAAAAGCAAAGCTCATATAATTGGCAATACGCCTAATCGCAGATTGATCGTGGCTTGGAAACAGAGGAACTCGAATCACTGGTACACCTTCGAGAATTTCCTTTTGCAGTGGCTTGATATGATAACCTTCATAAAGAACGCCTTGAGGATAGTTTGGAAATCCGGTAAGTACTTCTACTTCATGGCCAAGAGCAATCAACTCCCTAACAAAAGGCATACCGCATAAAAATTTCTCGGGTTGAAACCACTGCGATAATAGAAGAATTCTCATTCTTTAGAAACCCCTTAGACCCCTACTTAGTGTATTGATGCTTGCAGCAAGATAAATATATTTATTAATAAGTGCTAAAAATTTTCCGAACAATTCAAGACAAATCGTTCTGTTTAATATTTCCCCAGGCATTGCTTAATTTAGCGGTGCCAAGTATTAATTTAACAACCCGCCAGGAAACATCTTTCACTTTATATTCATTTGGGATGTCATGACGTGCATTACGATTTTCATCATCTATTTGCAACTCTATAGATGATATTATTGTTTCAGTGTCAATTCCGGTCAAAATTATCCGCCCGAAATCCAGTGCTTCGGGGCGTTCCATCGCATTTCTTATAGTTACCGCAGGAAAATCTAAAATTGAAGCTTCCTCACTAATAGTACCACTATCGGAGATAACACACTTGGCATTCATCTGCAAATTGACGTAATCAAAAAAACCAAATGGTTTTAAAAAATGGATTCTCTCGGCCCATGAATTACCTAACTTCTTAAGACGATTTTTAGTTCGAGGATGAGTTGATACAATTACAGGACAAGCAAATCTCTCCGCTGCCAGTTCCAATGTTCTCAGCAGCCCGGATAAATTTTCACTGCTGTCAACATTCTCTTCCCGGTGCATGCTGACCAAAAGGTATTTTCCCTTTTCAAGGTCTAACTTGCTAAGAACGTCGGATTTTGTAATGCTATCCATATGGCTTTCCAAAACTTCTGGAATAGGTGAACCAGTTAAATAAGTACGACGAGCAGGAAATCCTTCTGCGATAAGATTTCTTCTGGCATGCTCGGTATAAACCAAATTAAAGTCGCTTATATGGTCTATGATTCTTCGGTTTATTTCTTCCGGAACATTGAAATCGAAACACCTGTTACCCGCTTCCATGTGATATATTGGTATTTTCAGCCGTTTAGCCATAATACAGGCAATTGCACTATTAGTATCACCAAGTATAAGAACGGCATCGGGATTTTCGGCCTTGAGAACCTCTTCCGCTTTAATTAAAGTCCATCCATAAACAGTTCCAAGAGAAGTTGTGTCGACATTAAGGAAATAATCCGGCTTACGAACTCCCAGCTCCTTGAAGAATATTTCATTCAACTCATAATCATAATTTTGACCGGTATGAACGATCTTATGTTCGACAAACCGGTCAAGCAAAAACATAACCTTTGAAAGCCGAATTATTTCCGGTCTGGTCCCAACTATAGTCATTACTTTGAGCTTGTCAGACATAATTTTCTCCAAAAATTCTATTTTAATTCAGCTTGTACCTCAGGAAGGCTTAACAAAAGTTCTTTAACCTGCTCAACATTCAACTGCTTTGTATTATGAGAAGTGTAATCTTTGATTTGAATTTCCTCCTGGCTGCCCTCAAAAAAGTATTTACTGTAATTTAAATAGTTAAGGTCTCTTTCATCCGAAGATATCCTGTAATAATCTCTCATATCCTCTGAACGAATCAGCTCCTCACGGGTAGCCAGCGTTTCATAGATTTTTTCGCCATGCCTTATGCCAATAACATCGATCGAGACATCCGGATTAAACAATTCTCTAACTGCCTGGGCCAAATCCTGAATTGTACAAGCTGGAGCTTTTTTTATGAAAAGGTCTCCCTGCCTTGCATTGGTAAAAGCAAATACAACAAGCTCAATTGCATCACTTAGTGGTAAAAGAAAACGTGTCATGTGAGGCACAGTAACAGTTAAGGGTTTATTATTCTTGGCTTGCTTTATAAATAAGGGGATAACCGAACCACGAGAGCACATAACATTTCCATAGCGAACACAGCAGACAGTAGTGGAAATGTCTCTCATCATTCTCGGCGCAGACAACGCAACTTTTTCCATCAATGCCTTACTCATGCCCATAGCATTAACAGGATAAACAGCTTTATCGGTACTAAGGCAAACCACTTTTTCAACACCATGTTCAATTGCGCTGGTAACTACATTATGACTTCCAATAATATTTGTCATTACCGCCTGCATGGGGAAAAACTCGCAAGAGGGCACTTGCTTTAAAGCAGCTGCATGGAACACCAGGTCAACTCCCTCCATTGCGTGGTCAACACTGTCTTTGTCTCTTACATCACCAATATAGAACCTTATCTTTGGATTGGCATGCTTTACTCTTAACATTTCCTGCTTCAATTCATCACGGCTGAAAATCCTTATCTCTTCACAATCTGTCTTAATTAGCCTTTCTAAAGTTGCCGTACCAAATGAACCGGTTCCACCCGGTATTATAATTACTTTGCCATCAACACCTTCCACTTTTAGCTCCTTAAATAGAATCTCAGATAAACACTGTTCAAAAATCAGCCTTAAATATCATGCCATTTGTCATACGGCGTTTTGTCAGCAGCCATATCTGAAATCATTTTTTCCCAGGACGAAGGCTTAAATCCCGTCTTTTCTCTGAAACGAGCACTATCAAGACTCCTGTCTATACAGGTCTGTGACTCAGGTTCTATTTCCACTGACACTCCAAATGCATCTTTAATCATATTCAAAAGTGAGAATTTATCAATCGGACCAGATGAAATCTGATACAATCCTGACAAGTCAGGATGATTCTCAATTATATCTTTAATTATATTAGCCAGTGCAATAGTTGTAAAACCTGTATATATTGCTTTTTGAAATCCCCTTACTTTACCGCCTTTATTACTCAAAAACCATTCGACCAAGCCTCTGGTGGTATATAATTCACGCCCAATAATTGATGTACGGATCGTAAGGCAGCCATCTTGATTAATTTCACCTAAAAATTTAGTTCTGCCATAAAGGTCGGTGGCATTCGATGGATCACGTTCCGTGTACATTCCCTTTTTGCCATCAAACACGCAGTCAGTACTGATGTGGAAAAATCTTGCGCCAGAAGCCCTGCATAAATTAGCCATTTGATGAGGAAAGAGTGAGTTAATTCGTAAACTCAAAATAGGATTCTTAGCTTCCTTAAGTTGCTTTATAATGCCAATACAATTAATCACTATGTCAGGTTTAACATCTGCGACCGCCATCACAACTGATTCAAAATTTAAAACATCTATCCCGCCAATAATATTTTTTGGACTATAAATTCCATACTTTGCATAGCTGGAATAAGATGTGCGAACTATTCCCCAAATATCATAGTGCTCTTCGAATATCTGGTACAGCTTGTGCCCTAACATGCCCGCAGCACCAAAAATCAGAACACGTTTTTTATGAGGATTTTTCATATAACCCCTTCAATGTTAATCAGTGTAATGTAGTATTCTTTCATAATTTTTTGGTAACAGCATCAAATATTTTTGCATTCTTGCCTAATAACAAGCCTTATAAAAGTCCTTTAAGCTGTTTTATTATCGCCTTAGCAGTTTCATCCCAATTTCCCGGAAATATCTCTTTGTTTTCAAGACGTACTTTTCCTTTTACGATTAAGCCCTGACGGAGTTCATTATTATCCCTCAAAAGCATTATCTGCTCAAATATGTTCTCTAAATCCCAAGGATTATAAAAAACAGCAGCCTCTCCACATACATACCTGGCAAAGTCGATATCCGGGGCCAATATCGGAACACCCATTGTCATAGCTTCTACAAAAGGCAAACATAATGTCTCTAACGTAGTAGGTTCCCAAAGAATATCACTATGCATGAAATATCTCGCTACATCTTCCCTGGAAAGCTGGCCCACGTTTATGATAATGTCTCCAAAGCCGGCCTTACCGACATTACTCAAAAACCTACCGGCTCTCGGATTATTACCTGCCTCAACTGTAGTAATAAATTTGATTTGTTTTTCTTTTATTTTTTCGCTGTATCGTTCACAAAGCTTTAGGATAATCTCAGGATTTCTATGTGGCAGATAACGTGTTAAAACCAAAATATAAAAGCTCTTGCCCGACTTATCAAGTGCCGCTGGAACTGTCAAATCCGCTCTTGGTCTTATTTCTGTCGGATTGGGCCAATTGATGACTTTCGCCTGATATGGGGGATATTTAAACTCCGCGCAAAACCGATTTTTGACTACCGGCGTTTGGCAAAATACCAAATCCGTTTTGGCAAGCATTTTTTTTATTTCAGCCTTTAATATAGCTATACGAAGCTGCAACTTCATGTGTATATCTGGAAAATATTCTTTACCATAAAACAAATAAGCATTATGAATCATCAATGCTTGAGCAGCTACCGGATTAATAAGCCCTATATTACCAGCCCCATAAATTATATCAGGCCTATATTCTTTTATAATTGCAGGTAAATTAAATCGCTCAAATACAAATCTCTTTACAGAGGAATGACTACCTTTATAAAAAAAACACTTACTATTCACAGGAAACTCAATGTCTTCGTAGCCATATCCTGAAGGGCATATGATTAAATAATCCTCATCTGTTGTGACATTTTTTAGTGACTTAAAGATATTTAATGTCCCATGCAACCCTCCGCCAGCCCTGCAATTATGAG
>CAZFHM010000001.1:8826-41195 GCA_964518825.1 uncultured Pirellulales bacterium
GCTATCTTAAATTTTCTTATTATTCTATCTCCTTCCTGTTTCTCAATGAGTCACTCATAAATGCTGATGTGCGACGTTAATATGCTTTCGCTGACTCATTATCCCAGAAATGTTCATAAAACTCGCTTTTTGCCCAAACGTCATTGATATTAACACCCCGAAGCTTTCTGGTTGTTATAATGTCTTTAAAATATAAACACTTAAATAATAATGATATCTGAAACAGACGAGTTAATAATAAACGACTCCATCTGGATTTACTGTAAGCATCGTATAAATCTTCACTTTCTTTCTTACATAAATCGTCCAATGTGGCACCTTTCGATGTTGAATGCTTCCGGAAAAAAGCCAGGGGCCGCCTGACCAAAGTAACTTTTGCATCAGCTCTAATCATTCGCGTCCAAAGTTCTGTGTCCATCGCGACATGAAGTGACAAATTTAATCCACCAACCTCATCATATTGGGACCGCCTGAAAAATGTCCCAGGCTGAGATATAGTCTGAATACCTTGACTGGAAAGATTTCGCCACAAAGGTCGAGAACCGACAAAACGAATTATGTTACTATGCTCATCACACCAGCATACTGAGCCGGATAAAATATCGGGATTACTTTGCTGGATGATTTTATTCGCATAAAAAAGTGAGCCTGGCAAGAGGGCGTCATCTGAATTAAGCCACAATAACCAATCACCGCTCCCCTTGGCAAAACCTCGACTTATAGCGTCACTTTGTCCTCCATCCGGTTCACTTACCCATGAAGCCAAGTATGATTCATAGCGCTTAATTACTTCAACACTGTTATCCGCACTGCCCCCATCCATTACTATAATTTCCAAATGTGGGTATCCCTGATTAATTAAAGAATGTAATGCCTCGTCTAAAAAATTGCCCTGGTTATATGAAGGAACTACCGCAGTAAAATGTACATAATTGCCCAATTCAATACTCCCCATAATATTCCGGTAACAATAAATCTTGCCCTGATTCATAAGAATCATAATAATATTCATCTTCAACGGGTAAATAAAAACGGTATGCTTTTAATGCTGCCCCAAGAACTATACCCATATACAATGATTCTCTTTCACCTTTTAGACCGCCGGTCAAGCCGCTTAATATACTTAAGAAAAAGGAACTTGTTATTGCCAATGCCCCTATTGCTCGTAAATCAGGATACGGAGAACGAACTAACTTTCTGCCAACTTTAAAAGCCGTTATAAGTACAACAAGCAGAGTGAACAAAGCCATTAACCCACCTTCAGCCAATATATTGGTATAGGCATTATGGCCAAAAGCTATGCGTTCGCCACTGGTACCGGCATAAACAAAAAGAGAAAGATAACCCCAGCCGGCTCCAAACAAAATAGTGCTTTTCATCCAGGTCTTAAACTCAAATTTTAAAGATATCAATCTGGACATATAAGGATTTTCCGCTACATCCCCAGTGATAAAAAGCGTCTCTATGCGCGTCTTAATAATACTTACTATATCAAGCTTTAAAAAGACAGTCGCAAGTAATATCCCGATAAACAACGCAAGGGCTACCCATACAAAAGATGTCAATAACATACGCCAGGAGCGCTCTCGTAAATCTTCAGGTGTTAACCAAACTGTTGCGAATATCGTAACAAACAAAGGAATCCATTCACTTCGCGATAAAGTACTGAAGCTGGCAAGCAAACTGAATACAAATAAGACCAGGAATGTTTTAGGCTTATAATATCCCCTGTTAATAGCACCGCAATATATAAGAAAAGCTGCAAAGATACCTGCTGTGAATGTACTATACGATATTGTCCTGACCTGGTTAATATCCCTGGAAATCTGATATGCACTGGTACCTCTTGCAAAATCATACGCAACCAGGAAAAACATAATGAAACAAAGCCAACCTATTAATTTTATCATACGGCGAACATCGGTAAGATTTCTTATCGCCAAATAACCACAAAGCAGACCGGCCGGAAGTTTATAAAAAATCTTCAAGGACTGAAATACACCGTACAACGGAACGCCTCTGTACAGGCCAACCGCTGTGCTTGCTAATCCGGAAATAATGTAAAGGCCCATGATTGTCAATAAAATATTCTTCTTGCTGCTATCAATCTCCTCAGGACGACGAAAAGAACTAACAAAAACATTCAACAACGTAAACAAAATACAAAATTCATATATATTGATTGGTACTTGACCTATATAAAGGCGATGTTCTAAAACGATCTTATGAATGTTTACAACCAATATTGTGATTAGTAATAAGTACAAGCCAAACATAAAAATCTCTTTAACTCAAGTTAAGATTTTTTTGTAAACATATATAGTATCTATCAATCAGTTTTTACCTTGCCAATCTCTCTCGCAGGAACTCCAGCTACAATAGTTCCAGGAGCAACATCACGCGTCACAACCGAACGCGCCGCAACCACTGCCCCTGAACCAATCGTTACACCTTTTAGCACCATCGACTCTGCCCCCAACCAGGCATCTTTACAAATCAATATGCGTCCTTTTTTAATAGCGCTGACATCTTTGTTTCTACGACTAACCGTATGTATCGGATGAAAATCACTATCATATATTTTTACATTTACTCCAAGTAAAACGTTATCTTCTATTGTTATCTCTTCGACACAAAAAAGGATTGCACCTGAGATGCCAACATTATTTCCAATATGAATACACGAATCAGGGCTTTGAGCACAAAGCACCGTTCTGTGGGAAATGCCAGCCATGTTTTCCGATAATTTGTTATATATCGTAACATTAGAGCCCAACTTTATTGTTGCACGTGAATTGCGATAACATATTGGGAAAGAATAAATACAAAGATTTTTGCCAAACTTGACACCACACATTCTTAAATAGATTCGTACCAATACAGATGCAATGCACTGTTTCAGATATTTCTGAAATCGATATAACTTATAGCATAGAGTTGTTAACACTAATTTGGTCTTTCCAAAATTCTTTTGTGGGTTCTGCCTGTCTTGATAGTTTCTACATTAAGACTGATTTTGAATGATTAGCCTTAATTATATGCATTACATCAATCTTTCATGTCGGTTAAAAAGTTTTTAGATTTTATTAGAACGCATTTCATAACCTCCTGAGGGTTATGACAAGGCAAGCGATATGAAAGAACGTATTATAGACGACAATATCACGATTCCATCTGACAACCAGTCGGCGATTATTGCCCAGCTACGAAAAAGTCCGCTCAACCTTATAGCGACGTTTATAACGCCGCATCTTGCGGCCATCATAGTATTTTTGCTGCTTGTTGTTGCTCCTGTACGGGCAAATCAACTCAACACCTTTGTCACGCAGGCATTTGCGAAGCCCATCACAATCGTATCCCTTGTCGGCAATCAGCCACTTCGGTTTTTTCCGCGGACGGCCTTGTCCTTTACGCGGCCCCGCGACATTGTTCAGCGTTTTTTCGAGCAGCTTGACTTGCGAGGGTGACGCAGAGTCCAGGTGTTTTGCCAGAGGAACACCTTGTCGGGCGCAAGCTTAAACTCTACAAATACTTAGGTTACGAAATGGCTTGCAAGCATCTTCCTGTCAATTCGCTTTAACTGCCATACCAAAAAGATTGTCGAAGTACCCATTCCAAGCATTACCGCGTAAAAGATGTGGGTAGCAATTAAATCTGGAGCAATTATGGCATACATTATAACAATAGCCACGTTTACAAAAAATTGAATACCCATTGCAATAAAGCAGTGACGAATTCTTCCGCATCCCATATGTATATAGTATGCCGGAACACCAAGTAAGCTAAAAAATGTTGCTATCATCATTATACGGAATGCTGGAGGTATGTTGTTATTAAAACTGGTTTGCAGCCATATCTTCAACAGTACTTTAGCAAAGATAAACAGAGCAACAAACAGCGGCGCCCCTAAAACAAAAATGAGTTTTAAGGCCCTTTGATTGATAGCTTTTATCCTTTCATGCGTCTGAACTGTCATATTAGCGCCAATACGGCTTACCTCAGGCATTATTGCGCGAAGCGATGCCTCTATCACACCTCGAATCTGCATTGAAGCCCTGAATGCAATATCATAGATTGGAATAGAAGCCACCCCCGCATACCGCGACAACATCAATTTATTAAAAGGGTCTAACAGAATGACCATTATTGAACCACCAAATATGCCACTTCCAAAACTCAACAGTTTTTTTAACCGTTGCCAACTCCAATTGCTCTGCTGAAAGAAACGAAAATTAACCTTTTTCCGAATAAACATAAGACATATAATACTAATAGCAACATATGAAATTGTGTTGCCTATAAGAAGACTTTCTATCCCGCCACGAAGAAAAAGCAGTGATGTCGACATAATTACTGCTATAATTCTGCCGGCTGCCTGAATGTAATTCGATATATCCATTCGGCCCAAACCGGAAAGAGTAGCATTTAGCACCTGAACCTGAAAAACATACGCCGAGAGAATTCCTATATAAGGAAGCAGTCGAGATACAATTTGCGAATTATCAAGACTTATCCCGAATGCATTTATGATATGAACTTTGAAAACAATTATAGATAATAAGACGATGGCTCCCATAACAGTCAACATCGCCAGTGCCATCATAACATAACTTTGCACACCATGGATATTGCCAAAACCGTATTCCTCGGCAACAAGTTTTATTACTGCCTGGTTCAGGCCAAGCATACCTAATTGCGCAAAAGTTAATACAACTGATAGAATCAGCCAAAGACCGTATTTCTCATATCCAAGAAGATGAAGGTATATCGGGTAAGATATTCCCAGCATAAGCATATTCACGGCGGTTAAAACTATCCCCGAAACCATATTGCGCCGCAACTGAGAGCCAAAAGCCTGGGTATATAATCTTGAAAAATAGGGGTGTATTTTGTTAATCATACCAATTAAAAAATTACTTATTTTAACCTCTGAAAAAAATTCTTTTTTAAATATTTATCTCTGCCCTCGACCATATAATCCCAAACACCTGCTTTCCATGTTTGCACACGTGCTTTCTCTAAAGAAGTTTTAGCTGATTGCTCTGCGGTTCTTATATAAGAACCTAACTCTTCCATTCGCTCTGCGGTACCAAGATATTTCCAGGCTATTTTTTCTGTCTGGTGAAATTGCCGGCTTTCTGTTTGAACCTCGACCGGGTAATTTGAAGAATCACTGAAAATCTCCTCAATCCTCAAATAAAAACGCTTCATAGGCTCAGACGCACTGCCAAAATATAACTCAAAAAATTCATCTAACAATGCATCTACTTCAACTGTAGGGTCATCATATAATTTCATCGAAATGTAATAATCAAGCTGTTCGCCTATACCATCGGTAAAAACACCCCTGACTCCATCGTGATAGTACATTTTAATCTGTTCCGCAAGAGTATGCGCACTAAAACCAGGGAAAAAATGCCAACCTTGCTGAACTGCCGGCAGCATCGGAAAGCAGTAATAATCCCACACGTATATCCGATTACCTTTGTGGTTGATCCATATTTTATAAGCAGCTATATCATTTTCCTTCAATTTAGGCGCCCAGTAATTACGAACGTGCATACAAAGCATTATCGCAATATTAGATTCTAACTTTACCGAATCCGGGTAATAATAATAATTTGAATAGGCCAAGGTGGAAATATACTTATCCGGATGAGTCTTACGAACCTCCCTTGCCACCGAATTAACAAAATTAAAAAAATAATTGCTTGCTAAACCCGTCGAAAAAAAACCTTTATGGTTATGCTTATCTTTCGCTATTAAAGATTGACACTCATCGCATTTACACCATTGTGAATTATCCAAAGGTACAACTGAAAAATAATCCCCCATTGCCGGCTGAACACCCTTAATCCCATGACCGTCGAAATACGCCCGAGCATCCTTTACAACCTGGTCTATTAATTGACGGTTAGTATAACACAATTGCTGATTAGTTTCGGAACGCCCGCGGGCAAAATACTCCGGATGATAACTTTCATATAACTTATTATTGCTTTGCTTATCCGGCAAAAAACGGTCCTTATAAGAATAAAAAGAATGATTACTCGCAAATTTCTCTCCGCCAACTCTCATCCTGCGCCAATAAAGAGCTAACTCCTCATTCGTAGGATTATTCCATTGATCCGTGGTTATTGGCAACTTGCGATAGTTCCAGCTTTCCCTGTACTTTATCGAAGGGCTGCGATTCACATCGTAGCCCTCTATAAGCAGTGTTTTACGCAAAGGAAAAATTATATTTAACTCCGTAGGGCCATACCAGCGAATCCCGCAAAAACGTTCAAGAAAATCATACACCGCATAACACGTACCTTGGTCATCAAAAAAACCAGGCAAAGTTATCATATATCTATTAGTCTTATTATTTTGCCCTGTTGCCTTATAATAATCTGTGCTTTGACGAAGTGATTGAGGTGTAGTGCCATTTGTACCTCTCCCTGTCTCTCGACGCTCCTGTTCAGTGCCTAACCAGTCACGTCCCATCAGAATAATTGAATTAGACGAAAAACGTATCAAATATTCTTGCGATTCAAAGTCACTGTTCCGCAAACCCATCTCATTTGTTGATACACTTTCACCTACGAATATCTTTATACCTTCGGCTTCTTCAACTCTGGTAACAACAGGTAATTCAACACCGGTTATTTTCTTGATGTGATATTGTAATTCCAAAGCCCCCAATCGAGCTGAATCAGTTGGCTGGGCTGATATCACAATTGTCGATAGTGCTTTATTATCCTCAACAAGCTTGATAGCTCCAAACCCATATCCACTTCCAATAGATAGAGTAAAAAACAAACAGACAAAGATAATATATCGAAAAACCTTTCTACGCATATTTCAAATGTTCTTTTCTTTCAAGCCAGGATTGTCACTATCACATAATCCTGAATTTCATCGGTCAGTTCGGGGTAAACAGGTAAAGCAAGTACTTCCTTTGCCGCTTTTTCAGATTCCGGAAAATCGCCTTGCTTATACCCCAAGTAACTAAAGCATTCCTGTAAGTGCATTGGTACAGGATAATAAATCTCGCAACCGATACCATTCTTCTTCAAATGCTCAAAAAGCTTGTCGCGTCGAGGAATACGAATCACGTACTGATTGTATATTGAAACACAGTCAGGATTCACATAAGGCGTTTCGACAATACTGCCTGTAAATTTCCTGTCATAATAAGCTGCGTTTTGCCTTCTGGCCTGCGACCACTTGTTAAGATGCGGTAGTTTTACTAAAAGAGCAGCAGCCTGAATTGGGTCGAGACGAAAATTACCGCCGACATACTTGTGATAGTATTTCGGCTCGCTGCCGTGGTTTCGCATGATAAAAAGCCGATGATAAAGCTCTTCGTCATTGGTCACAATCATTCCGCCATCACCGATTCCGCCGAGATTCTTGCTTGGAAAGAAGCTGAAACATCCAGCCGTTCCGATGCTGCCGGCTTTTTTGCCCTTATAAGTGCTGGTAATCGACTGGGCTGCATCCTCTATCACATAAAGATTGTGACGACGGGCTACTTCCATAATCGGGTCCATATCAGCCATTTGCCCGAACAGGTGTACCGGCATAATTGCTCTGGTTTTTTCAGTCACTACAGGCCCGATGAGGTCCGGGTTTATATTAAAAGTCTTAGGGTCAATATCAACAAACACCGGCCTTGCCCCAGTCCTGGCGATGCATCCGACCGTTGCAAAAAAAGTAAAAGGTGTTGTAATAACCTCATCATCCGGCCCAATATCAAGACTCATCAGTGTATTCAGAATAGCATCTGTGCCGCTTGAAACACCGACGGCATACTTACAATCGCAGACTTCGGCAACTGCCTTTTCAAATTCGGCGACCTTAGGCCCGCCGATACACCGCTGCGATTCTAAAACCTCACTCACGGCAGCGAGAATCTCGTCCTTGATAGTGGCATACTGTGCTTTAAGGTCTAAAAGTGGTACCTGCATTGATTAATCCTTTATCTCAATCCTTTGTCTTTTAACTCGCGGTAAGATTTTTCCCCAACGGTCATCTCCGGTGGCAAGGGCGCCTCTTCATCCAAATCCAGGCATCTCAAAACACCGGGTTCAACTTCCTTATATTGAAAGCCGCTCTCGGGACAAATCATAATACCCTTACTATCCGCATTTTCGAGTGGAATTCCGTGCCGGCTCATCCAGCCTTTCTGTCTTGCTGGAGCGCCTATCATCAACGCGTAATCCGGCACATTCTTTGTCACGATAGCGCCTGCCGCGATAAAACAATACCGTCCTAATTCAATCCCACAGACTATTGTTGCGTTTGCACCAACTGTAGTGCCGCGACGGAGCACTGTTTCCTCGTAGAGACCATGCCGTACAACTTGTGAGCGGGGATTAGTAACATTGGTTAATACACAGCTCGGCCCCAGGAAGACATCATCTTCTACGACAGTCCCCGTATAGATAGCCACGTTGTTCTGAACTTTCACATTGTTGCCTATGACCACGCCGCCGGCAACGAGAACGTTTTGCCCGAAAATACAGTTCTCTCCAATTCGGCAATCCTTCATAATATGGCAGAAATGCCAAATCTTTGTCCCTTTGCCGATTTGACAGGGCTGGTCCACATAAGCGGATTCATGAACAAAATAGTCTTTCTGATTACCCATTTAAGAATTACTCAGGAGTTACCGCTTCGCCATTATTTTTGAGCGAGTTCTGACCCGCTTCGAGTATCCTTACAACCTTTAAGCCGTCCCGGCCGTCGCTGCGAATAGCTGTCCCATCAAGAACAGAATCAATAAAATGCCTGCACTCAAGAGAAAGCGGCTCGCCTCCCGAGATTTTCGGAATGACTATGTCCCCGAACCGAAGTGAAATTACCTCCGCATAGCTCGTGCTGAAATCCGCTCTGACAGCCGCTGCTTTGTCATACACCCGCACCTTTTCAGTCGCTTCCATATCATCAAAGGTGACCATCTTCTCTGAGCCGACTACAGTCATTTTCCTGATTTTGTGAGGGTCCATCCAGCTGCAATGAACATGCGCAAGTTTGCCGTCGGCAAACTTGATGGTTGCGAAGACTACGTCCTCTATACCTTTTTGCAAAAAGCACTTGCCATTGGCAGAAACGGATACAGGCTCCGAATCAAACAGATAACAGATTAAGGATATATCATGCGGAGCTAAAGACCACCATGCGTTTTCATTTTTACGCACGACACCGAGATTAACTCTCTGCGTGTAAATATAATAAGGCTGCCCGATTTGCCCTTTATCTATCATCTCTTTTACGTATACAACGGCAGGATGATACACCAACAGGTGTCCTGCCATGAGCTTCAGCTTGTTCCCCTTCGCAATATCAACCAAAGTTTTAGCATCGGCACTGCAAACGGTAATCGGTTTTTCAACAAAAGTGTGCTTGCCGGCTTCCAGAGATTTTCTGGCTACCTCGAAATGGGTCACAGCTTCCGTAGAAACCACCACTGCATCCACATCACCGTCAGCCAAAACGTCTTCAATGCCGGTGCTGGTCTCGATATAAGGAAAGTTTCTCTTCTGCAGCTTAAGAGCATCTTCCCGCAGGTCACAGACATACTTTAACTTGCACCTGCCGGCCGTGGCAAAATTGCGAACAAGATTTCTGCCCCAGTTCCCCGCACCGACAACAGCTACGTTCAAACAGTCATTACCCATTAAACCATCCCTGATATCATAGGTCTCTCATATCTTCCCCGGCTTCTCGAACATGATTATTCGATTCAACCACGCGGTACAACAATCCCTGTTCTATAAACTCGTATCCTTCATCTAAAAATTTCGGCCTGTAACCCCTTTTGTCGGAAGTAACATACAATGGCCGTTCAGCCATGATTTGGGATATTGATGTCGCATCAAATACAGGTGCATTTTCGCTATGGTCATGGTCCGAGACAATCTTCACATCAGGCCGCACGCCTTTCACTTCCTGAACGTAAAGCATAGCATGAACATCTGTAGTGTATGCATACACAACGGCATCCTTCTCAACACTTTCCAAGGCCTCGGTAGCGAACCTCTCAGCCCCATTATAACCTGTCTTCCAGGGCCGCAGCCAATACGTGTACTCATCTCTGTAAGGCCTTTGTCTTCGCTGGGCAAGAGGTTTGTAATACTTTCTTGCGATTTCAGGTGTGACAAAATAACTGCCGAGCGGCAACAACGCCAGAATTAAAATCAAAAAACCTAATTTCCAGCCGCCGTATCGGGACAAAAGCCAGTCAGCACCCAAAGCTATAAAGACAGCCCCGAAGCAATAGAATGGCAGGAAGAAAGCATGCCTGTCTGGAACAGTGTACCGAAATGCAAAAACAAAATATAATATCGTCATCGCCAAAATAACATTAGCGAACGCAATACTTGGCGATTTTTTATAAAGAATCGCCAGACCGACGAACAGGAGCAGTAAGTTTGGCGTTGGGAAATTCAGCACCATAAACACAATATTTTCAAGAAAGACCTTGGCAGACAGATTCGTATTCAAGACCGCTCCACGCCAACCATCCCCAAACAGCGCCGATTCAACCGTCCCCTTAATGTCACCGGTAACAACTATGTTTTTTACAACCAGGTACTCGTAGGGAGCCGCACCAATAATCCAGAGAGTTATAAAGAGAATTAAAACCTTCAGGCCGACTCGCCTTCTAAACACCAGGGTTAATATATATACACCGTAACAGGCGAGCGCTAAAACACCCCAAAGGTGGTTAGCAACCGCCAGGCCGTTCAGCAAAGCCAGCAGATATAAATATCCTGTTCGTTTCGTTCGGATATATTGGAAAAAAACCAACAGCTCTGTAAATAATTGGGCAGCATAAAGTGTATAGACCTCGGCAATTACTGCATTCTGCCAAAAAGTCCAGGAGACCGCCAGGGTTACCGCACCTATTACAGCCGGCCAGATTTTATCAAGCCACAATCGCAGGAGCAGGAACAAGTTCGCAATCGCTATAGCACCAAACACAGCGGAAATCATGTTAATACGCCAGGCTAATTCTCCGACAGGAATAAACTTGGCAGCTATTCCAATCATTATGTACAACGGATGAGCCAAGGCGATACCGAGGTTGCCCTGCAGGTCATTGTGCCAAATGCGATAGACAAAAAGCCCGCTGTCCTGCCAGAGAACAACCGGTGCACATGTGGCAGCATACAAAACCAGCGAACAAAACAGTACAATCAGGTACTGTGTTCCAATTCTGTTAAGCCGGTGGTTTTTTGTTTTTTCTAGTACTTGCACTTAACGGTATTCCGCCCTAAGTGATGGTCTTGACTAAAAATTGATATACCATATAATTTAAACATGAATAGGCATTCTTTGTGAAGGGAAGTATCGCATGGAACAAGAATCTCAAAACCGCCGGGACACAGACAAACCGGATATGCCACCTGTCGCCCAGCCCACACGGGAAAAATCGAATCGGCCCCTGCTGATAATCCTGGGAGTTTTTGTTGTCCTGGTGGCCATCGTTTTTCTGATTCACAAAGAGATTTCGATAAACTGGTTTACGGATTATGATGCCGCCGTCCAAGCGGCAAGAGCCCAGGGCAAACCTCTGTTATTGGGTTTCTACCGACCTAACGAGCCAATGGTTACAGACACTTTTAATAATACATACAATAACCCTACGGTGAAGCAGTTTGTCGAAGCTAATTTTGTGCCAGTACTCATAAACGTAGATGAACAACCGGACTTAGCCCGGAAATTCAAAATAAACTATTATCCGACTCACTACGTCAAATACCCTGACAGCGACAAGCTCTTCGGCCCTCGGCTGGGCTGGGACCCTCCCGATCTTTTCATCGAAGAAATGACCAAGCTGCTCAACCGTGCAAAAGAATCCACTCAATAAACGGTTATTTGATTTCATGGGACTTTCTTTTTCTGCACAGCACGTTTTTGCCTGTACCATTCGATAGTCGCTTTTAAGCCTTCATCGAATGATGTTTGCGCTTCAAACCCGAATAATTCGCGCGCCTTTGAGGTATTCAGGCAACGACGAGGCTGGCCGTCCGGCTTTGATGGGTCCCAGCGAATTTCGCCCTCAAAACCCGCCAGAAAGGCTATCTTTTCAACCAAGTCCTTAATGGTTATCTCAAATCCTGAGCCGATATTGACCGCCTCCGACCCGTTATAGCGCTCCGCAGCCAGCAATATCCCTTCAGCAGCGTCGGCAGCATAAATGAACTCACGGGATGCCTTGCCGGTACCCCAGCACTGGATGTAATCGGACCCGGATCCAATTGCATCTACACACTTCTTTATCAGGGCCGGTATCACATGACTGCTCGCAGGGTCGAAATTATCCCGCGGGCCGTAAAGATTAACAGGCAGAAGGAATATCGAATTGTAGCCATACTCAGCACGGTACGCCTGCGACTGAACCAGCAGCATTTTCTTTGCCAGACCGTATGGCGCGTTTGTCTCTTCAGGATAACCGTTCCAGATGTCCTCTTCTTTGAACGGAACCGGAGTAAACTTCGGATATGCGCAGACCGTACCTATCGCAACGAACTTCTCGATTCCTCTGAGCCTCGCCTGCTCGATTAACTGCACCCCCATCATTAGATTCTCATAGAAAAACTTGCCCGGATGCTCGCGATTGGCACCGATTCCCCCCACTACCGCCGCAAGGTGTATCACGACATCAGGCCGCATATTATCGTACATCTTGTTTATGTCTTCGAGCCTGACAAGGTTATATTCCTCGATAGTTGGAACAAGGATATTTTTGCAGCCTCTTTCTTCGAGTTTCCCGGTAATATAACTGCCCAGAAAACCCGCCCCGCCGGTGACACAAATACGCCTGGTTTTGAAAAATTCGCTCATTTCAATCCTTTGAGTTGTCTTTTACCAGTTTTTCTTCTTTAGCCAGCCGCAGGTCGGCATCGGTCATCATCTTAGCCAGCTCTTTGAATCCGACCTTCGGTTGCCACCCCAAAACCTTCGCGGCCTTGCCTGCATCCCCCTGAAGTACATCAACCTCGGTTGGTCGGAAATAACGTTCATCAATTTCGACGTATTCATGCCAATCCATGTCAAGGCAGCCAAAAACCTCACCGAGAAACTCTCGCACAGAGTGCATTTCCCCCGTGGCAATCACAAAGTCGTCCGGCTTGTCCTGCTGAAGCATAAGCCACATTGCCTCGACATAGTCTCCAGCAAAACCCCAGTCGCGTTTCGCATCGATATTGCCCAAATAGAGCTTGTCCTGCAGACCGAGTTTGATTCTCGTCGCCGCCCGTGTGATTTTCCTGGTTACAAAAGTCTCGCCGCGTCTCGGCGACTCGTGGTTGAACAATATGCCGTTGGACGCGAACAGTCCGTACGCCTCGCGATAATTAACAGTTTGCCAATAACTGTACACCTTGGCACAGCCATAGGGGCTGCGGGGATAAAACGGCGTCTTTTCAGTCTGCGGCGCCTCAACCACCTTGCCGTACATCTCACTACTCGAAGCCTGGTAAAACTTCGCCGGCTTTTCCATCGTCCGGACCGCCTCAAGCAACCGAAGTGCCCCCACCGCATCGGTGTTGGCGGTGTATATGGGCATGTCAAAACTAACCCGCACATGGCTCTGTGCACCGAGGTTATAAACCTCGTCCGGCTTGACATCATTGACTATACAGGACAAGTTACTGCCGTCAGTCAGGTCGCCGTATAACAACCGCAAGCGCGGGTTTTCGTGCGGGTCTTTATACAGGTGGTCGATACGACCCGTATGAAAGGATGAACTGCGCCTGATGACTCCCCAAACCTCGTAACCTTTCTTAAGCAGCAGTTCCGCCAGATACGACCCATCCTGGCCTGTAATTCCCGTAATTAGCGCTTTTTTCATTAGCTCACCGTTCGCGAATAGATAAAAATATTAGCTGACCCCCTATTATGAGCAGAATGCCGGGAAAAAAACAAGCACACAGTTCGATTAGACTCCGTCTCCGTCGGTTGCGCCATAGGCGAAAATCCGCTATTGTTTGCCCTGAACTCTGTGCTGAAGGCTTATTAAAGGCTGATTATGTTAAAAAAAATATTGATTATACGACTTAAGTATCGGCAAATAAAGAACATACCTTTACATGAGTCCGCCGCCAGGCCTCACTATTAAATGAGTTTATTAGCGACAAATATACGCCTCGCAGATATCCTAAGTTCACTACTGGAGCAAGTTTACACGCTATAACACTTATTTATTATCGGACAGTCCTGGTTCTACCTGCCAAACGTCAAAAGTTCTCGTTTGGCAGCCCGTCACTGTGGCAATCGCAAATTCAGTATTCTATGCCTTTGCGGGCAGGGATCTGCTTTTCGTGCGGGTGCTTGCGAAGCTTCATCTCCGTAACTAAATCAGCTAATTCTGCCAAACTTTCACTCGCTCCCCTACCAGTAAGCACCAGCTCACATCGCTTGTGCTTACTATCGATAAGTCGTTTGACGTCCTCGAACGCAGCCAAACCCTTTGACATGCAATATACAATCTCATCAAGTATTACTACGTCATATTCGCCACTACTGGTCAACTCAGCAAGTTTCTCGAGTGCCTGTGCTATAGCAGTCTTTGCCGCTGCAATATCGGCGGGATTGTCTGCAGAAGTGTTTATGTCCCATTTTGCCTCAAGCGCCTTTATCGTAATGGGCAAATAGGTCTGCTCCAGTGCCAGCCGCTCGCCGAGCTTGAGAGAAGAAGGCTTTAGGAACTGATAAACCAACACCCTGTTCCCATGACCTGCCGCCCGCAGGGCCAAGCCCAGCGCCGCCGTCGTCTTGCCCTTGCCGTCGCCGGTATAAATCTGCACCAGTCCTTTTTCAAGCATAGCCAGGTATGATACTAAAAACCGCGGTAAATTAGAATTCAAAAACATGTCCTGTAAGTGAAAAGCTCCGGCACTGGGCGGGATTGACACCACGGGCGACAACTGTTAATTTGTAATTATGCTAAGGCTTGGTCCGACAATCGCTTACACGCTTACAGTTCTCATGACACTGCTCGGCTGCTCCGACACAGATAAAAAACAGCCGCCAACCACCAACATAAAACTCGGCGACCTCGCCCCTGTTAACCCTGTTGGCCCTGTAAGGCCGATACAAACGGTCGCTTTCGATTTCTTCAGCATTGAGTTGCCCGCAGAGAACATCGGCGAACTTTCTGATATTTGGCCGATGTTGTACACCAAACCAGTACGGCTGACCGACCCCGGCGCTTTCTC
The DNA here is from genome assembly GCA_964518825.1 of uncultured Pirellulales bacterium. GTDB lineage: Bacteria > Planctomycetota > Phycisphaerae > Sedimentisphaerales > Anaerobacaceae > JBBABK01. The sequence goes on from CAZFHM010000001.1 coordinate 24,039, forward strand.
TGCAAATTCCTTCCGCTTAGTCTTCGGCGAACCTCAAATGTGGGCCAGGACCGCAACGCTCCTCGAATCAGCAGGCGGCGGACTCGCCGGCAGGGTCGGACTGCTTCTGGATTACGGCCAGACCGATGATTTCATTATTACACAAATTAACGATAAGACTGATGTATCTTATCTCACTTCGGACCTGGCAATCGAGTCATTAACAGCCCAATCCGGTCGGCTTGTACTAAAGGTCACGGTCTCGCCTGTAGCGGGAGTACGCGGCGTCTGCGATTTAAAGGCAATGCCGGTATTCATACCGACCAGGTCACGCGATTCCACCGAAGAGCCGGCAAAAATGGAAGAGACGGCTCTCGATACTCTCGGCTTTACAGTTGAAATGAGCCCGGGCGATTTCTTCCTACTGGGGCCTGCAAACTACCCGAGCAGTGCAAACTCTCTTGGCAGCCTTTTCTTTACCACTGCAAAAAACAAGAAAATACGACTCTACGCCGTTTTTTGCAGCGACATCTCGGATTGAAACAGCATGAGCAAAACCACCGTAGTCCTGACCAGATGCATCGATTACACTCCGGATAAAGTATCGAACTGCCTAAGCAGACAGTTTGAATTGCTCGGAGGCCTGGCCGAATTTGTCAAACCCGGTGACACTGTCCTGGTCAAGCCAAACTTCATAGCTCCCCGGTCGGCCAACCATGCAACCCAGACTAACCCTGTGATAATCATAGAATTGGCTAAGCTGCTCCTCGACTTCGGCGCCAAACCCTTCGTGGGAGATTCACCGGCATGGCAAAATGTCTTTGCCTGTGCGAACAAACTAAGACTCGATGGGCCTCTCAAAAAACTTGGCGTGCCCATTAAACAGCTCGATGAACCCAAAACATGCGTTATAGGCGATGCCCTGAAGGTCAGGATTAGCAAGGTTGCCCTTGACGCTGACGTGATAATAAACCTTCCGAAATTCAAATCGCATCAGCAGCTCGTTGCTACCTTCGCCGTCAAAAATATATTCGGATGTGTCCCCGGCAAGCGAAAAGCCTTGTGGCACTTTCGAAAAGGCGGCGACGAGCGGAAATTCTGCAAACTTCTAATCGATATCTATCGTTACCTTAATCCGGCACTAACGATTATCGACGGTGTCACAGTTATGGACGGCCCGGGGCCGATTAACGGAAGGACCCGGCCGCTCGGATGGATTATCGGCTCGACCGACCCTGTTGCCTGTGAAACTGTTTGTGCAAAGCTGATAAACACCGAACCGGACGAGTTTCCAATCATAAGGACAGCCAGGCAAATTAATTTCGGCTGCTCCGATATCGACGAAATTCAAATCGCCGGTGATGACTATGCCCGTGATATTTGCACTGACTTCGAACCGGCTGCTCTGATACCTATACGTTTCTCACTGGCACACGTCTGTAAAAGCATTGCAAAACAGATTTTGATGTTGTTGAGCCCGCTTCGAAACGATTATAACCATTCAAATGGACAATGAAGTTATAAACATATTAGGTATCGAGACAAGCTGTGATGAAACGGCTGCGGCGGTCGTCGCCGACGGCAGCAGAATTAAATCGTCCGTCGTCGCAAGCCAGTCCAAACTCCACGCCAAATACGGCGGAGTCGTACCGGAAATTGCCTCGCGTGCACACCTTAAAAAAATTACCCCGGTCATCTGCGAAGCACTCGAACAGGCAAACGTCACCAAAGACGACATTGACGCTATTGCAGTAGTCAACCAGCCCGGCCTGACTGTTGCGCTCGTCGTCGGTGTCACCGCCGCAAAGACCCTGAGTATGACGTGGCAAAAACCACTCATCGCAATTAACCATTTGCACGCCCATATGCAGTCTGCACTGCTTGGTAATCCCAATATTGAACTTCCTGCGGTGGCTTTGATTGTATCCGGCGGCCATACCAGCCTGTATGATTACCACTCACCGCTGGAACCAAAACTGCTTGGCTGCACCATCGACGACGCGGCGGGCGAAGCATTCGATAAGGTAGCGATGATTTTGAACCTGCCCTATCCGGGCGGGCCTTCAATCGAAAATGCTGCTAAAGACGGTGACCCGAATGCGATAGATTTTCCGCGGACTATGCTGAACAAAAACTCGCTCGATTTTTCTTTCAGCGGTATCAAGACCGCCGTCCTTTATCACTGCCAGGGCCAGGACATGAAGGGCCAAAACAAGGTCGCATCGATGAGTCAAAAGCAATTATCTGATATAGCAGCTTCATTTCAAAAGGCTGTCGTGGATGTCCTCGTTGAAAAGACCCGGCGCGGCGCTGAAAAAATCCGCGCTAAAACCGTATTGCTCGGCGGCGGCGTTGCAGCCAACACCGCATTGCGAAACGCCCTGCAGCAGATGTGTGACTCGAGCACACCGTCGTGCAAGCTGCTGGTCGCCGAGAAACGCTATTGCACTGACAATGCTGTTATGGTAGCTTCTTTGGCGTATCACAAGTACAAAGCTAAACTTTTTGCGGACTTGTCCCTTGAACCCAGAGCAACCGGCTAAATCAGAACAGATAAAACGAGTAACGGCTGTGCCGCATTTGTCCCCAAGGCCTGTCGATGCCCACAAGGGTACTTTCGGCAAAGTATGTATCGTTGCAGGCTCCGTCGGAATGAGCGGAGCTGCTGCACTTGCCGGCCGGGCCGCACTGCGTGCCGGCGCCGGACTTGTACGGGTCGCCGTCCCCAAAAGCATATTGCCCATTGTCGCTGCTATTGAGCCTTCATATACTACGATACCTCTCGAAGATGCAGCAGGACAGATTTCCAAAAAGGCGGCGTCCCGGTTAATCTCCGCCGCAAACGACAACGACGTTCTGGCCTTTGGATGCGGTGTCGGCGTTAGTCCAGCTATACGTTCTGTGCTTGAGACCATTCTTGGTATCGACGGACTTAGATTGGTCATCGACGCCGACGGCCTTAACAACCTCAGTAAACTGAAAGACTGGCCTCAAAAAGTTAAAGCCGAACTCATCGTCACTCCTCATCCCGGCGAGATGGCAAGATTATGGCAAGGCCTGTTCAGAGACGAACCCCCGACCGACAGAGAGAACCTTGCCATACAGTTTGCCCGGCGAACGAATACCACAGTCGTTCTCAAAGGAGCCGGGACTGTTGTAACCGACGGCAGACAGGTCTATGTCAACACCACCGGCAATCCCGGAATGGCTTCTGCCGGCGCCGGTGACGTTCTGACCGGAGTAATAACGGCATTGGCCGGTCAGGGTATGAGCGATTTTGACGCTGCTGTTTACGGTGTTTATATTCACGGGCTTGCCGGTGACATCGCCGCGGATGAACTCGGACAGATTAGTCTTATGGCCACCGACATAATCGACGCACTGCCCGCCGCTTTCGCCCAAAGCGACGTATCTACAGATACGACCTGAACACACAGGCCCCCTGCTCGTAAACTCCTGTAACTGGTTCTGAGAAATTCTGCTCTTAATTTAACTTACATTTTACGAAAGGTATTAAAATGGATGAAGATGTAAAAAGGTTTTTCGATAAATCTAAGATAGCTGCCGGTAGGATGCTCAAACTGATACCAGACGGCGTAAACGGTTTCCAGCAGCTTCACTCCAAGACGATGGCCGAAGGAGTATTACCCATAAAGCAAAAGGAGCTTATCGCTATCGCTATTGGTCTCACCCTGCGCTGTGAACCCTGCATCAGGGCCCATATCAAAAAGGCCTTGTCCATCGGAGCGACCAAAGAAGAAATTCTCGAAGCGGCCCAGGTCGCCCTTATGATGGGCGGTGGCCCGGTTTATACTTATATTCCAATAGCAATTGAAACCATCGAGGCCCTGCAAACCTGAGAAACAAGCCTTGTATCCTCCCTGCCGAACCTTTGCTGCCGTATCTGCTGTTTATTAAGGTTTCGCAGCCGAATATCTTGAATTTTCAAAGCGGATTTGATACAATATTTGAGATGAGAGTAAGGGGCATAGCTTTGTAAAGAAATTACTTGAACTTATTAGGCCACATGATAAAAACATTATGTCATACCTGTTAATTAATAAAACAAATATTACCCCTGCTAAAAGGTTACCAAATTCAGATAAGAAAATACTGTTTTTTGTGGTTTTCCTCCTCTTTTTTAATTCTTCATCTTTATCAGCACAAACGTTTTTATTAGACGATTTCGAAGATGGAGACCTTGTGGCTGAGAACTACTGCTACTGGGGAGCAAATGCATGGGCTCAAGCTGTCAACGGCGAAGTACTGAACCTTGAAAACGCCGATGACGGGACCGGCAACCGGGCAGCACACGCTACAATTCAAACAGGAACCGGCACCTGGGCAAACGCAGATATTGTTTTAACACTTGACTGGGATATGGGAAACGCCGCCTACAAAACTTATGTCGACTACGGATACGATTTACGAGCCTTTAAACAGATCCGTTTCAGAGCAAAGGCGTCTCCCGGAGTTTACGGCAGATTCAATCAAATATCTGGTATCATACCAAATTACCAATACTATTATAAATCACTGACTCTATCTGACAGTTGGACACAATTTGTTATTGATTTCTCGCAACTGATAAGCGACCAAAATACAGTTACTCTTCAGGAATCGCTGCAGCACACATATGAACTTAATTTTGTCACGTACCCCGGCCCTAATTCCACCGTCGATATATGGATTGATGACCTTGAGCTCGTTACAGATCCGAATTACGTACCTCCTGATGTCATCGACATACCATCAGGATTAAAAGAAGCCGCAGAATCCAAGGGACTCAACATTGGTTTTCTCCTGCAGGCATGGACAATGTCTAACGAATCCCTCAAGGCTTTTGCAGATAATAACGCTCAATTTATCATGAGCGGATGGCAAACATGCCAGGCCGTAATCCAGAGATTTCCACATTATTGGGATTATGCTCAGCCGGATTCCGTAATTAAATGGGCCTATGACAATAACAAAAAGGTTAAACTTCAGCATCTCGTATGGCATGGTTCAACTCCTGACTGGATTGTCAACGCCGGATACACACCTGCCGAAGTAAATGATATTATGAAACAATTTATTCAACAAAGCATCGAACACTATAATACAAATTATCCCAATACCGTCACTCATTATTCGGTTGTTAATGAAGCAATTTCAGACTCCGAAGGTTCTTACAGACCAACTTTCTGGTATAACACGCTGGGGCCTGAATTCATCGCTAATGCGTTCAGATTTGCTCACGAGGCCGACCCCAATGCCAAATTATACTATAACGATTACGGAATAGACGGCATCAATACAAAATCAAATGCGGTTTACAATCTGGTCAGCGACCTTCTGGATGACGGAGTTCCCATCCATGGAATCGGTTTGCAAATGCATATTTTTAATTTAGGCTCGTATCCGGGCAAACAATCAATATTGAACAATATGAACAGATTCGGCCAATTGGGGCTTGAGGTGTATATAACTGAGGCTGACGTCGTTATCAACGCCGACCAGACCGGTCTTACTGATGAAAAACTCAGCGAACAGGCAACAATATACCGGGAAATTTTAGAAGCTTGTCTTGAATCCCCATATTGCAGTGACTTTGCGCTTTGGGGAATTACCGACAGATATTCCTGGATTGTAAATCACACAGGTCACGACGATTGGCCGCTATTTCTCGACGAAAATTATCAGCCTAAACCTGCGTGGTGTGCAGTAATGGAAGAGCTCGTCGGAGCGGGTGATCTCAACGCTGATTGTCAGGTCAATATACTTGATGTAGCCATACTCTCATCTCAGTGGCTTGATATAGGGGACTGCTCAGCCAATGGCGATTGCGCGGACCTGAATGCCGACAATCAAATTAACTTTCACGATTTTTCTGTAATTGGGCAGAATTACTAACAAAGACTCTATTTAGTATAATTTAGAAACACCGTATTTTTGCTGTTATGACCCCATAAACCTAAATCTTATGGGGCCATATTTTTAAGAAAACCTCCCGCACAAGCCGAAAATACCTATGTACAAAGGAAAATTGTGACAGGGCCCGAATGGATACACGTATCGCCGCCACGCAGAAACATAGCGATGGAGCGTCACGCCTCAGCAGGCGTCTAATTGAGCTGGGCGAATTCGCGAAGCGCGAAGGCATTACACCTCAGGACGTCAGGAAATGCGCCGAGATAGGAATCCTCCAGTTACGCAGCCACAAAGGAAAGACCTTTGTCGTCGATATGCCTGTCTGCTCCCTTGAGAACACCGACCAAATCGACACCGAGGTTGCAGAGATGCTCGGCCTTACCCGCCATCCCAATCAAATCACCCCACAACAACAAACTCCTACACCTGCCGCTGCAATCAGCGATACAAAACGGATTTCAAAAACCTTTAGGCCCGTTAAGAATCTTGCCGCAAAAATCCTTCAGAATGCCCAACAGGCCTTAAGCAAAGCACAGAATCAGACAAAACCTTCCTGCCAAAGCCCAACGCAGGACAAATCAAGGTCAACTAAACCAGGCACACGCTTCGAGCCTGGTTCGATATCACAGCTTGTACAGGAAATGCTGCGAAGGGCTGAGCAAATAGAGCAGGAACAAAAGGCTGCACAGAAACAACCAGACATCTCTATAACAGAAGTCCCGCAAACATCTCAGGGCAAAAGCAATCCGATGACAGAGGAATTACTGTCGATTATAAACCGGCAGCTCGACCAGGTCGAACAAAAGACAAAGGGGGATAAGAGAACCGCCTGATTGACCTGTGAACCTGTAACCTATGCACCTGCGAACTTATTCAACACCTTCCACCCCGCAGGAAGCAGTATCGCCGACAAAATTGTCTTGGCCACGTCACCGGCAATAAACGGATAAACCCCAACCTTGAAAAGGTCACTCATAGCGACCGGCATCTTGCCTGCAATTACCAGGACCGCCAGCCATGCTGTACCGAACGAATAAATACAGATATTCCCCACAAGCATCGCAATAATGGTCGTCCATACCTTACGGTCCCATCCGTGTTCTGCCAGGTATCCCACAAGAACAGCCGCCGCGATAAAACCGACCAGATAACCACCGGTCGGCCCCAGCAGCCAGATAGTTCCGCCAATACCGCCGGCACCCACAGGTAGTCCCGCCGCTCCTTCAACCACATACGCCAAAACACACAATCCGCCCCTTCTCGCGCCGAATAGTGCCCCTATCATCAGGACCGCGAAGGTCTGGCCCGTCACCGGCACCGGACTAAACGGCATCCAAACAGCCAATTGAGCTGATATTGCAATCAGAATCGACCCGGCTGCTATCAAGGCAAAATCATAAAGAAGAGCCGATTTTGCAGCATTAGGCCGAAATACCCCGGCAACCGTTAAACTCCCTGAAACCATATTTACCTTCCCCAAAAACACATCTCAACGACAAAGAGCTGAAAGATTATAGCCGAATCCCTCCGCCAGTCAAACCTTCATCTATCTCCCCCAGACCGGTTAACCCCGGCACCTGCCTGCCCCTGCAAGCCTGCCCTCGAACGTCTCAGTCGAGGGTCGTAAGCAGGGGGTCGCCGGGCGTTGCGCCTATCCACCATCGACTATCCACTAACGACTAATTTCCCCGCGACCGCGGGAATCCAGTTTATTGCGTGGATTAGTTATTAATCGAAAATCGTCAATCTTAAATCGTAAATGCCGCCCTTGGCGGCCTCCCACCGCTGGGAAAAATCCTTGTATTTTCGTCCTCAAATTCATCTGCATTTATCTTACAAATTGGGCAGACAATGCGGTATAGTTAAAGTGCATCCGAATTCGCCTGCCCTGCTTGTCCTCGAATGTCTTAGTCGGGGGCCTGCCCTCGAATGGCATTATCGGGGGAGCGAAGTCGAAGGGCCTGCCCTTCGTAGCGAAGTGAAGAAGGGTCGTTTTTCGGATGATATTGAGGATGGAGGAAAGCCAAATGGGCATTTTAACTCGCCAATGGGAGCAAAGAGTCTGTTTACCAGTAGTTTTAATTAGCATATTGATTGTTTTGACGGCAACGCCAGTTCTGGCCGATCTTGGTTTACAGGGGGTCTTGGACAGCATTACTCTGGCGCCAAATCCGGGCCAAAGTAGTGTGAATGTGGCAACAGATAAAATCTCTGATGGGCTGGATTCATACTGGGCCATTACAGGGTCAGGCATGTGCGTTTCAACTATTATTATGGAGCTGGGGGCCTTTGCACCAGATAATGCATTTGGAGTGTATGATATGGCAAATCCAGCGAATAAGGTCCAAATCTTTTCAGGAGCTGCCGCTGCAGGTGCGCAAGCTACGATTTCTATTCGCGTGGATGGAAGAATCTTTTTGAACCATGCGGATACCGGTGTAGATTTTGCCGGTAATGCGTTTGGATATTATTTGGATACACCGAACGGATTGTTTTATGGCGACTCAAGTTTAAATGGCGATTCCTTTGACCATATGCTAGCTGTTCAGGGTACAAATACGGATACCGTACAAATATTACCGTATGGCGCTGGCTTATGGAGTAGTTATGAGTATATATTGGGCTGGGAGGATATTTTGGGCGTCGGTGATTTGGATTACGACGACTTTGTAGTCATGGTCGAATCCGTGCCGCAGGACACAACGCCTCCTTCCGCGCCGACAGGATTAGCGGCAACGGCCAGTAACGGCTCGGTCAGTCTCGACTGGGACGACAACGACGAAGTTGATCTGGACGGCTACAATTTATACCGTTCCGAAACCAGCGGCAGCGGCTACGGCAAGCTCAACGGCCCACTTCTGATTGATTCAAATTACGTCGACAACACTGTTACAAACGGGACTACTTATTACTATGTTGTAACTGCAGTTGATGTTTACGGCAATGAATCCGATTATTCGGCTACGCCAACCGATGCAACACCGCTGCCCCTAAAAGGGATTGATGTCTCTCATAGGCAAAATGAAGAAACTATTCGTCAAACAGGTCATGATATCAATTGGAATGATGTTTACAACGCAGGTTATAGATTTGCATTTGTAAAGGCAACTGAAGGTGAAGGCTTGACAACAGGTGATCCAAACGCGTGGGATGATTACTTCGAGGCGAATATGAGAAACGCACGAAGCGCCGGGCTATTAGTCGGGGCATATCACTTTGGGCTGCCTCAGTTCAACGACCCCTATACAGAGGCGGAATGGTTTCTTAAAGTTGCATCGCCATATTTGAAAAACGGGTATCTCAGACCTATGTTTGATTTGGAGGACCACGAACCCACGGGTACTTCGCCAAGCACGCGAAATAATCTCACAAAATGGATACTTGAGTGGATGTTTATCGTGGAGAAGAACACTGGCGCAAAACCGATACTATATACCAACCGAGGTTACACCAAATATTTAGATTCTAACATTGAATATATGGGTAACAAAATAAAGGATTATCCCCTTTGGATTGCTCATCCAACGTGTGATCAAACTGGACAACCAGAAATTTGGGGCAATTGGGATAATTGGGTTTTCTGGCAATATTGGGACCCTGAGGAATGTGGAGTTCAATCCGTATCAGGTATAAGTGGAGGCGTGGACATCGATGTATTTAACAATGATGAAGCAACGCTGAACACTTATATTTTACCTGCAAATAAGCCAATTCCAATATTTTTTTACCTTTGCAGTCCTGCCGATGTAGTTGTCACAGACCCTGACGGTCTTGTTATTAGCAAGAATCTGAATTTGATCCCGGGGGCAAGTTATGAAGAAATAGACATTGATTGGGACGGCGATTTAGAAGACCAAGTTAGTATCCCTCACCGAAAAGTAGGCGAATATCTCATACAAGTGATATCTGAGCCAAATGCGGCTCCTGACGACAGTTATACCTTGAAAGCAACGAGTAACGGCCAAACTATTGTTCTGGCAAAAGATGTCCAGATTCAAGATATTCCAGTAGAACCATACGTCTTTGAGTCGAAGTTAAATCGTTCGGATTTTGATACCGATGGCGACGTGGACTTTGGAGACTATGCGTTACTTGCTTTGTGCGCCAGTAGGAAAGATTGCAACTACCCAGGCTGGTGCAATGGGACAGACCTAAACTACGATGGTTCCGTTGAATTGCCTGATTTGGCTTTATTTGTACGAGATTGGCTTTGGGAAAAAATAGCATCTGACATTGATATGAGTGGTGATGTCGACCTCGCCGATTTCGCTGTATTCGCCAACCACTGGATGGAACAAAATTGTGTTGAACCAAACTGGTGCTCCGGCGCCGACCTTGATAAGAGCGGTTCTGTCGCCTTGTACGATTTAGGTAAATTTGCCGAATACTGGCTCGCCGGCCTTTGATTTGTATCTTTTGTGCCTTCCCGTCCTCGCATGTCTTGAGCGGGGATTTGTGGCTAATCTCAAAAAATCCGCGTAATTCTATCAATCACCGTAATCAGCGATAAAATTTTTCCAAAATCCACTTGACAAAATCACCCCCATTTTTGAGCCAAAAACGCAGGTGTTCAAAAACGTTAAAAAACCGCAAAAAACCGTTAAAAAGCGCTCAAAACCTCCTAATATCCGTTCAAAACCACCCCAAAATCAAATCCTACTTTTCCCCCTACTTCACTATGATTGAAAATCATAACTCATTTATCAATAATAACTTACGCCGCTCGCGCGCAAAAGTGGAGGACACCGGATTGTCCACTAATTTCCCCGCAAATCCTCATTGTTACACCAAAAACCCCGATTTTGTCCTCGCGCCGCAAATTTTTCCATTCGGCGCGCGCGACCGGATTCAGGTTTTGAACGAAAAACGAGGCTTTGTACCTTTGCACACAAACTCACCCGACGGCTGATTTTCAAGAATTTTTGAAAAATCTTTCCGCCTCGTCCCATATTATCCCGGGTAAAAAATTGTCCCTTCGGTTACGAAAAAAAGTCTTTGAAAAGGCGAAATCTGTTCGGTTTTTGTTTGGGTATTTTGACCGCTCTGTCCGATAGAAATATTTACCACGCGAATGAGTTACTCAGGACAAACAGACTATGAGAGATAATGTAAATATCCACAGAATCGACCCGGTATGCAGGTTCGGTCCCGGCGGAGACTTTGTACGGCCATGGCCCTGCAATCCCAAAGATTACCTGCAACAGTCGCAAAGTCCTCTGACCAGGCTGCTCTGTTCGATTGCCAAAATGGCCGGCACGATGCAGCCCAACGGCATCCAGGCCGAATCCGACCGGAATAATTATCCGATGGGGAAGGATGAAAATGCAGCATTACAAACAAGCACAAATCGATATAACGCCACGACAATTGCAGATTCTCAGGGCAATAGTGACATTTGCGGACAGATATTGCTATTTGCCGACGATCGCCGAACTGGCCGGCCGTCTGAACATAAGCCGAAGCACCGCGTTCGAGCACATCGCCGAGCTGCGAAGAAAAGGCCTGCTCTGCGAATCGCCCCTCAAGGCTCGCTCTTTGAAGCCGACGCCCAAAGCGCAAAAACTGCTTAACCGAACAATCGCAAAACATCAACAACAGCAGTTCTCTGAATCACATAGTATCCCCCTTCTGGGTAAAGTCGCGGCAGGCAGCCCCATCGACGCCGTCGAGAACAGAGAAACCTTATCGCTGCCCGACTGCTTCGGCTGCGGTGATGATGTCTTTGCTTTGGAGGTGTCCGGCGACAGTATGGTTGAAGAAGATATTTGCGACGGTGATTACGTCATCTGCAAAAAGGCAAACACAGCCCAAAACGGCCAAATCGTTGTAGCGCTGACCGATAATGAAAATACCACTTTAAAGAAGTTTTACCGGGAAGATTCCCGCGTCCGCCTCCAGCCAGCCAATAAAGACTACAAACCTATCTACACCGACGACTGTCGAATCCAGGCCGTCGCCATCGGCCTGCTGAGAAGATTATAGAGCATTCTTTCACGCCCGGCTTACGATGCAACGTACTGACCGAGTTGCTTCTGCTTATCGAGAAATCGCAGCCAGTTTAGCCATCCGGCTTTATAATCTTGCGCCGAGATTACGAATCCGTCGTTGTGTCCCCCTGAAATCTCAAGAAATCTCTTTGGCTCATTGGCTGCAGCGTAAATCTGCTGTCCGAATTCGAACGGTATTATCTCGTCATCGGCACTGTGTATAACCATCACGGGGCATTTTACCTCTTTGATAAAAGCAAGTGTATCGTATCGGTACCGGGCGAACCATTTGACGGGCATATACCAGTAAAATTTCCTGCCCATGGCGACGTATGACGTAAATGAACTTTCTAAAACCAGCGAACCAACCTCGACCTTGCGCGCCAGTTCAGATGCAACGCTGCCGCCCAGACTTCGTCCGAAGATTATCATATCCTGGGGCTTAACCCCCTTGTCTTTGGTCAGCCATTCGTACGCCGCCATTGCATCAAGATACGTACCCTCTTCCGTAGGCTTACCCTCGCTTTTGCCGTAACCGCGGTAGTCAAAAATAAAACAGCTCAGCCCAATATCATAGAACAGTTGTATGCTGTCCAGACGATGCATTATATTGCCGCCGTTACCGTGACAGAACAACACGGTGAATTTGGCATTGGGTGCCGGTATATACCAACCGTGGAGTTTCACGCCGTCAGAGGTTGTCAAAGTAACATTTTCAAACTTTAGTCCAAGCTCGTCGGGGCAATAGCAGACCGTTCTGACCGGACAGTACAGGAACTTCGACTGTAACAGATAAAGCATAAGCCCGAAGCCCCCGTAGAGGACTGTGAATAACAGGTACGCCCAGAGCAGGATTTTCCACCATACCATGCTTATTACCACCTTCTTCATATCCAAACACTGTAAAAACTGCTGCGTATTTTAATTTGCTCCGGATAATCAGACAAGCTACAATTTCGATATGAACAGAAGAAAAACCATAACCGTCAGCGCCGGCCCGGTAAAAATCGGCTCAGGCCGTCCTGTGGCAATCCAGTCAATGACCAACGTGCCGACCACAGACATACCCCGCTGTGTCAGGCAGGTAAGACAGTTGGCCGATGCCGGATGCGCACTGGTCAGAATCGCAGTCCCCACAAAAGCCGATACCACCGCCTTTGCCAAAATTGTTCAAAAAACTAATGTTCCTCTAATCGCTGACGTTCACTTCAATGCAAATCGGGCAATTGAGGCCATCGAAGCCGGCGCGGCAAAGGTCCGTCTTAATCCGGGAAACATCAAGAATCCAAAGGACGTGTCGCGCGTAATAGCTGCTGCAAAAATGCACAAGGTCGCCGTAAGAGTGGGCGTCAATGAAGCCAGCATCAGAGACCTCAGATATCCTGACGTCCCCGTAAGCAAACGTATATCTTTGATGCTCAAAGAAATGAAAAAGTACGTACGCATCTTTGAAAAACACGGCTTTAACCAGCTTGTGTTAAGCGCCAAAAGCACCGACCCCCTGCGGACAATCCAGATAAATCGACTTATAGCAGACAGCTTCGACTATCCTATCCATTTGGGTTTGACTCACGCCGGCCTGGCCGAGGATGCCGAAATTCCTTCGGCGGTTGCGACAGGTACGCTGCTCGCAGAAGGAATAGGTGACACCATCAGGGTCAGTATAGCAGGCAATCCGCTCATCGAGGTCAATGTCGCAAAAAAAATACTCATCTCCCTCGGCCTGTATAAACGGACTGAACCGGAACTAATCGTCTGTCCAACTTGTGCACGCGCGCAGGTAGATGTCATCGCTCTTGCAAAAAAAATTAAGAAGTCTCTGCACGGGATACAAAAACCTCTGCGAATAGCGGTGATGGGCTGTATAGTGAACGGCCCGGGAGAGGCTAAAGACGCCGACCTCGCAATATGCGCCGGCAAAGACAAAGCCCTGCTATACCGAAATGGGAAAAAAATCGCCGTTGTCAGGGAAAATCAAATCCTGCCTGAACTTTTAAGACTGCTGTGCCGTATCAGGTAAAACCAATACTAACGAAGAGGCTTAGAAAGTTTCATTGCCTATGTTCAAGCGTCTGATGTCTCGTATTATAATCGTTGCAATCTTCAGTATTGCCTTTGCGTATATCGAGTCGGCGGTCGTAGTTTATTTACGCGAAATCTTCCATCCGAACGGCTTTGACTTTCCATTAAAGGTTTTTAGCACCGTTAATTTTAACACAGGACTTTTCTTTACCGAAATTGGCAGGGAAGCGGCAACCCTGGTTCTGATACTAACCGCTTGCAGCCTGTTCGGCGATAACCTCCGCCGGCGATTCGCCTACTTTCTTGCCATCTTCGCCATTTGGGATATCTTCTTTTACGTGTGGCTAAAAGTCCTGCTCGACTGGCCCGCATCCATCATGGACTGGGACATACTGTTCCTGATTCCCGCCACATGGGCTTCCCCGGTACTGGCCCCTGTCATTGTGTCCCTCACTATGCTCGGCTTTTCTCTGACGATTCTGCTGCTCGATGTTCGCAACATCTATATCAAACCAGGATTCTTAGGCTGGGTGGGTTTCGCAGGTGCGGCTCTGCTTATGGCCATCCTGTTTTGCCACGCGGGCCGATCCGCAGCCCAGGCCGATTACTACAGGCACTTCAACTGGTTCGCCTTTACCGCAGCGGAACTGATTGCAATCTGTTTTTTCGCCGGATGTGCACTCAAAGCATTTCTGTCAAAAAAGTCTGCACCGTCAAAACAATAAAGCAGGGCTTATCTGCTGTGGTTATACCTGCGCCCACTGCCATGGTTGTTCCTGTTTTCCTGACCTTCCGAAAAATGTTCGAACTTGCCGAATACCATCTTGCCCTGCGCCGTTTGCAGTGAACTGGTGACGCTGATAGCCACATCTTTACCGATTTTATCCTGCCCGTTCTCGATAACAACCATTGTCCCGTCAACCAGATACCCAATGCCCTGGCTGGGTTCTTCGCCTTGTTTAACGATGCGGACTTCCATGAACTCGCCCGGTAATGCGATAGCCTTCAGGGAATTAGCCAGGTCATTCAGATTGAGTACATCAACCTCACGAACCTGGGCAACTTTCGTCAGATTATAATCAGTTGTCGCCAATCTGCCGTCACGATGTTTTGTGAACAGCACCAGCTTCTGGTCAACCCCGTGAAGCTCCTCCAGGCCCGGCATCTCCTCATCATCTATCTCAACATCTATTGCAGGGTCCTTCTGGAGCTTGTTAAGAATATCCAGCCCGCGTCTGCCTCTGTTGCGCTTGAGCTTATCAGCCGAATCCGCTATTAACTGCAGCTCATTCAATACAAAACGCGGAACTACCAGCGGGGCGTCGAACAGCTTGCTGTGGTAAAGGTCCGCAATCCTGCCGTCGATGATAACGGATGTATCCAGAACAAGAGGCCTGGCCCCCTTGGTCTGCTTGGCGAACTCCACGTAGGGGACAACAAAACGCACATCATCTTTCGTACGCACCACGATACTGATGGCGCTGAAACATATGCAGATACCGAGCAGCCACTTTATTGCCATAACGGCGTCAGCGCTAAGATTAGTGCTGTACGATTTGGCAAGCACATCTACTACCGGCGCGAGCACCGCACTTATCAATACACCCACGAGCAACGCGAAAAAAACCCCTGCCAGCGCCCCCAGCTTCCCCTTCGGCGTCAGAATGTCCACGAACAGAAATACGAGCATCAGACCGATGCCGCCGTAAACAACAGACCAGAAATCAGCGTTGTTTCTCGCTATAGTTTCGGAACTGACCGTAAGGAGCAAAACCAATACTATAATAAGTACAAAAATTGTCCTCAGAACCCAGAGCATTACCATATTTATTACCTCCGTTATAAATTATAAAATTAACCTATAATAACTTGTCTGGATTATAGCTGTAATACCGGCTTATATCAAGACGCCGGCTGACCTAAATCGATGTTTTTTATATCGTCCCCTGCCGTATTCCACATTAACCAAATGCCGCATACCGGGCGATAAATAAGCATATAAGCCGCAAATGCACAAACCAAACAGCCCGTACCCCATTACTGCTGTTATTACCCGTACCTATCCTGAAGTTTTACCCTGCTCTGCAGATATCACGGTCACAGGAGCGATCTCTTCCAACTGCTCCCTGAGCTTATCTGCCTGGCCCACTACAACTACAATCAGCTTATCCGTCACTACGGTATTATTTGTCAGACCGACACAATCTTCTCGACCGGTTCGAGCTATACCGTCCAGAAGCCGTTGCAGATAATCTTTACCGAGCTTCTGCGATTCTATAAGCCACAAATCCCTTGCAACCTGTTGGGGTGTCTCTCTGTCTTTAACAAAACTGCCGAGCATATATGATTTGCTTTCGTCAAGCTCCTTGTCGCTCGCCGGCTCGGATTTAAGGCGCTTGATTTCTTCGATAACCGCCTTTACCGCCTCGGCCGTCGATTCAGTCTTGCTGAACGTAGTTACCTTGAAAGTACCGGCAAATCTGCTTGCTTCATAGCCGCCCCAGGCACCATACGTAAGTCCCTTCGCAACTCGAATGGACTCGTTAAGCCTGCTGTTAAAAGCCCACCCAAAATAATTACTTACGACCCTGCTGACAAAATAATTTTTATCGTGCCTGGTAATACCGAGGTGCCCCACCCTGATTTGGCTTTGGATACTGCCGGGCCTGTCCACAAGATATATCCGCGTCTGTTCCGGCTGGGCCAACTCCGGCAGCTTCTGCTGTGGCCTGCTGCCGGCAACACGCCAATCGCCGAATGTCTGCCTGGCAAGCGACAAGGCCCGCTCTTTGTCTATGTCACCGGCAAAAATCAGAACCGCCGTATCAGGCCGGATATACTTTGCCCACCAATTTTTGACATCTTCAACCGACAGTGAATTTACATCCTCAATTTCACCAACCGCCGTCCGTGAATACGGATGTCCGCCATACAGCCTTTGGCGAAATTCCTTCTCTGCAAGATATTTCGGTGTCGCCGAAGAAACTTCGAGCCCGGTCAGGACCTGTTTTCGCAGCTTCTCGAGCTCATCGGCTGGAAAGCTCGGCCGAAGCACTATCTCTCCCAGCAGTCCCATCGCCCTGTCAAGATTGGCGGTCAAGGTACCCATTTTTACCATGCTCGTATCCATCGAGCCTGAACTGGAAAGACTTATCGCGTATGTCTCTAATTCATCGGCAAGCTGTCCTTCTGTATAGTTGGCAGTACCCTTGGTCAGCATTTGCATAGTCATTGCGCATGTCCCCGGCTTTTGCTC
>CAZFHM010000001.1:41205-50239 GCA_964518825.1 uncultured Pirellulales bacterium
ATTCACACTAATGAAAGGTACTTCATGATTAGAGACCACCAATACTTTCATCCCGTTATCCAGAGTAGCCTCGCTGTACTCCGGCATAATATTCTCAACCTGGGTCGGGGCAAAAGGCGCAGACTTGGGATAATCGTCAGGCCGAACCGCATCTCCCCTGCCCGGCGCCGGCGATTTCTCTTCCCGCGGAGCCGTTATCGGCGAGTCGTCTTCTTTTGACTTGCTGAACACGGCACCAAGCAGATTCCGCTCGACTTTCACCTCCAATGCTCGCTCTGGAACAAGGTATTGATTAGCCGCTCGCAAAATGTCGTCAGCGGTAACCGACTTGATTTCATCTATGGACTGATTGACCCGTGAAACATCACCCATTACTACAGAGGCACTGCCTAACAACCTTGCTTTGCTCTCGACCTTCAAATTATCAGTTACCGCCCCTCGGAGGAGTTGATTCTTCGCCTTGGTAAGCTCTTTCTCGCTGACCGGTTCTTTTCGCAGCCTCTCGATGTGCTCCATTATTATTTCGAGCACCGCATTCGGCTCCGAGCCGAACGGCGCCAAACCTGCACCGGCTCCGAACAATCCGTCCTGCTCTAAATTATAGCTTGCCGCCTGCGCCATGACCGCCAATTGCTTCTCTGCCACAAGCTCCCTGTATAATCTGCTGCTGTTACCACCGCCTAATATCTCCGCAATAACATCGAACACAACTGCGTCCTTATGTGCAAGCGGAACTGTCCTGTAAATAACCCCCACCCCAGGCGCCGGCGCGTTATCCTCCTTCAATGTTATCTCCCGCTCGTGCTCGGCCGGCGGTTCTTTTATAGCGACCCTTTCAGGCACATCGTACTTTGGAATCCAGCCGAAGTATTTCCTTGCCGCCGCCTGTGCCTGCTCGTGTGTCACCGCGCCCGCTATTATCAGCGTCGCATTACTCGGCACATAGTACTTCTGCCAGAAGTTCCTCAGCTCCTGAACATGCGTTGCGCGAAGGTGTGGTATCTGTCCGATTGGCGTCCACCTGTACGGATGAACATCATAAATTGCGTCGAACAGATTTTCAAAAACCGTCCCATACGGCTGATTCATCCCCATACGTCTTTCCTCTTCGACAACCTTGCGCTCGGTGTCGAAGTTCTCCTGGTCAATCTTCAGAAATGTCATCCTCTCCGCTTCCAGCCACAGCGCCAAATCCAACTGCTCGGCCGGTAGTGTTTCGAGATAGACGGTCTTATCGAAACTCGTATATCCGTTTGTATAACCCCCGATTTTTCTGATGAATCCAAAATGGTCCGTTGGACCCAGCTCGTCCGTCCCCCTGAACATCATGTGCTCGAACATGTGAGCAAATCCCTGTCTGTCAGACTGTTCATCCTTCGAACCAACGTGATACCAGACCTGCACCGCAACAATAGGACATGAGAAGTCTTCAAGGGTTATTACATCGAGCCCGTTTTCCAGCTCGATATGCTGATAATCGAACATCGGTTCTGTATCAGTTTTCGCAGCTGCGGATTGCTCAGCCTTTGCCCCTGTTGATAACTCGGCAGAATTTACCTCCGCTCTGTCCTGTGTGCACGGACAGCATCCCACCAAACCGACTGTAGCTGCACACAGGAAAATGAAAAGACGATACAGGCTTTTGTAATAACTTCTATTCATATCCAAACCTCACCTTTACTCTTCAAATACACCTTCTTCACTGCACAAAACGCTCTAAAACGCCGAGTTTTTTGATATATCTTTGCTCTGCGTACCTTACGGCCTTTGCGGTCAATTCTTACTATAGACCTCCGCTGCTTTGAAATTTTACGTAAAAACAACCGAAAAGTTCCTTACTGCCGAATCCCGACCACATTTAAGTCGGCCTGATAAAGTATACAGGTTGAGACTCTACCCCGCAACAATTGCATACAACCCTGGCTTATCGTTTCTTCAGCCCTGCCGCTTCCCCCGGCTTCATCACTCGATTTCCTTCTCCATTTGGCCCAGCAGTGCCCCCTGAACCTTATGTAACGCGTTAAGATTGCCCATGCATTGCAGAATCCGGGTGCGTTTGTCGTTCTCACGCGATTTTTCTTTATCCCCTGTTGTCTTGCCCCCAGGCCTTTCATTTCGCCCCGGATGCTCCCTGGAATTCCTCTTGGATTCTTCCCTGTTTTGCTCCATTTTTTTTTGCTCCTTCTTGACAGATTACCCTTTTGCGACTATCCTTTCTCGCGACTGCGGATGTTTTTACAAATATTAACGCATAAGCGTATAATATCAACAAAAATATTACGCATTTACGAATTTTTATGCAAGCTATCAACGAAAAAGCGGTGATTCAGCGGGTCCGTGACCTCAGAATCCGTTTCGCCGGAGAGCGAGGCAAGAGCAAATTCGCCCGCTTTCTTGGCATAAGTCCTTCTACCTACAGCTATTACGAAGATAACCGCATCCCGCCAATCGAGACATTGCTTGCTATTTGCCGGACCACCGGCACCGACCTGCAATGGCTCCTCACAGGCCAGTCAGGCTCATCAGCAGCCACACTGCCGGTAACCGGGCCAAATAAAGAGCTGTTACAGAGAATTGCCGCCCTTGTGAGCAAGCACTCTGAAATGGCAGAGCCTGTATCCGCATTCGTCGATTTGCTCTGCGAAAAAAAAGGAATACAGCAGGAACTGACAAAATCACAAACCGGAACCGAATCTCGTAAGCCCGGCTGGATACCCGTACTCGGAAGGACTGCTGCTGGAATAGTACACTGCTGGAGCGAGACAACGATGCCAGGCTCATCCGAAGCTGTGACCAGGCTCGATGAGCTTGTCAGGCAGCACACAGGCAAAGAAATCCTCGGCACCGTCGATGCGCCGGTCTCCGTTGATTTTCAGCTTGCCGAACTGTCCACCGCCATATCAAATGCCCGCGTCAGCCTGGTACGCGTCTCCGGAACCGACCGGGGACAAGTTGTCGAATTCGTCGATTGTGATAAAATCTCCTCGGCCTTTCCCGACTGCTTTGCCCTGCACGTTGACGGCGACAGCATGTCACCGAGAATTAACGACGGAGATATCGTCATCGCCAGCCCCTCCGTCCCCGCATCAGACGGCCGGCTTGCGGTTGCCTGCATCGCCGACCAGATCGGCGTCACCTGCAAGCTGATACGCACAACGCCCAAGGGTGTGCATCTTATCCCCATAAATGAAAAGTACGACACCAAGGTCGTACCACCTAAAAACCTGCTATGGGCCGTCAGCGTCTTGTGCCACGTGAATCTTTAATAAGATTCTGCGCTGACACTTCCATTTTTGCCGATACGAAAACGCACCGCGCCGTCGCGCGCCGTGTAAAACCACTGCCCGCCAACATCCGGCGCCGACCTTTGCAGCCGCTCAAAATATCGCATCCCGCAACTGCATATCAGGTACTGCGCATCAATACTCTTTAAAAACTCCGAGCCGCCTGTCCGCAACGAGCCATGATGCGGCACTACGACAACGTCCGCATGTAAACCTTCATACTTTGCCGACAGTTTCTGCTGGGCGAAATCTTCGATATCCGCACACAACAGAATCCGCCGACCTGCAAACTCAACCAGACTGACCACCGACTTATTGTTATCGCTCAACGATTCGTCCCTGCACGCCGTCTCATCAGGCCAGAGAATCTCAACTCGAACTTGCGGCTCCAACTCTATCGTATTACCCAATTGTTCCAAACCAACGCCGTACTCGGCAAGACTATCGGCAAGGTGCAAGGCTGTACCAAATTCCTTACTCTTATCAATAAAAGCGACGCTTGCATAAACACTTCCGACGTCACAATCCTTTATTACTTCAACCAGCCCATTGATATGGTCGATATCATCATGGCTGATTATTACGGCATCCAATCTACTAATCCCGCAATATCTCAAAAACGGTGTTATAACACGCTGTCCGATGTTACGGCTGTGCTGTGAACCCGCGTCAAACAGCAACGTCCCTTCCGGCGACCGTATTACTATTGCCTGACCATGGCCAACGTCCAGACAGGTCATCTGCAAATCCCCCGGGTACATCCTTTGCAATTTTATAGAACCTGTTATCCCGACCACCAGCAGGACCGTACTAACAAAAACAACCCTCCTGGCCAAAGGCCGCAGATACCACGCCCAGGCAATAACTGCCATCCCGCCGTAATACAGCAATACGACACTAACCGGCACATGCCCGACAAGAATCTCGGAAAAGTCTATCCTGCCCAGGAATTCCACTATCGCAATCAATACCGCAGATAAAAAATTCAGTACCACAGCAAGCAGAACTGACACGCTTGGCAGGAAAAATGAAATCAAAATTTTCAGAAAACCAAGCCCGAGAATACAGGCTACTAAAGGAAATGCTATAACGGTCCAGATACTTGTTAGGGGATTTATCGAATAAAAATGATAGAGCAGTACTCCTGCTCCGCCCAGCCACGCAGCCAAACCAATAGCAAAGATTGACAGCAAATATGAACAAGCCTGCTTGATAACGCTAAAAAGCCGAGCCTTGCCCATAATCCCCGCCAACGGTTTCAGTAGTCGTGCGTGAAGAGAATCATTTATACCACTGGCAAAGGATAAAATACCCAGGACACTCGCAAAAGACAATTGCCAGCCCGGCTCAAATAAGCTTGTCGGCTGCATCAGCAACAGCACTATAGCTGCGACGGCCAACGTGTTAAGCGGATTCGGATAGCGTTTAAAAAACACCGAAAAGCAAAAGACAAGACATATTACCGCCGCCCTTATCGTCGGAGCCCTCGACGGCACAACAAAAAGAAAGAGAGCTATCATTACAATACACACAAACGCCCTTGCAGGCTTGAGCAGTCCGATACGGACCGTCAGCCACCATACCATCCCCACCAATATCCCAAGATGCATCCCGCTAAGACTGATAAAATGCAGCAGCCCCGTCTTCGCAAACGCTCTATATGTGTCAGCATCAATATTGCCTCTATAACCAAGCAGCAGCGCCTCCAGCAAACCCTTCTCTCGCTCTTGTATCAATCCTTCATCCAATAGCGACCTGCTTATAATTTGTCTAAAGCGTACTTTTAATCTTACCCATGACCCGCTCTCTTTTTCGCGCAGCAGCTTGATACCCTGCCGTGACTCGACCAAAGCCCCGACGTAAACATTTCGCTTACCCAGATAATCCGCCAAATCGAACTGCCCCGGATTCGTCGCTCCTCGAAGTCTGTTCAGCCGGCAGTAAGCCTCGATATAGTCTCCTGCTTTCAAATCCAGTATAGGCTCACCAGTAACAACTCGAATTGTCCCGCCAATCTCTCTCCATCCGTCAACTGCCTCAGCCTCCTTCAACTCCAGATAAAAACTGCTCCACGGGTCCGAATGTGAAAACTTCGCAAACGCCCAATCGTCTTTGTACCTCGTATAGGGGTCGGTAATAATACTGCCGCGAATGGTGGCCAGCACCCGTTCCTGCCCGACAAAATTACGAATATCTTTTGCAGGTGTATGATTGTAGCCGGCCAATCGAACTGCCCCCAGACAGGCTGCACAGAGCATTGCCATATAAGCTAAAACCGCCGGTTTGCTGGCACGGGCTTGGAGCCCGTGAAAACTTGTCACAACCGCCCCCAAAACCAATACCACCAATAACGTCAGCCAGACCCAAAAGCTAATCTCAAAATACCACTGCAGACAAATTCCCAGTATCAGCCCGACCGCAACGAAGAACAACGGCGCCGAGCTTACCATTCGCCCGTGAAAGGCCCATCGGCCGGCAAGCCGCTTCTCGAAAAGCTCCAGTTTCCGCTGTATCTCATCCAACTTTCATCCCCACGCATCTTTTCTCTTGCGAAGCTCCGCAAAAACTTCTTCCGTCGCCGCTCCTTCCATACCCAAAGCCGCCTTGACGCAATCACACCCGGCCCGCAGCAGAATGTTTGTTTTTTTCTCCCGACCAATCGTAGATGGAACGCAACATCTGCCAGCCTCCAAATCAGCGATACATTTTTTCACTTCTGAATTGTCCGGCTCGATACTCAAGGCAAATTGATAGTTATCCAGTGTATAATCATGCCCGCAATAAACTTCCGTCTCATCAGGTAAAGCTATTAGCTTTTCCAGCGACCGCCACATCATTTCTCTTGAGCATTCCATCGGCCGACCGCAGCCGCCCACAAAAAGTGTATCACCGGTAAAAACCGCTTTTCCCCCACCGGCCGACACATAAAAGCAAACACTGTCCTTGGTGTGCCCCGGTGTTGGGATAATTTCGATTTCCATCTGCCCCAGTTGCAATGTCGATTGATTTGCGTCCACTACCCGGCAATTATATTTCTTTTTTAATTCAGCCGCCCCGCCGGTATGGTCAAAATGATGGTGTGTCAGAAGGATATGCGTTAATTCGATTTTCTGTTTTTGAATTTCCGCTTCGACAACACGTGCCTCACCCGGGTCCACAACAAACGCATCATTTCCCCCGTATTTGTACAGGTATATATAATTGTCCCCAAACGCCGGTATAATTGTGACGTCATCCATCACTTGTCCACCACAGGCAAATATACAAACGTTCGTTCGCTGGTGAATAAAAAAACGTTCTTCCTGGTATCTTATACATTAAAAGTTTTTCCTGGTTTTTTAAATCCCAGTTCTCATCTCTGAATTCCGGTTCCCAGCTATCAGGCCCTCTTTTTATGACTCTATCCGGCAAAGATTCAACAGCAACAAAAGAATCCAGGCTAATATTGAAATTTTGTTCAAGATATTCCTGCTGATTCGGTGCACTAAAAGCGATAAAAAACTCAGGGTCACAAAATCCATTAGAGGAAAAGTACAGTCTTTTCAATTCAGATGGAAGTGTGCCTATCCGGCTGGATATCGAATTCTTTATCCCTGCATCACTGTAAATACGAGGGCTTCCTAAATCCATAAGAAAGTCATACGTAAACCATAACGTAGCACAAAAAAATCCTGCTCCAAAAACAAGTAATAAAAGTACAGTGACGCCAATGTATTTTAATACTTTTTTCATAATTCGATATATTCTTTCGGCTTGAAGTTCGTTTCCATTGTCCAGGGCGTAGCCACTGCGTCTTCTATACAATAAACCACGAGAACTTCATAACCTTCACGGTCAACCCACTCCTGCAGAAACGGATAGTCTTTAACGACCTGCTTCTTCAGTTCCAAATCTTCAAGCACTTCAGCAGTACCATTCACTCGCACCTGTTTGCCCTGCTCGGCGTTGTAGAAGCACAGCTCAACCTGTGGATTCCCCTTCAACTGCCAGTGCATATCTTTGTTCTCGCCCGTAGTGAAGATAATCCCGTTCTCATCAGCCCGGTACAGCATTATCATCCTCACAAAAGGCCGATTATCCTCGGCCGTCGCCAACGCACAAACCGGATTAGCCTTTATAAATTCGAAAACCTCGTCCTTTGTCATCATCCGAATCCTTAATCCTTAATCCTTCAATTTCCTCTGCATCCCATCAAGGCATTAATTTACATTTTAATCCATCATAGCCACATAGTCCACCGAGTTCGCAGAGAAAATATCGCCAAGTAGTAAATATTCAATCTTATCTTCCGTTTTCTGCTGTATTCTGGATTCTTTAGTACGATGGCACTGTAGGTGATTATTTCCTTCGTAGTTCGTTTAGCAGTCGCCGCATACGGCGACTAATTTGTCATTCCTGCGACTTGTCCGCCGTAATCTTGATGTAGGCGGAAAGCAGGAATCTTCGTTGATTAGCCCGCGGACCTGTGCTGTGGGTCTTTGTCATTCCTGCGCAAGCAGGAATCCATTTTAAGCCACTGAGCACACGGAACAAGACGGAGAACCAGTTGCAAATTTGCACCTAATAATTTCGATATAGGTAGGATATGGGTAGGGAAAAGTAATAAAAACAACAGTTTCTTTTCCTATTTTTAATTATTGTCCTTCTCACTGTTGCTAAGCAATTTTTTTCCATCGCTTATTTTTACCTAAAACAACACCAGTTATACTAAGCTTTTTAAGCCCAACGTGCATCCTTTTCAAATTCTCTTCAAGCCTTTCTCCATGTACAACTATCATTAACTTAGACTTAAACTTTGATAACTCTCCAATGGAACGAGTCAATTGACCAATTGCACTATAAATCTTTCGTTCAGTTTGTTCTCTCTCCGAAGACTCACTTTCGATTTCAGCAATAAGGACAGTATTTTTTTTCGGATGAAAGGCTAAAACATCACGGCGACGAAGAAAATTCATTGTTTCAGAATCATTAGATATGTGTAGTGAACATTTATTCTTTAGCCACTGTTTGAAACATCCATTACAATCTATTTTTCCATCTATGAATTTTTCCTTGTATTTTTCCCAACTTTCTGCACGACGCTTACGTGTGTTACGATTTCCTCCTGTCTTTCCTTTTTCGGCTCCGTCTATATCCACATGAACAAACCACCCTTTCTTCGGCGGACAATATTTGTGGATAAAATGGTATTTAACCTCAGGCTGAAACATTTTATTCCCCCTTTCTGCTTTGAATGATAATTTTTTAATTATTTAATCTTCTTTTAGTCTTTAATATCGTCAGGAAAATGCTTCGAGTTTAAAATAATGTGAATAAATTTGGTAAATTAGGGATGTGTTCTTTTCGTCGCTCGGCCCTCGTCATTCGTATCTCGCAATATAAACCTTGTCAATCCCGTTATCCTGTCAAAGAAAACTGCGTTAATCCGTGTCTCAAAATAATTATATTAGGGACGTTTGCCTATCTTTTTGAGAGGGAAAAGGAAAAGGGGACATTGTACTTTTCTTCTCTTGCTCCATAATTTCAATCAATCATCTGTTATTCCCCTGCCCTTCGCAGCACAAAATAGAAGGGCCTGTCCTCTGATTACCGTTGAATGTTCAATGTTGGAAGTTTGACGTTCCTTCTGTTTCCCTGCCATCCTGCTTTTTTTCGCAATTCTAAATTCTACACTTGTCCTGAGCTTGCCGAAGGATTCGATATTCTATATTCAATTATATATCCTGCTAATCCTGTTATCCTGTCTAAAA
>CAZFHM010000002.1:0-12092 GCA_964518825.1 uncultured Pirellulales bacterium
CTACATTATCGGATGGGGGTTTGATTTCTTGAGCAAGCAGCTGATTCGCTTATCGTGTATAGTGCTTTTTGTCTTTTTATTTTTCTGCGCCGTATCTACAGCCAGGCCGGTAAAACAGTCCCGTGCCCGGCGTGCAGCGGCAGGTTTTCTCGACCTGGAAAAACATAGAACCCACAGACGCTCGCAAAAAGCTGAACGGTTATCAAGGCAGGCCAGGCCTGAGCGTCAGGTTAAGCGGAAGCGACAAAATACGAGAGAAATTTTCGGCAAGGATGGTACCGAGCCGCTGGCATATATCGTAGAGCTTGAGCCGGAAGGTTTTATTGTCGTTTCGGCCGATGATTCAATTGTGCCCATACTTGCTTATTCGGACAAAGGCAAATTCCCCGCATTTGACGGCGAAGACAATATTCCTCTGAAGATGCTGCGTCGTGATATAAAAAGCCGGCTAGAAATGATGAGGTCATCGCAGGAGTCTATGGATGCGCTTTCCGCAGCTAACATCGAGCAGTGGGACCTTCTCGAATACAGTGATGTCACCGTGCTGGAGCAGGTTTCGGCTGATAGCTACAAACAATGGCCGGATGGTGATGACGACGGCTGGCTTGATACGGCCTGGCGCCAAGGCAGCACGTCCGGCGACAGCATCTATAATGCAAGCTGTCCGCCCGACCCTATTAATCCGTCGAACAAATGTGTGGCCGGCTGTGTGGCAATCGCCATGGCACAGGTGGTGAATTATTTCGAGTACCCGTTGTCCATAGTGTTCTCTGACGATGACAACTACCTGTCGCAGAACGACCTGTTCGAGCAGCAGCGCCTGATATGGATAGACCTGAACCCTGACGGCGAAAACGAATTTCCGTCCGTCTTTCAATATGAGTATGACCCGAGCATGTGGTACATCAACTACAATGAAAACGGTGTACACCCTTCGGACCAGGCCATATCGGATTTGATATTCGGTTGCGGTGTCCTTACGGAGACGGCTTATTCTGACGAGGGGTCGGGGGCAAACTCAGCCAATATAGCTACGGCTTTTATGAACGGTCTGGGTTACGCTTCGGCCGATATAATGGAGCCGGATGTTGACGCCGATTTTTATGATGTCTTACGGTCCAATATGAAAAATGGCCAGCCTGCTATTGTCTCTATCAGGATTGACGACTTGACGGTGGGCCATGCCATTGTCTGTGACGGCTACCGTGACAACGGCATGTATCACCTCAATTACGGCTGGGGTTTAGAAGACCCCTGCGAGATTAGCCAAATGTGGTACTCTCTGCCCGGCGTATTGCCCGCCGGCTACAACACTATAAAGCGCGGTATTGTAAACATCCATCCGAACGGCTGGACGGCGGGGTCGTTGTGCTCGGGAAGCCTTGTCGATTTTGCACGTTTCGCAAGGCAATGGCAGCACGTCGGGTTTCCGCTCGAAGCTGACCTGAGCGGCGACGAGGACGTTGACTATGAAGACCTCGAGCTGTTCAGCGAGCAATGGCTCCAGCCCTGCTCTGAAGAGATTCTGCTGAGCGCGAGCAGCGAAGTTCAATAGAGATTTTTTGCACAGGCCCTCCGACAAGCTAAGGAAATGCGGGAATTATAAAGGCCGGTGGTGAAAATCACCGGCCTTTTATGCTTGGTGCCCCTTTTGGTTTGCCGGTGTGTTAATTTGGGTTTTGATAGATATATTTTCTTGACGTTAAACAGACGGTGTGATAGACTACTCTCAGGGAGTTATTGAGGGGACAAGGAGCGCGGAATTATGGAAGGAACATTTTACAAGCGTGCAGTTATTTTGGCGGTAATATTTTGCGCTGTTGGCGTAGTGCCCTGCACGGGTGACATATTATATGTAGATGTTGATGCGCCAGGTGCTCAGGACGGGACGAGCTGGGCGGATGCGTACAATCATTTACAGGATGCGTTGTCACAAGCAGATGCGGGCGATACGATAAGAGTAGCAGAGGGAATTTACAACCCCGACACGAGTAGTACAAATCCGGGAGGCTCAGGAAACAGAGCAGCGACATTTCAACTTATAACCGGGGTGTCTGTTCTGGGCGGCTATGCAGGATATGGAGAAGCTGACCCTGACGCGCGTGACATCGAGTTATATGAGAGTATTCTCAGCGGTGATTTGAATGGCAATGACGGGCCGAATTTTACTAACAACGGAGAGAATAGCTATCATGTAGTGACCGGCAGCGAGACAGATTCGAGTTTGGTGCTGGATGGTTTTACCGTTAGCAGAGGAAATGCGAACGTCGGCACTAAAAGAGGCGGGGGTATGTACAATTCTTCCGGCAGTCCTGCAATAAGCAACTGCAAGTTTAGCGAAAACAGGGCTGACCAAGGCGGTGGACTGGCAAATATGTATTCCAGCAATCCTACGCTTACTAACTGCATGTTTATCAGCGATGAGTCAGCTTATGGCGGCGGGGGTATGTATAACTATCTGAGCAGCCCACGACTGGTTAACTGCGTGTTCAGAGATTGTACATCTATCAATGATGGCGGCGGTATATTTAACGCCGGCAGCAGCAATCCGGAAATAGTCAACTGTATTTTCAACAGTAACTCATGCGAAAGTATTGGCGGAGGAATATATAACTACTCAGGCACGCATCCGACATTGATTAACTGTACATTCATTGGTAATTTAGCGAAAGTGAGAGCGGGCGTATTCGGCGGTAGCCCAACCCTTACTAACTGTGTTCTTTGGGGCAACCGCGACCAGTATGGTACAGTGGAATTGTCGCAGGTTAGCGGAGGTAACATTAACTATTGCTGTGTCCAGGGTTGGACGGGTAGTTTGGGCGGGGTTGGCAACATCGGCGATGACCCAATATTTATAGATGCCAATGGGCCGGATGGTGTATTAGGAACAGAAGATGACGACCTTCATTTGCCGGCCGAATCTCCATGCAAAGATGCCGGAGATAATTTGGCAATTCCACCGACTATAGTCACGGATGCGGATGGAAATCCACGCATCATGGACCTTATAGTTGATTTGTGTGTTTATGAAGTTAGCGGTACGTAGGGGCCTCTTATTGCTGTTTAATCACAAGAGTTTGTATTTACCGCTGAGCATGGGGGAGCGAATCCAGAGGACCAAACACTCAATATATGGAGCGGCACCACAGACGCAGTTAACTGGGAAATCACGTATGAATGTGACTGGCTGACTGTAGAACCAAATAATGGAAGCTCAACCGGTGATGTCGATATGGTCACGTTGAGTGTAGATATCTCAGGATTATCCTGGGGCAGTTATGACTGTGAATTGACCGTTACTGACCCCTGTGCTTTAAACAGCCCCTGCACAATTGCAGTGGTTCTCAACATGGATGCACCTGTAATTGAGTGTTCTCCGAGTCTTTTTGATTTCTCTGCTTATGAAGGCGGCGCAAATCCGGTCAGTCAGATTTTATCCATCAGCAATAGCGGGAGCAGTACTCTCAACTGGGTGATTGCCGAGGACTGCGCATGGCTGGATGTAAACCCGACCAGCGGCAGTTCAACAGGTGATATTAATGAAGTTACATTGAGCGTGGATATTTCAGGATTAACAGGCGGTGTGTACGACTGCAATCTAACGGTTTTAGACCCCAATGCCGGTAATAGCCCATATACAGTCCCGGTCAATCTAACAGTTGTTGGTTCTGTGATTGGAGTTGGTTCGTTAGAGTTCACGTTTGATGCCAATGAAGGCGATGTCAACCCGACCGACCAGATACTTTCCATCAGTAACATCGGCGGTGGAACTCTCAACTGGGAAATTACCTGTGATTGTAACTGGCTTACGGCTGAGCCTGCCGGCGGCAGCTCAACAGGCGAGACGGATTTAGTGACGCTCAGCGTGGATATAAACGGTCTTGAAGATGGGATATATGACTGCAATCTGATGATTTCAGACTCGAGTGCGGAAAACAGCCCGGTCATTGTGGCTGTAAGACTGGTTATAACCGAAGTTTGGAGGAACTATATTGTCTTTCCCGACGACCCTCTTTGTGTGCCGGGTGTTTCCGATATGAGCCCAGGGTGGGTAAAATTTACTATTAAGCTGGATGACCCGTATACGGTGTATTACCAGAACAGCAATCTGTATATGTTCCATTACCACTTTGCCGCGAAGTGGCTTGAGCCGTTCATTGGGATGACCGTTCCTGAGTTTTTTGATGTTACGCTGTATGAACCGAATCAGCAGGCGGTTTTGGGAGCGGTCCTCATACCGCCGCTGGAGGGTAATCCTCCGACGCCTTCATTTGAGGAATATGGAATTCAGTTTATTCGCTATGACCCATATACGAGGGAAGAGATTGCCGATATGTTTGCGGTGGTTAAAGACAGCGTTATAGCCGACCCCTGTGTTCAGGCGTTTTATTTCCCGACTTATGAACAGCTGCAGGTAGCACAGGAGAATCAGACCTGGTTCGAATCGCAGGGTATACCGATTGGCTCGATTGCGCAATGGATAGAGGGTAATATCTGTTATTCGCAGGGCTGGGCGCTCGGTAGATTGAAATATTTTCCGGGTGACCAGATTCAGCAGGCATATATTAATGGAAGCCTGCTGCCTGAAGACATTTTGTTGACCGACGGTGTTCCGGCCGAGGTGCCCTATGTTGCGGGCATTATATGTCTGTCGCCGTCGACGCCGAACTCGCACGTGGCTATTCTTGCCAGGACTTACGGTATTCCATTTGTTTTTCTTGCAAATGCTTCAGACGTTGCGCAGAGCTGGGAACTTGTCGGCCGTTTGGTCCTGATATGTGTGCAGCAGGTCAGCGGCGAATGCAGTGTCCAGATAATGGACGCTATGGATACTTTCACGCTCGAAGAGATTGAAGATATTCTTGCGTTGAAGGCGCCGATGCCACTGGATATTTCACCGATTGCATTCTTCGGCGGTTATAGCGCGAATACAGATGGACTGTTGCCAGCGGACATTAACCACTTCGGAGGCAAGGCTTCGAACTATGGTATGCTGAGGACCTCGATACCGGACAGTTCGCCGGTTGCAGTTGCCTTGTCTTTTGACCTCTGGAATGAATTTCTGGACCAGCCGCTTGCAGCCGGCGAAAGTGTTATCATCAACCCGGGCCAATACATTGTATTCTGGGCCGACGACCAGACAGAACAGGGCCCGACGCATACAAGTTTCAAGCTCGGCAAAAGCGGTGAGGATATAGGTCTGTTCGATGTCGATGGGACTACCTTGATAGATGGTATCAGTTTTGGCGAGCAGACAACAGATGTCTCATACGGCCGTTCGCCGGACGGCAATGATATGTGGACTTTCTTTTACGGTGCTGACATCAGCCCGAATGCGCCGAATCCCGGCGGCACCGGCGGCCCGCAACAGGGATTGTATATCAACGAGTTCATGGCCGACAACGATTCGATAACGGCCGACGAGTATAGTGAGTATGATGACTGGTTCGAGATATATAATGCCGGCCCGACGGCGGTTGACCTGGGCGGGATGTATCTGACCGACGACCTGAGCGAGCCGACCAAATTTATGATTTCGGTCGGTATTACCGGCAGCACGCTTCGTGAGGAAATTGCCAACCGGCTGGCAGGCTATACGTATCCGCCGTCCGACCTTGCGGCATTATCGGCTGACCTTGCCGCTGTTCGCAACATCATCATCAATGCCAGCATTACGAGTTTCAGCCCGCAGCTTACGGATGCAATAATCGCGGTGCTGCAGGACCCGAGTTACGGGTTCGACCCGAACAGCAATATACGCTTCAGAAGCTCGACGAATATGGAGGACAGCGAAAAATTTACCGGGGCCGGCCTATACGACAGCTACAGCGGCTGTCTGGCGGATGATTTGGACGCTGATGACAGCGGGCCCTGCATTTGTGACCCTGAAG
The DNA here is from genome assembly GCA_964518825.1 of uncultured Pirellulales bacterium. Taxonomy (GTDB): domain Bacteria; phylum Planctomycetota; class Phycisphaerae; order Sedimentisphaerales; family Anaerobacaceae; genus JBBABK01. The sequence goes on from CAZFHM010000002.1 coordinate 5,892, forward strand.
AATCCAACGAGCGAGGTGTTTTCAGGGCAATTCGCAAAGTGTTTGCAAGCTTCTATAATGACAATGCCTATCTTGAACGGCTTCGTCACGATGTGGATGAAGCCGAGGTTGGTATGGCATTGCTGGTTCACCATTCATTTCCGGATGAGATTGAAATGGCTAACGGCGTAGCTACTATGCACAGGCAGCAGTCGCACTGGGATATCGAACTGGTTACGCAAAAAGGTGCGGTAAGTGTCAGCAATCCTGAGGACGGTTCTATACCCGAGGAAGTGAGCGTTTATGCTGAGCCGGACGGGACGGTATCTATGACCCTGATTCGTCAGTCGAATCTTGTGATTCTGGGTGAGACGGTAATGGATTGGCAGCAGGACTATAATGACCTGACTCAGCTGCTTATAGCGGCTGCTGAAGAGTTTGAAACGGTTACCGGCAAAACAGAGTATGGTCTGGATTTTGAATACAAGAAGGTATCGCCCGGCGGTGCTGCGATACCCGCCGGCGGCATTGTTGTCAAGCAGATTCGCCAAATCCCGCCGCTCGATGAAATAGATGCGACGTGTCCCTCATACGCTGCCTGCGGTTGCGAGTATCCAGTAGAACGCCTGTACGAGGATTCGGAGGTGTCCATCGAAACTACGTACTGCCTTGAGGGAGGGTTTTGTAAGGTGTGTGCTCTCGAATCCTGGTGTCGAACAGTTATACGGGGTTATACAACCAGGCCGATATTTCTGTTTAGCGGTGCTTCGCAAAGTTATTCGGCCGGTCACCACAATTGGTGTGAAGACTTTCTTTTTACACCGCATCTGGAGCCTGGGATGGACCACTGCATATTAAAAGAACTTCAGCAACAAGATATTCGTGTGATTCATCTTGGTAATATGACTTACTGCGGTACACCATACGTCGAGACTTTTGGTCCTGCCCCGGGGCCTGTTAGCCTTCTTGGTGATTTTGAACCCGACGGCGATGTAGATATGTACGATTTAGCCGTGCTCGCGCAGAGATGGCTGGACAGTAATTGCGGCTGGTGCGGCGGAGTTGACCTTGATTGTGATGAATCGGTTGGGCTGGGAGATTTGGCAGAGTTTGTCGATAACTGGCTTGTGATTAATTAACCACTTCTCAATCTGAGCTGACCTGAGCGGTGACGAAGACGTTGACTATGAGGACCTCGAACTGTTCAGCGAGCAATGGCTCCAGCCGTGCTTCATTCTCAATTAACCATTTTGGATTTTTTGTTCTTCAAACCTCATTTCGTCTCTGTAAGCATACTGCGAAGGTTCGATTATCGTTAAGGACGGGCGTCTGGAAAACTGCTTGAGGTATTCGACTGAGGCCGTTAAAATCTGCGGTTTGTGTACAGCAGGACGGATGGTCATTTGTAATAAAAAGGATTTAAAGAAGGATAGTGTCGATGAAAACGGCATTTCTATTTCCCGGACAGGGGGCTCAATATGCAGGAATGGGGCGGGATATTGTACAGGAGTGCCCGGAAGCGACGGCGGTCTTTGAAAAAGCCAACGCTATAGTCGGCTATGATTTGCAGGCGGTGTGTTTCGACGGGCCGGCCGAGAAGCTCAACAGTACGGCAGTATCACAGCCTGCGATATTTACCGTCTCGGCTGCGATTCTGGAGGTGATGAAGTCTCGGCCTGTTACGGTGGATATGGTTCCGGCGGCGATGGCCGGGCTGAGTATGGGTGAATATACGGCGCTGTACGCGGCTGGACTGGTAAGCTTCGAGGATGGATTGAAGTTAGTGCAGCGGCGCGGCGAGGCGATGCAGGCTGCAAGCGAGATGAGCGAGGGAGCAATGGTGTGCCTGATTGGGCTGGATAATAACCAGGTACAGCAGTTGTGTCGTGAGGCGGGCGAGGGCGAGCTTTTAGTGGGCGTCAATTATAACTGCCCGGGCCAGATTGTAGTCAGCGGGACTAGGACGGCGTGTTCACGGGCCGAGGCGCTTGCGGAGAAGTACGGGGCGATCAAGGCGGTGCCGCTTGCTGTAGCTGGTGCGTTTCATACTGAGCTGATGACAAGCGCTGCTGAGCAGTTAGGGCATGCGCTGGCTGAGGCGAAGATTGCCCGGCTGAATGATGTAAATATAATTGCGAATATCAACGCTGAGTACTACCGAAACTCACAGGCGATAGTCGAAGGACTCAAAATGCAGTTGACCCATCCGATTCTGTGGCAGAAATGTATGGAAAGGCTGATTGCCGACGGAATCGAGATGTTCTATGAGATTGGGCCCGGCAAGGTGCTGACAGGCCTGATGAGAAGGATTGACCGCAAACAGAAGGTGGTTAATATAAGTGATGCAGCAGGTCTGAAGAAATTATTGGGAGAATAAAGATGTCGGAAAAAAGACTGGCGGTGGTTACAGGTGCGGCTCGCGGAATCGGCAAGTGTGTCGTAATGAAGCTGCTCGAACAGGGACGAATTGTTGCGGCGATTGATTTGCTCGATGCACAGCTTAAGGAGCTCGAAGCGCACGTTATAGAGATGGGACACACAGTGATTACGCGCTGCTGTGATATTACGGATACGGAAAAATTTACGAAGGTGCTCGATGATTTGGCAGAAGAACATAACGGCATAGGCATACTGGTAAATAACGCTGGGATTACGAAAGATAATCTACTGCTGCGGATGAGCGACGAGGAATTCGATAAGGTCATAGCGGTGAATTTGCGTGCGGCGTTCGTGGCGATGCGGGTCGCAGCGAGATATATGGTACGAAACAAGTGGGGGCGGATTATATCGCTCAGCAGTGTTTCGGGCGTGATGGGTAACGCCGGGCAGGTCAACTACTCGGCCAGCAAGGCAGGGCTAATCGGGATGACCAAGACGGTTGCAAGGGAGCTGGCGCGAAAGAATATCACGGCCAATTGCGTAGCGCCGGGATTTATAGAGACTGAAATGACGGCGGCTCTGCCGGAGCAGGTCAAAGAGGCAGCCAAACAGATTATACCACTTCGGCGGATGGGCAGCGCCGATGATGTGGCGCATGCAATCGCATTTCTGGCCAGTGACGAGGCAGGCTATATCACCGGCCAGGTGCTGTGCGTGGACGGCGGAATGGCGATGTGATTGAATATTATATGAGAGGTCCGGGAAAAGAATTTTCAATGCTTATTGTGGGGGATGGTCGATAAGCATATAATATACGATTCGCAGAAATGATTGTATTAAAACAGTGTTAAGCCGGCATGGCAACGCTGATAAAAATCGGGAATACGGCATATCGTTACGGTCATTTCTTGTGTTGAGTAAGTTTTTATTTGGCAGTGGTATTAAGGCAGTGCAAATGACAAAGACTGCTAAAAAGAACAGCAGGGAGCTTGGCCTGGAAGTAGGGGCCATGTGCGGCAGGCACTTTTTCAAGATAGAGCACCTACATTACGGGCTTTGGACAAACGGGCTCGATGTGGATGTATCCAATCTCCACATAGCACAGGAAAAATACACGGAGTACCTGCTGAGCCATATCCCGGCAGGGGTCAAAACGATTCTGGACGTTGGATGCGGGGCGGGTAAGAACGCGAAACGGCTGGTCGATATGGGTTATAAAGTCGATTGCGTTTCACCGAGCTCGTTCCTAAGTGAAAGGACGAGTGAATTACTTGGCCAGGCGAGCACGGTATTTACATGTACCTACGAACAGCTCCAGACGGACCGGAGATACGATTGTGTGATGTTCAGCGAGAGCTTTCAGTACGTGAACCTTGAAAGGGCAATTGAGCAAACGGCCAGGCTGCTGAACGAAGGCGGGTACCTGTTCATATGCGACGTTTTCAAAAAGGATGTAAAAGGAAAGAGCGCCATAGGCGGAGGGCATAATCTCGGCAAGTTCTTCGAGTGTGTGGAAAGAACGGGTTTTGAAAGAATCGCGGATGAGGATATCACGACCGAGACGGCCCCGACTATCGAGATACTCGATGACGCCATGAGGAACGTTGCCGTGCCCGCGATGGATTCCAGCCTTGCGTATCTGCGCGGACGATACCCGCTGATTACCAAATTCCTGTGCTGGAAGTACAGAAAGAAACTTGCGAAGGTCAGGGACAAATATATGAACGGGCGCAGGACAAGCGACGATTTCAGACAGTACAAAACCTACCGTCTGTTTCTGTACAGAAAACCTTAATAAACAGAACAAATGATTACGCCAGTGAGCGGAGGATTTCGATACCCTTCTGGATTTTTTCATCAGCGGTTGCGTAGCTGATTCTAAAGTGAGTGTCCTTTTCGCTGAAGACGCCGCCGGGGATAATCAGCAGGTTGTTTTTGATTGCCTTTTCGACAAATGCGGTAGCTTTTGGGCCGGGCGCCTTTACGAACGCGTAAAATGCCCCGCTGGGTCTGGGTATTTCGAATTTATCTTTAAGGCCTTCGTAAATAAGGTCACGTTTTTTGCGGTACTGGTCCACGTACTGTGTGACGTCGAAATCGAGGGCTGCGGCCGCGGCCTTCTGAAACGGACTCGGCGCGCAGACGAATGTGTACTGCTGGATTTTTGTCATCTGTTCGAGCACGGGCTTGAGCACATCACTGACGGCGGCGTATGCAAGCCGCCAGCCGGTCATTGCGTAAGTTTTGCTGAAGCCTTTGAGCAGTATTGTCTTTTCATAATACTTTGCGATGGATTCTGCTGGGCCGTCGTAAGAGAACTTATCGTAAATATCGTCGCTCATTACAACGATGTCACCCCTGCGGGCGATGTCCGCGACCGCTTTTAGCTGTTCGACCGAGTAAACCATTCCGGTCGGGTTGCACGGCGAGTTGACGATGATTAGTTTTGTTTTTTCGGTGATAGCGGCTTCAATCTTTTCAGGATGAAGTTTGAAGTCGGGATAGGTATCGACGTAAACACATTTGCCGCCGAGCATATTTATAACGTGCTTGTAAATGACAAAGTACGGGTCAGGTATAATTACCTCGTCGCCGGGATTTATCAGGGCCAGGAAGGTAAGCAGCAGTCCTCCGCTGACACCGCTTGCCACGAGCACGCCGGGATTGGACCAGCCGATTTGTTCGGTGACGTTTGCGGCTATTTTTTCTTTCAGTTCTTCATCACCGGCTGTCTGTGAATATTTGTTGAATCCGTTGCGGATTGCCTCGATGGCGGCGTCTTTTAACGGCCCGGGTACGTCGAAATCAGGCTGACCAATCGAGAAATTGATTGGGTTTTTCATATTAGCGGCCAGGGCGAAGACCTTGCGGATTCCGCTGGCGTCTATAAGTGCGGTTCTGTCTGCGATAATGTTCTTCATCGAAAGTTACTCCTGTACGATTGTCCGGTTCCAGCTCAGATTAGTATAATAAACGGCGGGCAAATATCAATTGCTAATCGTTTTTTGACGCAGTTTGTGGTATAAAGCGCAGCTATGAGGCTTCAATTTATAGTATGCAGGGTGATGCAGCGGGAGGCTCATTTTTGTGCGGCCCGTTCGCCCAATGATGTGGATATAGTTCTGCTGGAGCAGGACCTGCACAATGAGCCGGATAAACTGCGTGCTGAAGTCCAGATTGCGCTGGACAATACGAAGAATACGCAGGGACAGCCATATGATGTCTCGCTGCTGGGCTACGGCCTGTGCAGTAACGGCATCGCGGGCCTGTCGGCTAAGATTCCGATAGTAGTGCCGCGGGGACATGACTGTATAACTTTACTTTTAGGCTCGAAGGAGAAATACATAGAATACTTCAATTCACATCGAGGGGTCTATTGGTACAGCAGCGGATGGATAGAGACCGGAACGATGCCGGGCAGGCAAAGGTACGAAAAAATGCTGGCTGAATATGAGCAGAAATACGGTAAAGATAACGCGCAGTACCTGATGGAGCAGGAGCAGAAGTGGATGGCCGAATACGAGTGGGCGACGTATATCGACTGGGGCTTTGATAATTCGGAAAAAGAAAAAAAATTTACGAAAGAATGCGCTGGGTTTCTCGGCTGGCAGTATGATGAAATTAAAGGAGATTCGGGATTGATGCAGCGATTAGTCGACGGCCGGTGGAATGATAACGAATTTCTCATAGTCAAACCCGGCGAAAGGATAGAGTCAGCCGTTGACGAAGATGGGATTATCGGTTGCAGAGACAGGAGTTGAGCGTTGGAACGAATGGGACTGTTTACGATTGTCGTTATAGCAATAGGACTGGCGATGGATGCCTTTGCCGTGGCGATTGTCG
>CAZFHM010000002.1:12102-37614 GCA_964518825.1 uncultured Pirellulales bacterium
CGGTGCGTATAAGAAGCTTTATCTAATCCACGCATTTCGGGTTGCGGTTCTGTTCGGATTGTTTCAGGCCTTTATGCCGGTGGTGGGTTACTTTTGCGGCGTTACTGTCAAAAGTTTTATCGAAGGGTATGACCACTGGGCGGCGTTTGGTCTTTTAAGTGCAATCGGCGCCAAGATGATTTATGAATCGTTCAAAATAAAAGGAAATGAAAAAAGTTCGTCCGGTGTTGTAATGCTGCTTGGGCTTTCGGTAGCGACGAGCGTAGATGCACTGACGGTAGGGATGACGCTTGGTCTGGTTGGAAGTTCGATAGCAGTTGCGGCGGTGATTATCGGCGCGGTGACTTTTGTGTTGTCATATCTCGGCGTTTACATAGGGCAGAAGTTCGGGCATTTCTTCGAGAGCAGGATTGAGGCGGCCGGAGGACTGGTGCTAATTGCGATAGGCCTGAAAATCCTGCTGGGGCATTTGTACGGATAAGGCATAATAAAAGGGTAAAAAACAGGGTTTTAAGGGGATTTTTGTGAAAAAAATGTTTTTTATTTATCTAACTTGTAGTTGATTTTGTTGCCGGATGTGGTAAAATTCGGGTTATGGCACTCGGAAATATAATAAGGAAAAAGCGGGAAGAACTGAAGCTGACGCTGGACGAGGTTAGCAGACGCGTTGGTTTCAGCAAGCCTTATCTATCGACGGTCGAGACGGGCAGGGTCAACAATCCGCCGAGCGACGAGCTGTTGCGAGGGCTCGAGCAGACGCTCGGTTTCGAGCCGGGGCTGCTTTTGCATATAGCGCACGTCGAACGACTGCCGTCGGATATTCGCCAGGAGTATGAGTCGGCCGAGGCCGAGAACAAGAAACTCCGCAGTCTTATCAGGCAGATTATAGAAAAGTCGCCTGACAAGAGGAAGATGAACAAAATGCTCAAGGCCGAGAAGGTGAATATCGAGCAGGTGTCCGAATCCCTTTCGCCGGGTCGTCTTGTTCCGGTTATTAATAAGGTTGCAGCGGGTTATCCGAGCGATTTCGATGACTTGGATTATCCGGTCGGTATAGCCGACGATTATGTGCGATGCCCCGATATTCACGACCCGAATGCTTTTGCGGTTCGCGTGGTCGGCGATTCGATGGAGCCGAAGTACACCGAGGGTGACATTGTCATATTCTCGCCGGCGGCTGAAGTCCGCAACGGAGACGATTGCTTTGTGCGGTTCGGCTCACCGCATGAGACGACGTTTAAGAGAGTGTTTTTCGAGCAGAGCGATAACGTCAGATTACAGCCGAGAAATGAAAACTATGCGCCGATGATAGTTGAAGGCAAACGGGTGAACGGGCTGTATCGGGCGGTAATCAAATACGAGAGATTGTGAGAGATTACGGTTTTACAGGGGACATCCCAAACGTGATGTGCCGAGCCGCAACCGCAGGCGTTTGGAAACCTGGGAAGATTGTGCGGGGCGTAAACGGTGTTTACAAGTTCAGGGATGAAACGGGTTCTGGGGGCGCAGTTTTATGCCTGTGGTGCTAAGGAACTGCCGGCTGAAATTCGCGTTAATGGGGGCAGATATTTATTCGCCCGGGAGCTTAAGCATGATTTTTTTGCGGCTACGGGTCTCTATCAGCTAAACAACGGTCATAGTGCCAACGGTGATGTTCCGAAAAAGGTGGTATTAAAGATATCGCGCCAGCAAAATCTTCTCGGCCTTCCGATGAGGTGGCTTGGCGCGGGAATATGTGAACGGGAGATTACCAACCTCAAACGTGTGGCCGATTTAGGTCGAGTACCGCAATTGCTGAGCGGCTACGGCAGATGCGGGATGGTTTACGAGTACATCGAAGGGCAGGGGCTCGACCAGACGCAGGAGCTGAGTGAGGATTTTTTTGAGAAGCTGCGCCGGTTGTTGAAGGAATTGCACAGGCGTAACGTTATTTACGTGGATATGAATAAGCGTGACAATGTTATTGTGGGCAGAGACGGCGAACCTTATTTGATAGATTTTCAGATTTCAGTGCACGTGCCGCAACGAATCCTGATTTCGCGCAGGTTGTCGGACCGATTGCTCGAAGTCCTCAAAATGGCAGACATTTATCATCTGTATAAACTCAAGCGAAAGATTCAGCCGCAATGTCTGACCGAACAGGAGCGTATAATTTCACGCAAAAAAACCAGGCTGATAAAACTGCATCGCCTGTGTGCCACGCCTTTGAGGAAACTGCGGCGGTCGGTTAAGAGATTCCTGCGCGGGAGGGGCTATTTATTTCGAGAGCGGTACGATTGACCGGGATTTAGCTGTGGTTCCGGCCAGCCACGGCCAGCACAAGTGCATAGACCTTTTCAGCCCCGGCCAGTTTTAATGTTTTTGCACATTCGTTCAGCGTTGCGCCGGTGGTTTTAACGTCGTCAATAAGACAAATTCTTTTTCCCGCAAAGTCATGTCCTTTTCTCACTGCAAATGCGTCGGCGACGTTTTGTGCCCTTGCCGCGGCTGTGGCCATATTCGGCTGAACGGCGGTATTGCGTATTCGGACCAGGTCGGTATTCAGTTTACTGTTCCCGGTGCATAGCTGTTTGGCGATTAGAAAGGCCTGGTTGTAACCTCTTGCAAGGCGTCTTTTCCAGTGCAGTGGTACCGGGACAAGGTAATCGATTTCGTCGCTGAAACCGCTGTTGTGAAAGGCCGTCTCGGCGAATGAGCCGAGCGTATAAGCGAGTTCACAGTGGGAATTTTTAAAGGCGAGTATCATACTTCTTAAAGTTTTGTCGTATATCCCGCATCCTGCAAAGGCGTCGAAGTGAAAATCCTGCCCCTGGCAGGCCGGGCAGCAGCCGTCTATGACGCCGCCTATGGCGGCGGTACATCCGCATCGCCGACAGCAGGAATCCATCGTGCACGCGAGCAGCTCACTCCAGCAGTCGCCACAGAGCTTGTCGTTATTATCTGCGATTGCCGCTCGGCAGTTGATACAAACGGCGGGCCATAAAAGATTGTTAATGCTGTTTGTGAAGAGCTTGAGTATGTCTTTTGATTTTTTAGCCTCCATAGCGGCAATTATACAACGCGACGGGCCGTGGGGCTAATCTAATTCCACGGCCTGAACAGGCTGTTATCGTCGGGGCCGAACCAGCCGATTCTGAATTGCTCGGTATTTCTTTTTGCCTCTTGTGGGAAATCGAGACTCTCGGCGGTTACGTGCCCGTCACACCATACTACGTTTGCTTTGTTCAGATGCCTGAAGTGGATGGAAGGCGATGCCCTTTTAGTCTCGTTTAATTTATTGCTGATTTTTCTTACGTGGTAAGGCGGCTCGCAGAAGGAATATTCAATTATGTAACTACTTAGCGGGAGGCCCTGTGGGAACGCCGTATCGGCAAACATAACCTTGCCTGCGACCTGCTTGATTTCGCAGGTTCTCATACTCGAACGTATCGCCCTTATGTCGTTACCTCCGTAATGAAAACTTCTCGAGCCGACTCCGGCCTGGTTATAGCCGTACCCGCCGCAGCCGGCCTCGAACGCGTTGAGCGCACCTTCTTTTACATACCTGACCCTCGACGGGCATTCTTTGATTTGGCCATCGTTTAGAAAAAGAATTAACGGGCCTTTGGCGGGGTCGAATGTGTTTTTTACAGGGTCCGAACTAACACCGGCGCTTTGACGAACGCCGTGCCAGCGATGTCTGCCACCGAAGCCGGTGTCGATGTCGTGCGCCGCCCGCACGTAAAACTCATCGTTATTCACTGCGTATTCGGTATTGGCCAGGTACAGTTGGCGAATGTTACTGCGGCAGACAGTTGCGTGACATTGCTTTTTGGCTACAGCCAGGCATGGCAGCGAAATACTTATCAACATCGCGATGATAGCTATGACTATCAGCAGCTCAATAAGGCTAAATGCTTTTTGAGTAAAACTATTTTTTACAGCTTTGATTTTGTACCCCCCATTTATGGGCTGAAACCGAATGCAAATTTCGCATAGTCAGAGAAATCTATTCTATGGTCGACGACGAAATCAGCAGCCGGGTTAAAATCCTCCTGCGGCCATTCGCTTAACCATGCCTGTGTGAATAAGTCCAGGTCGATATAATCGACTTCGTTGTCTCCGTTGATGTCACCGTAAGACCGGACGTCGGCCACGGCGTCAATTTCAGACGACAGCTCTCCGTAGAAACCGTCCTCGCCGTCGACGGCGGTAGTCAGCCGGATATATCTAAACGACCCTAAATTTGCCGGCTGCCATGAGCAGGGGGCCACCGCCCAGGCAATATCGAAAGCATCACCGCCGCCGGAACCGGCGTCTACGCCGACAACAAAGGGGTCGTCGGGGATGGTATAGAATAATTCAGCGGGCATGTCGAGGCAGTCGCCGAAAGTATCATTAAAATCGTCGGCGTTGCGGTCGCCGAGGATAAGCGTCGGGCTGTATTCGGCATAACCCCAAAAGCCTTCGAGGTCGTCGTTGCAGGGGTCGCTATCTTCGATGTAAGGATTTACTAAGAGCAAAAAAGATTGGTCGAAAATCTTATAGTTGGGAAACAGCTCGAAAGCAGCTGTATTGTAGTCGTCAGGCCAGCCGGTAAATGGCGGGTAAAAATCATCCTCGCTGGTCCAGTGTCTCATTCGCCAGGTGCTTGCGTCCGACAGGTCGCTTCCCGGAATGACATACCAGATTTCACAGGGGTCGTCGCCGGGGATATTGTTGCCGTTTAGTTCCGGCATAATCTCAATCGTGGCAGGCTCGCTCCAGTGATAATTCTTGTATAATTGCCCCCCATACCGGAACGCGTTGGAATAAACTATTGCATCAAGGCCGAGTGGATTGGCGGGATTATCCTCAACATCATGGCCGAATGCCAGAACAATCTGACCGCCGAAACCGCCAAGGCTTACGATACTATTATTGTTTGTAGCGAAGGTTCCTCCGCCCGTGGGGACCCCGAGCGCCTTTTCGGGCTTATTAAACCTGTCATCGTCCAGCCAGTAACCGGGTGCCGGCAGATAATTAGGCTCGTTCGGGCCGTTGAGACTTATATTAATCACTCCACTTGCAAACGGGTCGAATTCTGCCGAGGCAAAACTCGAGATGACGAAGCAAGTAATAAAACCGGTTGTAATCTTCAGAGACATTTCCATCATACTCCTGCCGAATGCGGATGAGGCTGCTTGTTCAGCCTCATCCGCACGCCGGGTTTACCGGAATCAACAGTTGCTAAATCAGCTTTTCATACACGTCTTCTCCGAAGCCCTGCGCCGGCAGCAGCCATCAACAAAACCATGGCTGGTTCCGGTACCGTTATTTGCTCGATTGCGCCGTAAACGTCTCTTTCGTTGTAGACCGCGTAAAGATAATCGCCGTCTATTACGAATTTGCCGATAGCGTCCACCTCCCAGTCCGGGTCGGCATTTGCGATGACAGTTTCGATTCCTGTGTCGATGTCATACATGGAAAGCTGTCTGCCCCAGCCGGTAGTGGCATAAAAATTATCATTTTCATCGAAAGCCAGGTAACCGCCCGAAATGCCGAGAACAGACACGCCGTCGGCAATAGTTAAACCGCCCGCCGCGACCTGCTGCGCGCTAAACTTAAGAATAGCCGGGTTGAAAAGGTCCTGGTAGGCGTAGTAAAGATTGCCCGAGCTGTCAAAAGTCAGCCCGCCGCTGTAACCGCCGATATCAGCTATTAGAGTGGTGCCGCCGCCGGACCAGTCATACTTGTAAATTTTTGTGCCGGCTGCGTCGGGATAAGCAACAATATAAAGCTCGCCTGGCGGGTTTACCGCAGCGTCATAGAGACCGTAAATGGTAGTCTGCTGGATATATGTGCCGCTTGTATCGAAGTAACCGCTGCGATACGGCGGCGGGAAGTCATTGTTATAAGCATAGGCTGTGTAAGTCACGCTTCCGTTTTGGACCACAACCGTGTCTGTTACTGTTGAGCTTATAGTGCCGACCGTTGATACCATACCGCTGCTGATATTGTATGATTTGATGTTCTCGTAGTGACCGAAATAAAGGCTGCCGCCGTAAGCATCGATACCGGTAAGGGGATTTACCGTGCCGGTTGCCGAATAAATCTCCGTTACATCGTAGCCGCTGGTTGAGAACGCGGCAAAACAGTTTGTTTCTAATAAAATCACCATAGTCACGAGCGCAGGAACTCCCACGCTTCTCATCATCTTCTCCGAAGCCATTACCAACTCTCCTCTTCTTCCTATTAACTCACAGGCTGGTTGTTACCAGTCGAGTTATTGATTTACGAATTTGTTTTGTTGATACTACTGTTTGTTTCAAAGCGGGCTTCTCTGGTTTGTTCATCTCCTTTCAATCGGCTTTACAGCCCTTTGCGCGAGGGCCTCGAGCGGTGAATAAAAAAAGCCGTCGTTCCCGCGAAGGAAGCGACGGCTGATGTTTTTGCCAAATACGAACCGTAAGCTAAAAAACCAAACAGGTCCGGTGAATGCGGTTCCATATCGCGGGAACACTAAATATTCACTCCGGCTACAGGTAAGGTTTTCTGACTTGCGACATACCTCGAGGCCCCTTCCCGCCTTACCGGCCGACTGCAGCAAAATGCTGCCGCAACGGCTGGTATCGACAGTGGGACAATACCTCTCGGATTTCCGGCTGATGCCGGAGCGTCACTTACAGCGGCGCGACCGTCTCGGGTTTTCACCGAGTTCCCTTACACCTGCGGTCAGGTTCTTGAAATCTCAAAGAACAAGTTCAGATTATCACTACCGGCCCGACGGTACAAGCGAAAAAAATATTATTTTCGAGTTTTCTGCTAATGTTATTCTGCTGCGTATCTTACGAAAGCCTATCGACCAAGATACAGTATAATTCCGACCATGGCCAGAATCACGGCGGCACAGATACCAAGCGATATAACGAGCAGCCAGAACATCCGTTTTTTGTCGCGTGAGATAATGTACTTGAGATAGCGGTCGCTCGCGGCAAACGTTTTGCTCATTTGCATAATGGAGTCGGTCTGGCTGACGGTGCTCTGGTCGAGCTTATCCAAGGCAAGGCGAAATTTGTTGAAGCCCTGGGTCATCTGTGCGTCGCAGTCGGCCGCGGCCGCGAGCTGATGGTCGATACTCTGCAGGGCGTCGGTTTGCTTTGCCGTTTCGGTCGGGATGCTCTCGACCGCCTCGACGAACTTCTGGTTCTTCATCGCCGAGGCCTTCAGCTCCGCAATCATCTGCTCCGTGAGCTGCTGCTGACTTTTAATACTGGGCGCGAAGCTCTCGAACATCTGCGGCAACTTGTCGAGACGCTCCATTAACTGCTGCTGATGCTCGACCTGCTGCGACAGATGGTCGTTAATATTTTCAAGCTTGCTGATGAGTCGATTGAAGCCGTCCTGCAGCTTTTCGAGCTGTTCGTTTTTGGCCGAATCCGGACTGGATTTGACCATTACGGTCTGGCTGTGTACCGGCTGGTCTGTCTTTTCTTCGGAATTGTCGCTGGTTTCAGAGAGCAGGCCGCTGTCGTTCAATTCAGGGCTGAATCCTTCCGATTTGGTGAACTTGGCCAGCTTGATTCGGCTGCCGGTCCTGGCGAAAAAATCCTTTACCCGCGTCGTGAAACTTCCCTTTGTGGCGTCCATGTTCAGGCCCTCTTGGCTTCTTATCGTCCTCTTAAGAAAACATTAGACCTTTTCGAGGTTCAAAATTCAAGGGAATTCTGATAGTATCTCTCAGCAGTGTGAAACTATGCGATTTTGAAGGCTTATATGCGGTTAGTCACGTATTCGAGAGATAGTTTAGCTTGCTGCGGATTGCTGGTCGATGGTACTATCGTTGATGTTCGCGCTAACTGGCAGGGCGCCGACGCGCCGGGCAGTGTCCTGGAGATATTGCAACGAGGCGAAGAATGCTTGGAACATGTTAATAATTTGGCCGGCAAAAGTTCCGAACTGCTCCCGCTGGATTCGGTTAAGTTATTAGCGCCGATACCCCGGCCGGGCAAGGTCTTGGCCTTGGCCGGTAATTACGCGAAACATATCGAAGAGGCCGGCCTCGCATTGGGTCTGAGCGATTCGCCGCGCAATACCACTGTACCCCGGCCGTTCCTGATGCCTTCGACCGCGGTCACAGGACCGAATGAAATAATACCCTGGCCGGTGTACAGCGACAAAATCGATTACGAGCTCGAGCTGGCTGTAGTTATCGGTAAGACAGCCAACTGTGTCGGCATTGACGATGCAATTGACTATGTAGCAGGTTACACGATTGCCAATGATGTCTCGGCTCGTTCGGTGACATTCTCGAAAGGCAGAGCGAAAAGGCCGTGGGATGAATTTTATGATTGGCTCAACGGTAAGTGGCCCGACGGTTTTTGTCCGATGGGCCCGTTCCTGGTGACAAAAGACGAGATAAAAAATGTGCAGAATCTGGATATGCGCCTGACCGTCAACGGCAGGGTCCGTCAGCAGGCCAACACTTCTCAGATGATTTATAAGGTTGCTGATATCGTTTCATTTTTGAGTCACTTGATGACCCTGGAACCGGGTGATTGTGTTTGCACGGGCACGCCGTCGGGCGTTGCAGTGGCGACCGGCGAATTTCTCCAGCCGGGCGATATTATCGAATGTACAATAGAATCGCTCGGCACGTTGACCAATACCATCGGTGACAGACCTGCCGAATTCTATGAACCTTTAGCTTAGTTGACGTTTAAAGGCTGTTGAGTTTTACCCGGTGTTTCCTGTTGCTGTAGTTCGCCCGGCTTCGGCTCTTTTTCGTCAGGCGCGTCTTCTACTCCCATCTTTTTTTCGATTCCGGCGATTCGCTGTGATATATTATCGAGGTCGCTCAGAATTTTATCCAGCTTGCTGTTTATGGTATTAAGCTGGTTCTGCATAGTTCCCCAGTTACGCTCGTTGTCGTCGAGCATCCTGTTAATCATCTGCTGATAGGCGTCGATTGCCCGTGCGGTATCGCTTTGGTATTCCGGCAAAGCATGGACTTCGTAGGTTTTCTCAACGCCGTGGATGGGGGCCAGCCAGAAAAATGCTGCACATACGAGGACTATTGCAGTGAGGGATATGCGCGTCACGGCGGAGCGTGCCGTAGCCGGAAAAGTTCGTCGGGTCTTCATTTTATGTTCTCCATAATCGTTCGTTTTTCAATGTATTGATTCCTATAAAAGTTCTATCGGCATAAAATAGATTGTTTGTTTGCAGGAATTGAAAAAAGGCCGTAATTATGGTAAAAAGTACCGGTTTATTCGGTCTTTCAGGGACGATTATATGTCGGTTCGGTTCATATTGGGCAGGAGCGGTACGGGCAAGACGACCTGGTGCGTTGGCCAGATAGTCGAGGCTTTGCTTGATGAGACAAGTAATCGCCCCCTGATTTTCCTCGTTCCCGAGCAGGCCACCTACCAGGCCGAGCGCGCAATTTTAGCCGACGACAGGCTCGGTGGCTACGACCGGCTAAACGTCCTGAGCTTCGAGCGGCTTTGCTATCTTCTGCTGGGCAAGAGCACCGCCAGGAGCAGCCTGTCGCAAATCGGCCGGCAAATGATAGTCCAGCGGCTGTTGCGTGTCCACGCCGATAAGCTGAAGATTTTCGGTGCCGCCGCCGGGCGGGTCGGTGCAGGCCGGGCAATAGCACAGACCATCGCCGAGCTGCACCAGTATGGCAGGACCGCTGAGGATATCGACGAGCTTATCGAGACACTTGCCAAATACGACGCCGATAGTGTGACTTCACTGAAGTTTGCAGATATCGCACTTGTTTTCAAAGAGTATCTCAAGTTCATCGAAGGAAAATTCATCGACCCCGACGTCCAGCTCGGCCTGGCGCGCCAGGCGGTCGGTGAATCGGCGATAGTCAAAGAAGCGACTGTTTGGGTTGACGGCTTTGCAGGCTTTACCGCAGCCGAGCTTTCGATTCTGGCTGAGGTCCTGCGTTCGGCCTCGGATGCGTCCATAGCATTGTGCGTTGACCCCGAATCGCTCGATTTCAGCGGAGACGCGGCGATGCTCGATGCGACAAACCTGTTCGGACCTACGGAAAAGACGTATTGCGAGCTGCTTGAAATAATAAAAAGATGTAAATTGAAAATCGATAAACCGGTAGTGCTCAGTGACACAAAGCGATTCGGCAACTGCAACGCCCTGGCGCATATTGAAAAACAATTTTCAATGTTCGAGCCGCGGCAGGCAAAGGCCGAAGACGGCGTCAGGCTCATAGCCGCCGCTAACAGCAGAAGCGAGGCACAGTTCGTTGCACGCGAAATACTTCGTCTGGTCAGGCAAAAAAATTACAGGTATCGTGACATCGCTGTTATCGCATCGGATATAGATTATTACGAGCATTATCTGCGTGCGTACCTGGATGATTACGGCATACCTTATTTTATCGATAAGCGAAAACCGCTGCGACAGCATCCGGTAATCGGCCTGGTGCTCTCGGCCCTGTCGGTTGTGACGGAAGGGTTTAGCCGGTCTGAGGTGTTCAGCTATCTAAAGACCGGCCTTACTTCTCTTGAAAGCTATGAGATTGATTTGCTTGAAAATTACTGTGTCGCTTTCGGCATTGACCATCGAGACTGGCAGGACGAATCACCGTGGGATTTCACAGGCCCCAAAGACACGCAATTCGATAATGCGAAAATAGATGCACTTCGGCGAAAGGTAGCGGCGCCTTTGACGCAGCTTCGCAATGCTCTTTGCCCGGATGACGGCAAAAATAATGTCACGGCGGAACAGTTTACCAGGGCCATTTTCGATTTTCTCGAAATGCTCGGCGTTCGCACGCGACTGAACGACTGGGTCGAACAGGCCCTGAGTGAAAACGATTCCGAGCACGCCAATTATCATCAGCAGTTCTGCGAGCGATTCGCTGATACGTTCGACGAAATGGCCGAGGCCTTTGCCGGCCTCGAGTTCAATTGCAGCCAGTGGACGGAGGTTCTCGAAGCGGCGCTCGGACAGATGAGCCTTGCCTTCATTCCGCCCCGGCTGGACCAGGTGCTGGTCGGCTCCATTGAACGCAGCCGCCATCCCGATTTGAAGGCCGCGTTCCTGATTGGCTGTACGCAGAAGCAGTTCCCGTCACCTGTTCGTTACGACTGCGTGCTTACCGACTCGGACAGGTCCGCCGCTGGCAGCGCGGATTTTGCGCTTGGCCCGTCGCCCAGGGATGAGCTGGCACAGCGAGAATACCTGGCGTATATCGCCTTTACCCGACCGGCTGAATATCTTTGCGTAACCTTTCCGCTGGTCGATGAAAAGGGCAGCGCCGTCGTCTGCTCACGATATGTAAAACAGCTGGAATCACTGTTCAGCAATTTGCAAATCGAGAGAATCGATTCACAGCAGATTGATATAAGCTCGGTTAGCACAACCTTCGAACTTGCCCAGGTCCTTTGCAGCTGCGCAGGTGCCGATACAAATGATAACGAACAGGCACAAAAGTTTCGGCAATTAGTAGACCAGATGCGCAATGATAATGAATTAGGCAGCGTTGCTGAATCCGTCGCCTATGCACTCGATTATGATAATAAGGCCGAGCTGGACAGGTCGGTCGCAGGAGGGATTTTCAGTAAGACGATAAGGTGCTCAGCGACGAGACTCGGGGCTTTCGCAGCCTGTCCGTACCAGCACTTTGCAAAGTATGTGCTCGGCCTGGAGGAGCGAAAGGAATTTAAATTCGAGCCTCTGGATAAAGGTCTGTTTTACCATAAAGTGCTCGATTCTCTGGTTAAGGAGCTTAATGAACGAAAGATTGATATTACAGAAATCGATAATCAGGGGCTTTTGAAAATCCTGCGAGGCAGGATTGAAGTGCTGCTGAAGCAGGACAGCTTCACCCGCAATTTCAACAGCCGCAATAAACACAACGCCTATATCATCCGCTCAGCCGGTGAATCACTCGAAGCCTTTGTTCTGGCGACCGCTGAAATGATGCGGGCAGGCGATTTTCGTGCGAAACTGTCGGAAGTCAAATTCGGCGACGCTGACAGTAATCTGGGCCTGTGCAAACTTGCCTGCAACGACGGCCGAGAGGTAATTTTGAACGGCCTTATTGACCGGCTTGATACCGCCAGAATTGACTCAGAAGAGGGTGGATTAATATTTGATTACAAGCTGTCAGGCAGGAAATTTAGCTTCTCGAAATTCTGGTACGGTATCGATATGCAGCTTGGGATATACATGCTCGCGGTAAAGGCCGCCGGCATAAAACCCATCGGCGCGTTTTATGTCCCCATCGAAGCAGGCCCAAAACGTACCAGCTTCGCAGGACTGGAAAGACAAACCGCAAAATTCGAGTATAAAGCCAACGGCGTATTCCACGGCGAATACGCTGAGCATATCGACAAAACAACCAACAGCGGATGGAGCAGGTTCTACAATTATGGCATTAGTAAAAAAGACGGCCAGTACGGATACTACACATCGAGCGGAGCCTTGAAGCCGGATGATTTTGATAAATTGATTGGATTTGCCGGGCAGAAAATCTGCTCTCTCACCGGGCAGATGGCCCAGGGCCGGATTGAAGTCAGTCCTTACAGATTGAATACCGAGATTCCGTGCGGCTGGTGCAAGTATCGCTCCGTTTGCCGGTTCGACTGGCAGGTAAACGATTATCGAGTGCTGCCGGTATTGAAAAAGACCGACCTGCTCAGCCGGGAGGGGGACATCGATAATGGCTGATAAAAAAATCCAGTGGACTCAGCAGCAGCGCCAAGCCATTCAGGAACGCGAACGCGACGTTCTTGTGACCGCATCGGCCGGTACCGGCAAAACCGCCGTACTTTCAGGCAGGGCGGTCGATATAGTAAGCGATAAGAACATCTGCCCCGACCTCTGGAGCATTCTGGTCCTGACTTTTACCGATGCCGCCGCCGAGCAGATGCGACAGAGAATTGCCGAGCAGTTGGCTGACGCCTATCAGCGGACAAAGGACGAGCATCTGAGAAGACAATTAGCTCTGTTGCAGGGCGCCGATATAAGCACAATCCACTCGTTCTGCAAAAGACTGATTACCGAGCATTTCTATCAGCTCCAGCTCGACCCGGCCTTCGGTATTATCGATGCCGACGAGCAGCGGTTATTAAAGGGCAGGGTACTGGAGCAGACCATAGACTGGGCGTGGCAGCAGGACAATCTTGCGCCGGTGCTCGAGGAGCTGCTCGCCGGCAGAGACATCAGGCCGAGCGACGGATTTCTCGGGACAATCATCGAGATAAGCGACTTTTTGGACGGCGTCCTCTGGCGGGTCGGCTGGTATGAAAAGGCCGCAAAGCTCTGCGAGAATACAGGTGTTGACAGCGACGCCGCCGACAAACAAAAACAGCTCATAAAACTGAAACTCGACGAATCACTTGCCCGCCTGGCACAGGTTGAGCGAATCTACCAAAGACATAACGAAGGCGGCGCGTGGCTGACTAAGTTTGCCGCCGATTATGCCGGGCCGGTCAAGGAACTGCAGCAGGTCCTGCAGAAAAGCTGGGACGATCTTGCACAACTGATTAACGACTTTGAAAAACCCCGCGTGGTTGTCCCCAGAGATGTTGATGATGATATAAAGGAACTAATCAGGTCGGAGATTAAAACAGTCTTTTCGATTGCAGATGAGCTAAAGCAGTTGGCTGTCCTGAATCCTGATTATCTCGCGAAGGTCGGCTCGACGGCGAACCGGCAGACCCTCGTTTTAATTGAGCTGGTCAAAAAATTCGAGCAGCTATACTCACAGGCCAAGCGTGCCCTCAATCGGCTGGACTTCGCCGACCTGGAAAGATACGCACTTCGGTTGCTCGCCGAGCAGGACAGTCTTTCGGGTAAACCTCAACCTTCGGCTGTTGCGCTTAATCTGAGAGAAAAGTACAGGTATGTATTCGTTGACGAATATCAGGACATAAACCCCGTTCAAAAAGCCATTCTCGATTTGCTGGCAGGCCGGGGCAACACGTTCGTCGTAGGCGACGTCAAGCAGAGTATCTATGCCTTCAGGGGCGCCGAGCCGCAAATCTTTATTGAAGATTTGAAGACCGCATCAGATGAGCCGCGAATAAAAACCGAATCAAGACGGGTTGACTTGAACTGGAACTTCCGCTCGGCCAGGGAGGTGCTCGATTTTGTAAATCTGGTTTTCGCCCGGCTGATGAGCGAAGGTTTCGGGGCGGTTGAATATGACGCCGGGGCGATGCTCAGATGCGCCGCCGACGAAGAGAGTAATCGGCAGGTTGCAGCGACGGGCGGGCCTCGTGTCGAACTGCATTTGCTCGACGACAAAACCGAACAGGAACAGGATGAAGAACAAAACACGGAGGAACAGAACGAATCTACTGCCAGGCAAAGACAGGCTGCGATGATTGCACAACGGATTCGTCAAATGGTCGGGGCCGATACGGACCGCGCTGAATTCGAGGTGTATGATAAGCAAATCGACGCGAACCGCCCGGTCGAGTACAGAGACATCGTTGTTCTGATGCGCTCGCCGGCAAAAAGGGCCGATACTTACGTCGAAGTTCTACAGCTTGCCGGTGTTCCGGTAAGCTGCGCCGCCGCGGCCGGTTATTTCGAGGCCACGGAAATCAGAGACTGCCTGTG
This sequence comes from uncultured Pirellulales bacterium, assembly GCA_964518825.1. Classification (GTDB taxonomy): domain Bacteria; phylum Planctomycetota; class Phycisphaerae; order Sedimentisphaerales; family Anaerobacaceae; genus JBBABK01. The sequence goes on from CAZFHM010000002.1 coordinate 26,668, forward strand.
CCTGCTGAAAGTGCTCGACAATCCGCAGAGGGACATCGAGCTCGCCGCCGTCCTGCGAGGCCCAATTTTCAGGGCCAGTGACACCGCTCTCGCCAAGATAAGACTGTTCAGCAAAGAAGCGGATAGTAGCTTCTATGATTGTGTCACTGCTTATGCCCGCGCCGGGCAGGATGCACAGCTGAGAGATAAACTTCACCGGGCGATAGCTGATATCGAAACATGGCGGGCCCAGGCCAGGGCGGGCAGTATCGCCGATTTGCTCTGGCAAATATACCGACACAGTAATCTGCCGGCGTTTTATTCGGCTCTTCCCAACGGCAGGGCCAGAAGGGCGAACCTGTTAAAGCTGCACGACAGGGCGATACAATTCGAAGGCTTCGCGGCGAGCAGGGGCTCAGCCTCGCTGGGCCGGTTTGTGGCGTTCATCGAGCAGCTTCAGGACGCCGGTGCCGAATGGGCCGGCGCCGAGCCGGAGGATTCCGCCGCGAACGCCGTCAGGATTATGAGTGTCCATAAGAGCAAAGGCCTCGAATTTCCGGTGGTGTTCATCGCCGAGCTTGACGGCCGGTTCAATCCAGGCGATTTACAAAGGGACGTACTGCTCGGCCTGGATGTGCCGCTCGGCCTGACGATTATAGAAAAAGACGCCAACGCCAAACTAAGCACCGCCGCGTACCAGGTTCTCGAAAAAGAAAAACTTGCAACGAACCTGGCTGAAGAGCTGCGAATCCTGTACGTCGCGATGACAAGAGCACGAGAGCGATTAGTGCTGGCCGCCTCGATGAAGAGGGAAAAGTGCGGAGCTATTTTGCGAAAGGGATTTGAATTCGGCGCTGGCTTAATTGCTCCCTGGCAGTTGGCCGAATGCCGAAGCTCGTTCGATTGGCTGCTGTACGGATTATCGAACCAGAAGCTGCTTCACGATGTTTTTGAAACCGGCATCGATGCACAGGGCGATGGAGTATTTGATGTAAAACTGTACGCGGATGACAAATTGTCCGCCCTTACTGAATATATAGCCGGACTCAAAGAAGCAAAACAGCCTGAGCGAACGAAAAATAAAAAACAGGGCAAATCCGGACTTCTCGAATCGGTCAGAAAATCACTTGGCTGGAAGTACGAGTATGAAGCGATAACGTTGTTGCCTGCCAAGCAGTCGGTAACACAGTTGACGCACCATAACGATGAATTTGTGCAGTTCGATTACTCCCGCTCGCTCCAGCGCCGCCCGGGCGTTGTACTCAGTGACGATATTAAAAAAGAACTGGCCGTCGAAGGACGCGTCGTTGGCACAGCGGCACACCTTATCATATCTTCGATTGATTTGAACGAAGAAGTAAACGCCGATGTTGTGCGACGGGTTGCCGATGGCTTGGCAGCGAAAGGGCTGATAACTGCCGAGGCAATGCAGTACATTGGTATCGAATCGATTGCTGGGTTTTTCGAAAGCGAACTGGGTAAGATGGCGCTCGATGCGAAAAATAAGGTAAGACGCGAATGGCCCTTCACGTTTTCACTGCCGGTTAGTGAGCTGGATAAAGAGTCGACTTCGAACGATTCGCTCGTCGTTCAGGGTATCGTCGATATGCTTATTGAAACTCCTGCCGGCCTGGTCGTAGTGGATTTCAAGACCGACCGCGTTTCAGCTGCGCAAATTAAGGAGCGGGCCGAAATGTATGCCGGACAGGTCCGGCTCTATGCAGGGGCCGCCAATGTAATTTTGAAAAAGTCCGTTCTGAGCAAATGGCTGTATTTCCTCTCGCCAGGCAAGGCTGTCGAGGTCTGCTCCTGAGGAGGCAACAGGGGGATTTTCTGTTTGTACTTGTTTCGGCTTATGCTCACTGTATAATAGGCCCTTTGTGTTTTTGGCGGTTTGTTAACAAGTAGTAACGGAGAAGTGTTGATTATGAGTAAGGCACCAAAGGCAAACGCGGTGGTTGGGCAATCCGGCGGGCCGACGGGCGTTATAAATGCGTCGCTGGCGGGGGTGATTGAAGAGGTATGCAAAAACAGCAAAATCGAAAATCTCTACGGGGCGATTCACGCCGTCCAGGGTATAGTCAAGGAAGATTTTGTCGACCTTAAGAGGCTCTCGATACAGGAGCTTGAAGGGATGGCGGCCTGTCCGTCTTCGGCGCTTGGCTCCAGCAGAGATAAGCCGGACGAGGAATACTGTCGCAAAATATTCGAAGTTTTCAAAAAGCGAAACATCAGGTACTTCTTCTACATCGGCGGCAACGACTCCGCCAACACCGCTCACATAGTTAATCTGATGGCGGCAGAGGTCGGCTACGACCTCCGCGCTTTTCATATCCCAAAGACTATCGATAACGACCTTCTGGTAACGGACCACTGCCCCGGGTTTGGTACCGCCGCCAAGTTTGTATCCTGTGCCCTGATGGGCGACGACCTCGATAATCGCGCTCTGCCCGGCATCAAGATTGATTGTATAATGGGTCGCAACGCCGGGTTCCTCACGGCTGCTTCGGCACTGGCCCGCCAGAGAGATGATGACGGGCCCCACTTGATATATCTGCCCGAAAGACCGGTCGCTATGGACAAATTCGTCGCTGATGTCGAAACGGTCTATAAAAAGCTCGGCCGATGTGTTATAGCTGTCAGCGAAGGAATATGCGATACCGACGGTGTTATTTGGACGAAAAAAATCACCAACACAACCGAAAAAGATGACCACGGCAATATCCAGCTCTCGGGCACCGGCGCCCTTGCCGATTACCTGGTGAGTCAGATTCGCAGCAAGCTGAAGGTCAAACGAGTCAGAGCGGATACCTTCGGGTATCTACAGCGAAGTTTTGCGGGCTTCCAGTCGCCGGTCGATGTCGAGGAAGCACGCGAATGTGGCCGCAAAGCCGTCAAGTTGTCGATGGATGAGCAGAGCGGTTCGGTTGCGATTAAACGTATTGGCAACGGAGAAGACTACGCGGTCGAGCTTTTCTGCACCGAGCTTCGCAATGTGGCTGAGAAATCCAAATCAATGCCCGATGAGTTTATCAATAAAGACTGCAACAACGTCACCGGGGCGTTTATAGAATATGCCGCACCACTGACCGGCGAATTGCCGAGAACGTACTATCTGGGTGACAATCCGCGGGTTTAGTTGAGAATTGGTCATGGAATGATCAAGACAAAGATAGTAGCAACGCTTGGGCCCGGGTGCAGAACAGCCGAAACCATCAAACTAATGGTGGATAACGGGGTAGATGTATTCCGCCTGAACTTTTCGCACGGCACGTTTGAAGAGCACAGTGATATCCTCGAACAGTTTAACACTGTCCGCGCCCGGCATCACCATACGACTGCTGTTATGGGGGACTTGTGCGGTCCAAAAATACGTTTTGGCCGGGTCGACCCGGACGGGGTGGAACTTATAGAAGGTTCTGATGTGGTTATATATACCGGCCAGGGCGAGCCCCCCGGCGAATGTCTCAAAACAAGCTATGAAAACTTCGGCCGTGATGTGAATCTCGGTGACAGGGTCCTGATTGACGACGGTCAGATTGTTCTGAAAGTGATTTCAAAAAGCGACGACAGAACCATCTGTCGAGTAATCATCGGCGGCAGGCTTTGGAGCCAAAAGGGAATCTCTCTGCCCGATTCGAATATAAGTGCGCCCTCTATCACGCCCGCCGATTGGCAGTGTGTTGACTGGGCTATTAAAAATAATCTCGATTTTCTGGCGCTGAGTTTCGTTCGCAGCGGCGACGAGCTCAGGCAGTTAAGAGATTATATCCACAAGGCCGGTAGTGACATCAAGCTGATTGCAAAAATTGAAACTGCCGCCGCATTGCAGAATCTCGATGATATCATAGATGCCGCTGATATCCTGCTGATAGCGCGCGGAGACCTGGGCGTTGAGATGGACCTTGCCGAAGTGCCTCTGATTCAAAAGCGGATTACCCGTATGTGCCGGGACCGCGGCAAACCCGTAATAGTCGCAACGCAAATGCTGCAGAGCATGATTAACAGCCCCAGCCCCACTCGTGCCGAAGTTTCTGACACCGCCAATGCGATAATCGATTTTACCGATGCCGTTATGCTTTCCGGCGAGACTGCGGTCGGTAAATACCCGGTTGAAGCAGCTAAAACAATCCGGCGTATCGCACAGGTCACCGAAGCCTACCTCGACGAGAGCAGGGTGGTTCAGCCGAGGATAGATACTTCTGATGCGCTGCTTTTGACTGCCGCTATGGCTCACAGTGTCGCGCAGATTACTGAGGATATCGATGCCAAGCTCGTTGCCGTATGGTCTGAAACCGGCTCGGCTGCGAGGCTCCTGAGCAAGGCGCGAATTGATGTCCCCATACTCGCCTTCAGTTCGAACGAGCGCGTTTGTCGTCAGATGTGCCTTCATTACGGCGTTATACCGCGATGCAGAACCATCCCTTCGGATGCTGAGCAGTTCACAAAACTGGTGGACGAGCTGGTTCTGGAGCGGGCCTGGCTCGGCAAAGGTGACATAATCGTGCTGGTAGCAGGCCAGCCTATCGGCACCGCGGGTACCACCAACGCGATAATGGTACACTCGGTGACAGCCGGCTGATATCCGGCTCGGTCGGCCTTAAAGTCGCAACCTTGCAAAACCGATAAGGTTGCTATGAATAATTCTGCGGTGACTATGGAAAAACTCGATTTTACAATTGAGACTCTGGGCGAGGCGACTGTTGACTCGCCTGTACCTCTTTCAAAGCTGAAGGAAGACAGGCAGGCTGATTTCGTTTCGGATGACCAGTATGTACTGTACAATATTGAACGCGGCGGTCTCTTGCAGTCTGAGCCTGATTCCAGGCAGAAGCTTCTCGAACTGGCTGGCCCACGCGAAAAAATCTTCTTTGACCCCACTAAGACCCACGCTGCGATTGTCACCTGCGGCGGCCTGTGCCCCGGCTTGAATGACGTTATCCGCTCCATTGTTATGTGCCTGTGGTACCGCTACGGTGTCCGCAAAATCAGCGGTATCCGATACGGCTATCGCGGCTTTCTGCAGGAGTTTGCTCTGCCTGCGATGGAGCTTAATCCGGATGTCGTTTCAGAGATTCACACCAGAGGAGGGACTATTCTCGGCTCGTCGCGAGGCTACGGACAACGCTTTGTTGATGTCGTCGATTCGCTTGAGCGAATGGGAGTCAATGTCCTTTTCGGTATCGGCGGCGACGGAACTCAGAAGGGAATGCTGACAATCGCAGGTGAAATAAAAAAACGCGGCCTGAAAATCGCCGTTGTCGGAATACCAAAAACGATTGACAACGATTTGAGCTTCATTCAGAAATCTTTTGGCTTCGAAACCGCCGTCTCCAGGGCAGTGGACGCCGTCTCGACTGCACACGTTGAGGCCTTCTGCGCCGTCAACGGCATCGGAATTGTTAAAGTCATGGGCCGACAATCAGGTTTTATTGCCGCTTATACGGCTCTGGCAATTAACGACGTAAATTTTGTTCTCGTCCCGGAGCTGCCTTTCGACCTCGAAGGCCCGAACGGCCTGCTGACGCATCTCGAACACAGGATTCTCTATCGCCGCCACGCTGTTATCCTCATCGCCGAAGGCGCAGGACAGAATTTAATCTCGGACGCCGGCAGTATTGATGCCTCAGGGAACAAAGTTTTTGGCGATATTGGTGTTTTCTTGAGAAACAAAATCGCCGAGCATTTCAAAACCAAAAACATCGAGGTCAATATTAGATACATTGACCCAAGCTACATCATTCGAGGCACACCAGCCAATTCCAACGACTCAATTTACTGCCAGAGACTCGGCTCAAACGCTGTTCACGCCGCTATGGCAGGCAAAACGAACCTCTTGATTAGTCTTATTCACAACCATTTCGTTCATTTGCCGATTCAAATGGCCGTCTCGCGCAAAAACACTATTGACCCCGAAGGCTCCCTCTGGCGAGACGTCATCGACGCCACAGGCCAACCCCTCCTGATGAAAAATTGACACCGTCGTAAAACAAGTCACCGGGTTGTATCTGACCTCTTTTTCAATTGTGGTTTGTTTTGGAATGTGGTTTTCTATGATTATAATTCTACTACGCCTGCCACCATTTTATAACATCTTTCAGGCTGATCGCTGCCTTGCGGACTCCAGGGAGTCGCTAAACTTACTGTTAATATACAATTATTGCTAATTTTCTCATTATTTCGCAGTCTGTCTGAAATAAGCGGGTCAGTAAGTTTAAGGTCTAGCAGGTGTCCACGTCCATCGTAAAAAATCACTCGCCACTGATTTCGTTTATACGCTGGATGAAAACTCAACTTTGATTTATTTATGAGCTGTAACGATTTCCACTTGCTCTTGGAAAGTGTCTCGAAAAACTCCGGTGGGACATATTCTTGATGGTTGTGAAGAATAACGCTGTCATCTTCGCAATACTGTAACAGGTCCTGTGCAGTGACGCGACCTACCTTTTTCCACGGGCCGAGTTTCAACAATCTGTTTTCCGGTTGACATCCTTCGTCGTCGCCGTAATTCTCAAGGGGAATCTCTATGATGTCAAGGATCTGAGGTTCTTTCCCATTTATATGTCTCGTAGTTGAGGTTACTGCTCCGTTCTTGTTGTCGGGCACTGGCCGAACCCATTTGCCGGTATTCTGGTCTATACCTGCAATACAACGCCCACCATGTTTATAGGAGTTTGCCAGACAAATAATTCTCGCCATATTCTCCTCTCACAAATGGACAATTTTTACGTCTTCCCAAAGGTCACGAAGGTATTCGGCCGTGAGCCTTCGGTGACACTTGTCGGGTTTCGGCTCGCTGCACAAAAGGCAGGATTTGTCCATAAATTGCGGCGTCATAGTATTTTCAATGTGGCGTTCAATAAGTAATCGACGGAACCGTTTCTCATATTCCGACCAATCAATTTCTTTTTTCTTGTAGGCGTTGAGGATGTCCTTTGTTGGCGCCAAATCGGGTTTATGAACATATTCTATTCCCACGATCTCCTGTAAAAAATACGACAAGTCTTGCTCTTTTGTAAAACCAGCTAACTGCGATGTGTTATTAAGACGAATGTCAATCACAGTTTTTACACCGGAACCTTTTAGTTTTGCGAAGAACTCACGGGCGTTTTTTTTCGCAAAGCCAATGGTATATATCACAATTTCCATTCTTGCTCAGTGTATTGCCGTATGAGTGATTTTCTCGTCTATAGAATAATCATACGATATATTCTTCGCCTGTTGCTCATATGCTTGGTCAACAAGTTCCGCTTGAGTTTTTTGGGGTTCGAATAGGGTCGGCTCGATTTTTAGCATTCTGACCATTCTGCGTTCGGCATCACTATTGTCTTCTATACCGCCGTCTGAGTGAATATGTTTGATATGAAAGCCGAGTTTTTTTAGATTTCTGCATACAAGAACAAACCTATGACATTCGATGGGGTCTTTCTCTGCACACATTATAGCAACTCGATATTTCGATGAAATATCTACCAAACGGTCAAGTCCGGCATGGAATTGCTCAGTTTTGGCTAAATATTCAAAGTTAACGCGATTTTCATTATAGCAATGAGCATCACTTGGGCGAGCACCGAGTTGGTCCCCTAAATATACGTAATCTATATTTACACTATCGAGCTCGACTGAAAGAAGTTCTCGATTGAATTGTGGGTTATAGTGACTGTATGGAGTTGAACGCACATCTGCAATGCAGTTAATGCCGTATCTCTTCAGCAAACTTATGAAATCTTCTATTTTTTGGTTGGAGTGGCCTATTGTGTATAGGATTTTATCTTGCTTGTCGGCCATTGTGCACCATCAAGAACTTTATGGGTACGATTATTGCTCTTGCTCAACCATATTATAGACGAAGAGAGAGTTTCCTTCAACACAAAAACCTTGTGCCGTACCTGACCTATCTGTGTTAAAAATCGCTTACAAATATTTTGTCGGCTTATGCAAACAGCGCTTCGACGAATTCATCAGGGTCAAATTCCGCAATGGCCTCCGGTTTTTCTCCCAGACCTACGAACTTGACCGGGATATCCAACTGGTCTTTTATTGCGATGACGATGCCGCCTCGTGCGGTCCCATCTAATTTAGCGAGGAATATACCTGTGACGTTAATGGCCTGCGTAAACATCTTAGCCTGGGCAATGGCATTTTGCCCTGTGGTTGCATCGAGGACCAGCAGTACCTCATGAGGTCCGCCGGGTATCTTCTTTGTTACAACGTCGCGGATTTTCGTAAGCTCACGCATAAGGTCGGTCTGTGTATGAAGCCGGCCGGCCGTATCGAGTATCAGGTAATCCACGTTCCGCGCCAACGCCGCTTCACACGCGTCAAAGGCCACGGCTGCCGGGTCCGAACCGCTTTTATGTTTGACAATCTGTACGCCGATTCGTTCGGCCCAGATGCTTAATTGTTCCACCGCCGCTGCGCGAAATGTATCACACGCCGCGACTATCACTTTTTCATTATTGCGGCTCAGCGTATATGCGAGCTTGGCAATACTGGTAGTTTTGCCCGAACCGTTTACACCAGCCACGAGGATTACCGTCGGAGGGGTACTCGAAACACTTAGCTGCCTGTCATGGTGCGGCCAGTAGTCTTTAATATGTTGTTTTAGAAACGGTATAATATCGTCGGTGTTAATTATTTTCTTACTGCGGTAGGCGTCACGAAGTTCCGTTATCAGTTTATCGGTGGTCTCAACGCCGATATCGTCGCTTATAAGCGTTTCTTCCAGTTTATCGAGCAGTTCCTCGTTGATGGCCCGTCCGAGTGTTAAAATAGAGAACAGCGACGAGCTTATTTTATCCCGTGTTTTGCCGAGCCGTTCCTTTATGTAATCAACGGTTTTAGTAAAAATGCCCATAGCATGAACCTCGAAGTCGTTTTGGCTGGTAAGTTTCGCAGAAAATCTTCCGATTATCAAGCCCAATCCGACACCGAGTATTTTGTTCCATGATTCGACTTTGCACTATCCTGTCGAATTTCAAATAATCTTGACGTTTTTCTTTGACAACAAAGCCCTTCTGAATTAGATTTAGGCTTACTTTTCTTAAGGGAAAAAGCAGCTTTCAGCAAGCTGTTACAGATGCCCCTTATGGCCGGTTTTGTGGTTGGCGTTTCGGGTTGTTTTCTCGACATGTCGGGACTGCTTGTGGGAGTTGGACTTTGGCAAGGCAGGACGTAGAACAGATTTTTTCGGATATCGTCGAGCGGGCCAGGCGCCTCGACGCCCAAAACAGCAGAGGCTGGTTCGACCAACTGCGACTCGTACATCTAAACGGCGGCTCGCTCCTTGTCGGCTGTGACGAACAGGCCAAACAGCAATTCCTCGAGGATAACTCCAGAAAAAGCTTCACTCTTGCAGCTCAGCAGATAACCGGGCATCTGGTTACAGTCGGATTTGTCGTCGACAACGGCCACAAAATTGACACAGCCGTCGCCGCTTATCAGAGACAATTCAAGCTGCATCCCGATTATGACTTCGATAATTTCGTCGTCGGGCCGAGTAATCGCCTGGCACACGCAAGCTGCGTAGCCGTAAGCCAGTCGCCGGGCAATACCTACAACCCCTTGTTTATCTACGGCAACAGTGGCCTGGGAAAAACTCACTTGCTGCACGCCGTATGTCACGCCCTGAATTCCGACGGCCCGGGTGGTACCATTGCCTTTTTGAGCTGCGAGGAATTCGTCAACGGTTTTATCAGGGCCATTCAGCAGGGCAACCTCGCGGGCTTTCAGGACCAGTTCAGAAACGTCGAAGCTCTCGTAATCGACGACGTCCAGTTCCTTAGCGACCGCGAGCAGAGCCAGGGGGAATTCTTCCACACGTTTAACGCACTTTACAACAACGGCAGGCAGATAATACTCAGCAGCGACAGCAGTCCCTCCGACATCCCTGCACTCGAAGAAAGGCTTATTAGCCGATTCAGTTGGGGACTCGTTGCTCGTATTGACCCGCCAAGTCACGATACACGTGTCGCGATAGTAAAAAAGAAGGCAAACCTGAGGGGGCTCGATGTCTCCGACGAAATCGCCGAGTACATCGCCAGAAAAGTCCGAGCTAATATAAGAGAGCTCGAAGGAGCACTGACCACCCTGCACGCCACGGCCCTCACCAAAAATACTGAGATTTCAATGGAACTGGCAAGGAGCACGCTCGGTGATGAGTTTGAAAACTCCGCTCGAAACATCAGCATCACGGACATAATCGAGGTGGTAACCCGCCACTTTGACGTTCGCCTCGCCGATTTACAGAGTAAAAAGCGAAGCCAGAGCATCACCGTCCCGCGACAGATATGTATGTACCTCGCCAGGAACCTCACCCGCCACAGCCTCGAAGAAATCGGCGGACATCTCGGCGGCCGAGACCACACCACCGTAATGCACGCATGCAGCAAGATAGGACAGGCCGAAAAAGGCGACCCTAAAATGCACGCCACAATCGCCGAGCTCACCGGCCGCGTCACACAGACCCAGCTTTCATAGCTGTTTACTTACCGCCGGCTGATTAAACCAAATTTCATAATAATGGCTAATTAGGCGCATAAAAAAAGCTGTCCTTTTCGACAGCCGTCATATCGCTTATCTATACGCTGTTGCTAATTCCTGCGCCTTCTCAGGAACAACGCCCCGACCGCCAGCAGCCCTATTGTCAGCGGCTCCGGCACGGCCCTTATCTCGACCACAAAATCATTATAGTCTTTGTCCGAACCATCACTGAATTTCACATCTTCCATAAAGATTGCCCACACGGCCTCACTCGCGCTGGCTCCCTGCATATAGTAGGTAACCATGTGGTCTTCTTGATTGCCGCACCAGCTGTTTTCCGACCCCAGCGACCACCATTCCTTTTTGTCAGTTTCCCACCATGAACAGGCCCACAGGCCTGATACCCCCATAATCCGGGATTTTAATTTTAGGATTTTTCGAAAAATTCCGATAATTCTCTTGCGTTTGATTTTTGAGTGATGTACA
>CAZFHM010000003.1:0-30404 GCA_964518825.1 uncultured Pirellulales bacterium
ATGAACAAAGATACAATCGAACAGCAGAGACGCGAGGCGGTGGAATTCTGGAGCAAATATAAGAACCTGCCGGCGGTCAGGAACAACAGGATTTATGTCGTCGACCCCGATACTATCCTGCGTCTTGGCCCTCGAATCGGGCTCGGCCTGGAGCAGATAGGCCGAATCATCCACGAACCTTGATGTGGAAGTCGGCGTCGAATCTGGTATAGTAGCCACATCATGAAGGCAAAAACCCTTACTGCGAGAAATGTTGCAGCTAAGACCGCCGCGGCCCTGTTACTTCTGATTGTGATACTGTTTTTCTGCACACTGACAGGCTCACATCCGGTCTCCCTGAAAAATGCGCTTTCCGGCGACGAGGGACAAGGTCATAACATAGATTATGAGATTATCTTCGGCTCACGGCTGCCGCGAGTACTATTGGCGGCGATTGTAGGGGCGGCTTTGGCGTGCGCCGGTGTTACACTGCAGGCCATACTGCGAAACCCGCTGGCTGACCCGTATATACTCGGTATATCCAGCGGCGCCGGGCTGGGTGGAGCGCTGGCAATTATGCTTGCTTCTGTCCTCGGAAGCTGGGCAGGCGTTTCGGTCGGCATCTTCGCTTTCGCAGGCGCGCTCGGGACCGTCTGGCTGGTATGGTTCATCGGTCACTTTGCAACAGGCCGTTCTTCGGCTACGTCACTGCTGCTGGCGGGCGTTGTGGTCAATGCCTTTTTTTCAGCCCTTATTATGTTTCTGACCCAGATAGCAAAAAGTTACCAGCTTCGTGAAATCTGGCTGTGGCTGATGGGAAGTATCACGGAGAAGAACCTTGCGGTTATCGGCGCCAGTGCAATAGCGGTACTGCTCGGACTTGTCGGTTTATTCAGTATAGCTCAAAGATTGAATGTCCTGACTTTAGGCCGGGCCGAAGCACAGGGGCTTGGTGTTGCCACCGCAAGGACCAACCTGATTGCATTTGCTTTGGCGGCATTTGTAACATCCGTCGCGGTCAGCCTGAGCGGCTTGATTGGATTCGTCGGCCTGATTGTCCCTCATGGTGTAAGGCTCATCTTCGGTCCGGACCATCGCCAATTACTGCCGCTAAGCGCACTTTGCGGTGCAGCATTGCTGGTGATCGCGGACACCTTGGCCAGGACGGTCATAGCCCCGGCACAGCTTCCGGTCGGGATAATAACGGCGATTGCCGGCGGGCCATTTTTCCTGATATTACTGGCCAGGTACAATAGAAAGGTTAGCTGGACAAAATGAGCTTACCTGTAGAGATTGAAAACGTGAGCTTTGCATACGGGCCTCAGACTATCCTGCAGAACATGAGTTTTGCGGTGGAAACGGGACAGTTTCTCGCCGTTGCGGGCCCGAACGGGGCGGGCAAGAGCACACTGCTTAATCTTATATGCGGCCTGCTGCAACCACAGCACGGGCGGATTCGAATAGACGGTTCAGACATACACTCATATTCGGTCAAGGCTCTTGCGCGTAAGGTGGCGGTGGTGCGACAGGAATTTGTCCCCGCGTTTGACTTTACCGTGGCCGAAGTAGTGGCGATGGCACGAACGCCATATATGTCGGCGTTCGGATTCGAGTCGCAAGATGACAGGGAAATAATAGCCCGGGCGCTGGATATGACCGAGACCAGCCGATTCGCATCTCGGCCGATTCGTCAGCTCAGCGGAGGCGAAAGGCAGCGAGTGTTCATCGCACGGGCACTGGCGCAGCAAAGTCCCGTGCTGCTGCTGGATGAACCGACGAGCTTCCTGGATTTCAAACACCAGGTCGGTATCTATGATTTGCTCAAAGACACTCAGCGCCAAACGGGAAAAACCATAATCGCGGTTACACATGACATCAACCTGGCAATACAATATTGCGACAGGGCTTTACTTATATCCGACAAAAATTATCATCTCGGTGACATCAACGAGGTCTTTGTCCGCGAGCGAATCGAAGAAGTATTCGGCGTGATTGCGTTCGAAGGAGCTATCGAGAAGGGAAAATTCTTTATGCCCCTGGGCAAATTCGCAAAAGACCATAAAAATTCTTAGGCCCACGTTAAAATACGTTCTGCAAAACGACCTATAATACCTTACATAAACCCCTACTAGGCAGGGATTTGTCGCTTAGAAACCAAACCGGGCGGTTATTGTCCGCATCACCGAGTCCTGCGACAGGGTTCGTAGTAAAGAAGCAATTAGCCTAATGCGGGTAATTTGGTATAATGTGGGTTTCGGCAGGAGCGCGACTTTAGGTAACATCAGAGGCAAGGGTAAAAGTGACGTCTAATAATAAAAATTCGTCTAACGGCAAGGCTGGCGGAAACCATAAAAAGCTTTCCACCAGGGACATTGAGCATTTCAAGCAATTGCTCATGGCTAAGCGTCTGGAGTTAATCGGTGACGTTAATGAAATGCACGATGAGGCGCTGAAGAATTCGCGGATTGACGCTGCCGGAGACCTTTCGGCCATGCCTATCCACATGGCTGACATAGGGACGGACACCTACCAGCAGGAACTGGCTTTGGACCTGATGGACGGTGAAAGAAAGCTGCTGCGACAAATTGATGAAGCTCTTGACCGTGTCGACCGGGGAACATATGGTACTTGTGTCGGTACTGGCAAGAGAATCGGCAAAGCACGACTCGAAGCCAAACCATGGGCAAGATATTCGGTAGAGTACGCAAGGATGATTGAAACCGGCCAAGCCCCCGGTGAGCCGCAGTGATTTATCTTGAATTCTTATGATTTACAGATGCCCCACCTGCAAAAGTCGTGTTAAGTCGCCGACGCTCCAAAGCTATGACGACGGAGCGGCACCAGATACCCGGGATGCGGATTCGGCCCGGTTTTTCCCCTTCTGCTCGCAGCGATGCAAACTGATTGACCTGGGTGCATGGCTCAAAGGCGCTTATAAGATACCCTCGCCCGTCGAAAACAAGGACGAAACTGTAGTACAAGATGCGCCTGACGAGGCCCGGGCACACGCTCAAAAAGCCAAAAAAACTCTGTGAAACTACCGATAATACGGATATACTCTATATCGGTGTGCGCTTTGTTGTTTGAAAAAACGAGGTCAGACCTTTATTTGAAAGGATTCAGAAATGGCAGAGGCACAAACTGAAATCCAGCTTTGCGACAAGTTCCCCTTCACCAAGATTTTCCAGAGTTTCCGCATGGCTATTCACCCCAGCAAGATGATTATCGCCTTTCTGGCAGTCGCGGTAATTAGCGCATGCGGTGTGCTTATGGACCTGACCAGATCTGTTGTCACAACCGCCGGCGGCAAAGTCACGGAGCTGAGTGTTTACATGCAGGAACCTTCAGCCGTGGCTGAATTTATCGAGCTGAATAAAGACAACGGCCAAAGTGTTGGTGTATTTTCAACGATGTGGAGGCACGCAGCAAAACAATTCGAGAAAACCGTGGATTCTGTTCTCAACGGCAGATTTGGTTCCGCAGTCGAAGGGGTCGCTGATTATTTCAACGCTGTCGGCTGGTCTTTCAAATATCACTTTTGGTATTCTATAATATTTGCAGCCATAAAACTCGTCGTAGTATGCGTTGCCGGAGGAGCCATTTGCAGAATATCAGCTCTACAATTTGCACACGGTGAAAAACCGGGCATCTCCGAGGCCCTCAAATACAGCACCAAAAAATTCGTCAGCTTTTTAGCGGCGCCTTTAGCGCCGATAGCTATTTCGATTGTGCTTGGTTTTTGTATCTTTCTGTTAGGCCTTTTTGTCTATATTCCATATGCGGGCGAGATTTTAGTTGCTCTGTTTTTCGCATTAGCGCTGATAATCGGTATTGTTATAACGATTGTTTTGATATTGGCCGGGGCCGGATTTAACCTTATGTTTCCGGCGTTGGCCTACGACGGGCTCGACTGCTTTGACGCTATCAGCCGTTCGTTTAACTACGTGTATTCGAGACCGTGGAGAATGGTTCTATATACCGCCCTTGCGGCCGTCTATGGCGCGATATGCTATATATTCGTTCGCTTCTTTGCATTCCTGCTGCTACTTGTCACCAGATTCTCATTAGGTCTTGGTCTGTTTGGCAAAGGTGAGCAGAAGTTCGAGGCAATCTGGCCGGAGCCTTATTTCCAGAACCTCAGCGGGACTGCATTAGAGGCCACTTCAAGCGGTACAGAATGGTTCGCGGCCCTGATTATACATGCTTTCATACTTATTATCCTGGGTCTTATAGTAGCTTTTATAATGAGCTTTTATTTCTCGGCGAACACGATAATCTACGCTCTGCTTCGAAACAAAGTCGACAATACGCCCATTGATGAGATTTGCCAAGCCCCTGTTTCGAGTGAGATTAGTACGACAGATGCGCAGGAAAAGGACAGCCAGAGCGAATCGCAAGGCAATGATACCGACTAACAAGCCTTGAAGCATATACGGCCTGAACAGTTTTTGTCCAGCCGAACCATGTATTTCGGCATTGAGGATAAAATGTGCCCGGGCTGATAGTCGTTCCTGCATGCCGGAGGGATAAATGATGTGCCCGGCGGGGCCACAGGTAAGCCGGTGTCGTTTCTTGACACACTCTTAAATTGTTGTTAGACTGAATGTTAAGTTAATTTTGTTACCGTACATATATCTAAGACAGCTATGCCGAAGTCCGCGACAGGTCCAGAGCAGACAAGTAAGGTCCAATTAGATTCATCGGCCCCAACCTCGATGCTTCTTGCTTATCGTAAGCCGCTGATAGTCTTTGCCCACGCTGTTGCTTTTACCTTATCGCTGATGTTCTCATTCCTCGTAGCCAGTAACATGCAGTTTCGAGGCACATGGCTAATCAAGCAGTACCCGATAATGCTTGTGCTGGTATTGATTATAAAGCTGTCTATATTTGGGTTTTTCCAGCAGTACCGCGGCTGGTGGCGGTACGTGGGTATAACAGACCTGTTTGGTATAGCCAGGGCTTCACTTGCCAGTACCGGCGTGATATTCGTTCTGTGGGTATTCTTCCTCTACACACCCGCCCTCCGCAGAAATCCTTACCTGGATAGTCTGACCGAAATGAGCCAGGGTATCTTCATGGCTGACATGTTCGGCACAATTCTGATTCTGTCTGGTATGCGAATGGCGATACGGCTGTACCACGAAGAGTTCCGCACCGTGCAAACCGGCAGGCTCAAACGCTTTTTGATAGTCGGAGCAGGCAACGCGGGAGAGGCGCTGCTGCGTGAGATTCACCGCATGCAGGTCGCGGAATATGAAGTGATTGGATTTATAGACGATGACACCTCTAAACAGGATATCAGCATACACGGAATACCCGTTCTCGGCAGAGTCGAACAGCTCGCCAGCATCTGCCGGGAGCACAATATTGACGAAATAGCCATAGCAATGCCGAGCGCGACCCATCAACAGCTTCGTCGCGTCATCCAGGTCTGCGAGGGAGCCAAGGTACGGTTTCGAACGGTTCCGTCCATAACCGATATCGCTTCGGGCCGTTTCCGTGTTTCGCAGATTCGCGACATTGACATTAACGATCTGCTCGGCCGAGAAGCGGTTCAGCTCGACCTTAACCTTATAGAAGACTACCTGCGTCACAAGGTAATTCTGGTAACTGGCGCAGGCGGCTCTATCGGCTCGGAGATGTGCCGGCAGGTATGCAACTTCGAGCCTAAAGAACTGCTGCTCGTGGAGCAGGCTGAGAATCCACTGTTTAACATCGACCGTGAACTACACAGCCGTTTTCCCGATATCCAAGTGCGGGCAATAATATGTGACATTACCGACAAAATCCGGGTGGAACAGATATTCAACCGATACAAGCCGGATGTTGTGATACACGCCGCGGCACATAAGCATGTACCGTTGATGGAAACCAATCCCGGCGAATCAATCAAGAACAACGTTGTCGGTACGCGTACCGTCGCCGATGCCGCCGATAAATACGGCGTGGCGAGTTTCATAATGATAAGTACCGACAAGGCCGTAAATCCGACGTCTTTGATGGGCTCCTCCAAGCGCATAGCTGAAATGTATATCCAGGGCCTCAACGAAAAGAGCAAGACCCATTTTGTCACGGTGCGTTTCGGCAACGTGCTCGGCTCAAACGGCTCGGTGGTGCCGATTTTCAAGAAGCAAATCGCCGACGGAGGCCCTGTAACGGTCACACACCCGGATATGAAACGATACTTTATGACTATCCCGGAGGCGAGCCAGCTTGTGCTTCAGGCTGCGTCTATGGGCAAAGGCGGTGAAATATTCGTTCTGGATATGGGAGAGCCGGTCAAAATCGTGGATTTGGCCCGCGAGTTAATAATACTCAGCGGCTTCAGGCCCAGTGAAGATATCGACATCACGTTCACCGGCCCACGGCCTGGTGAAAAACTCTTCGAAGAACTGTCGATAACCGGCGAAGATATGCTGCCCACGCGGCATTCAAAAATTGGGATATGGAAGAATATTTCCGTTGACCGTGACAGGCTCGAGTCTGCGATTAAAGAGCTTGTTGTGCTGGCCCAGACGCAAGACCATAATCGAATAGTCCAGGCAATCAAAGCGCTGGTCCCGGAATATATAGGCGAAAATCACAGCCACAATGACAAATAAAAAAGGCCGCCGGACGGCGGCCCTATTGTTTATCCAGACGTAGTTACCTTACCAACGTGATTCTTCGGGTTGTCGTGCTCCTTCTTCAGTCCTGTCCTGCGACATTTCATTTTCCCGCGGGTGGGCACTGTCATAAACATCCTTGAGCTTTTTCGTTGTCAGGTGCGTGTATATCTGAGTAGTGGAAAGCGATTGATGTCCCAGCAACTCCTGTACGCTTCGCAGGTCCGCACCATTGTTCAGCATGTGCGTGGCAAAGCTGTGCCGCAGGGTGTGCGGGCTGATGGCAGGGTCCAGACCAGCTATCTTGAGATATTTATCCATCTTACGGCGGACACTTCGCGTGCTCAGTCTCCTGCCGTGCTTATTTACAAAAAGAACCTTCGGGTCGAAGTTCTGGTTACTTTGTGCCCTTTTGTTCCTGTATTCCATGTAGTGCTGTATCACCTGCAAGGCAGAGGAGCTAATCGGGGCGATTCTTTCTTTCTTGCCCTTGCCTCGAACGTGGACCACCTCACCGAGGAAATCGACGTCATCCATATTCAAAGCCACCAGCTCGCTGACCCTTATTCCGGTACTGTAGAGCACTTCCAGTATCGCCTTGTCTCTGGCACCGAGCCAGCTATCTGTCGGCGGGGTCCAAAGCAGCCTCTTAACCTCTTCGTATTCGAGGAATCGAGGCAGCTTCTTGTCCTGTTTCGGTGTCCTGACCGCTGTGACCGGATTTGAACTGACCGACCCTCTCTTGAGCAGGAACTTATAGAAGCTTCTCAGCGTCGCGAGCTTTCGGGCAATGGTGCTTTTGGAATACTGCTTGTCGTTCAGTTTGGCTAAATAGGCGCGAATAGAATTGATGTCAACCGACAGCATCAACTGGTCAACCTTAGTCTTAGTCTGAACGGCCAGGCCCGTTGTGCTGTGGTCGCCGCCGGCTGAGCCGCTGTCACTGTGCCGGCCATAATCGTCATCGGATTTAGCGAGCAGAAACTCAGCAAACTGAGCCAGGTCGGCGCCGTAGCACTTCGCGGTGTGCTCGGAAAAATGCTTCTCGAATTTAAGATAGTTCAAAAAATCGTTGACAGTATTGTTGCCTTCCATACTACATTTTCCTCAATAATCAGCTTTGCAGATTACCGCTTTCAATCTCAAAGTCGCCGTTTGCCTGTAGCAGCTCATCGGCCTGGCATATCAAAGACTGAGTCAGCTTAAAACTAAGCACAGCCGCGTCGAACCAGTCAAAGTGTGTTCTCGTGTCTTTGGCCTGGTCAATCATAGCATCTATCAATTCATCTTCATGTCCGACATCGTACCGGAAGATAAACTTCTCTGGTCCCTTATTCAGGGTTAGCTGTCGCTGCCTTTTGACCATTTAGCTGTCCCACAAGTAAACGAACGACTACCAACAGTATTTATCGGCCTAAGAGCAGCCAACTAAAGCAGAAAAAAAGATTTTGCCGTAAACCTGATAAAATCGCTTATAAGGCCAAATTTCCAAAGGTTTTATCGGCCAATAACGGCTGAGGCTTTACAAAAAGACATGTCAATTGCGGTAAAAACGGTGAAAATGAGTCACTTTATCGGTGGTGTTGGACAAGTTCTGAAAAATAGAACCCCGGCGGTTTCGACCACTTCGACAAGCCCCCTGTCGCGGAGTATTTCGATAAGCTTGATAACCTCGTTGGGCGGCATCGCCAGGCCGTGACAAATATCGTCCAGGGAACAGGGCCTGCGTCTAAGCATTTCCAGAATATCTTCGGAACTGCGAGTCATATGTTTATCAATGTGTACAGCGGTAAAATCTGCGACGACTTCGGCTCTGTCACCAAAGTTCGAGGCTATTTGTTCGAGCCGGTCCCGGGTAACCTTTGCAATATTGAAATCGGCTGTCGGACGGACCGCAGTATTCAACTGGACTTTATCAGGTCTGATTCGCTCGATTGCGGCACGCAGATTGGCAATCTGCCGCGGAGCGGTGTTGATTCCGTCAACGATGAACACCTCAAGCCAAATCCGCCCCTGGAACTGATTCCTGAACTCGCATAAGCCGGAAATGACGTTTTCAATACTGATATTCCCACAAGGCCTGTTGATTCGCTCAAATGTCTGCTGGTCGGCGGCATCGAGCGATGGCAAAACTACATCGGCCCGGCAGCAATCAGAACGTACCGACTCGTCATCGAACAAGACACTGTTTGTCAGTATCGCTACGGGGATTTTCGATATGGTTCTGATGCGGTCTATCAGTTCACCTAACCTGCTGTGCAGTGTCGGCTCACCTGAGCCGCTAATTGTAATGAAATCGGCCTCGATGCCTTCGCCAAGACGCTGCTTAAGCTCGTTTATAACCTCGTCAATCGGAGCATAATCTTTCCGTACCACAACTTTATCTGTGGTTCTGCCAAGCTGACAGTATACACAGTCGAGCGGACAGAGCTTAAAGGGGACAATGTCAACGCCGAGGCTGCGGCCCAGGCGACGGGACGGGACGGGCCCGAAGATATATTGCTTGTTCTGTCTGGTTTTATTTTCGGCGGACAATTTCGAATATCTCTTTACAGGTCCTGAGCGTCTCTTCAACCCATTCGATAGGCATTATACAAGCACCGTCGGATTTGGCCTTTTCGGGCTCGGTATGCACTTCGATAAACAGGCCGTTTGCACCGGCTGCAACCGCCGCCCGAGCCAGGACGGGGGCCATCTCGCGATTGCCCGCACTTGCAGTGCCAAGACCTCCTGGCATCTGCACACTGTGGGTGGCGTCGAATATTACCGGGCAGCCAAGGCCCTTCATAATACTAATAGCGGTCATATCATTAACGAGACGGTTGTAGCCGAAGAAAGTTCCTCGCTCTGTCAGCATTATTTTGTGATTGCCGCAGGCCCTGAGTTTTTCCACTGCGTTTTTCATCTCCGCAGGCGAAATGAATTGACCCTTTTTAACATTGACCGGTTTTTGTGTCTCGGCACATGCACACAATAAGTCGGTCTGCCTGCATAGAAAAGCCGGTATCTGCAGACAGTCAACAGCCTGGCTTACGGGCTGTACCTGGCAGGTTTCATGAACATCGGTCATCACCGGCACGTCGAATTCATCCCGGACAGCGGCAAGCACGGCCAGGCCCTTTTCGAGGCCGGGCCCACGGAAGCTGGATATGCTGCTGCGATTAGCCTTGTCAAAACTGGCCTTGAAAACAAGACCGAGGCCGAGTTTCTGCGTGACTTTCAGTAGCTGTTCGGCAATCTTCCTGCATATATTCTCGTCCTCAATCACGCATGGGCCTGCAATAACAAACAACGGCTCACTAAGACCCGCCTGTACACATTTTTTTACAGGCTTCAAACTACCCTTACCGGCGCCGTCACCAATCACAAAACCATCAGTTTTCATAGTGTTCCGTCCAGATTAAAATTAGAACGACCAGCTTACTTCAAAGCCCGTAATATACGCGTTCTAAGACCCGCAGGTCTGGCGTTTTCCGGCACCAACACTTTTACAGCCTGTGGAACGACTTCGATATTAACCGGCAGCCGAGGGCCCGGGTCACCGTCAATTTCAGTAGTGATATTATTCGAATCGGCGCTGACGGTAATGTTTTTGGCTTGAAGATAGATGACATCATGCCTGTTCCAGTGCTGCTTCATCACCGTTAGAAGCGAATGCTTCAAAAGTTTAAGGTGGTTATCGCATCTGTATATGCAGACATCCAGTAAGCCGTCACTGTAATCGGCCCTGTGCAGAATATTGAGGCCCAGGGCATAGCGAGAGATATTGCCCACAAAAACAAGACCACGGTCGTTAAAAACCTCATTGCCGTCGGCTGTCACCCTCATCGGCTCAAACTTGTAGGCCCAGAACGACCGCCAGACAGGCCAGAAGTAATCCATGTGACAAATATGCCCGTCGCGGGCACGATGAACTTTTGCGACGACTTCACCATCGAAACCAAAACCGGCTATGCATGTGAAGCACTTACCGTTGGCCCGGCCCAGGTCCAGATTTCTCGTGAAGCCGGCCTCAAAAGTCTTTACTACTGTTTCGAGCCTGTGGTCGTAGCCGAGCTCATTGGCTAACAGGTTTTCGGTTCCCTGCGGCACAATCAGAAGCAGTTTGTCGGAACCCTCCAGTCCGTGTGCCACTTCCCTGATGGTGCCATCGCCACCGGCAGCTACGACGGCGGCGCAGTTGTAATCCACCGCCGCTTCGGTGGCCAGCTCACAGGCGTCATCAAGCGATTTGGTCAGGTTAGCCCGTACCTCAAAACCCCTGGAAGCGAAATACTTTTCCAACGGCCGAGTCTGCAAGCCGCTGTAGCTCGCACCCGACTTGGGATTTACAATAAAAGCAATATATCCGTCATCCGGCTTAATCATTGACTAAGAGAGAAGTTAAATTATCAATGCGATGTATTAAACGACTATATTAACCAGTCTCGATTTAATTACGATAACCTTTTTAGGTTCTTTGCCGGCCAGGGCCGCGGCTACCTTGTCGTTGTTCAATGCGCTTTGCCTGATAGTCTGCTCATCGGCATCAGCCGAAACTACAATTCTATCCTTAATCTTACCATTGACCTGAACGGCAAGCTCTATTTCTCTTTCCTTCGCCAGTTTTTCTTCATACCTGGGCCAGGATTCATAAGCCAGGCTGTTTGTATGGCCGAGCTTTGACCAGAGCTCTTCGGCGACGTGCGGCGCGAACGGAGCAAGTATAAGGACGAGTTTCTCAAGCACGTCTTTCGGCTGAACGTCCTGCCTGCTGAGATGATTGAGCAATATCATCATCTGGCTGATAGCAGTATTGAATCCGAACTCTTCTATGTCTTTTGTGACTTTTCTTATGGTCTGGTGAAGTAATCGAAGCGCGGCCTCATCGGCATCGGCGTTTTTCACCTGTTCGCAAAGTTCACCTGTATCTTCGTCCACTATCAACCGCCATAGCCGCTGGAGGAATCTGTGTACACCCTCGACGCCCTGCATGGACCACGGTTTTACTGCTTCGAGCGGCCCCATGAACATCTCATACAATCTCATCGAATCCGCGCCGTAGTCGGTGATGACCCGGTCGGGATTGACGACGTTGCCGCGGCTTTTGCTCATTTTCTGGCCGTCCTCGCCGAGTATCATCCCCTGATTGACGAGTTTCCGGAACGGCTCTTTGGTGCTGACATAACCCAAATCATAAAGGAGCTTGTGCCAGAACCGCGAATAAAGCAGATGCAGCACCGCGTGTTCGGCGCCGCCGATATACAAATCGACGTTCATCCAATACTTTTCTTTCCCGCCATCACAGAAGCAATCGTTGTTCTTAGGGTCGATGTAGCGCAGGTAATACCAGCAGCTTCCGGCCCATTGCGGCATAGTATTGGTTTCGCGCTTTGCCTTCGTGCCGTCGGGTAAAGTTACATCGAGCCAATCGCCCGCATTGGCCAGCGGCGGGTCACCGGTGCCGCTGGGTTTGTAATCCGCGACGTGCGGCAGTTTCAGCGGCAACTGGTCTTCAGATACACTTATTACCTCGCCGTTTTCCTTGTGCAGAAGCGGAAACGGCTCGCCCCAGTATCTCTGCCGCGAGAAAAGCCAGTCACGAAGCTTATAATTTATCGCTTTGCAGCCCAGATTCCGTTCCGCAAGCCACTGTGTAATTTTTTCTTTGAACTCGGCCGTGGTAAGGCCGTCAAACTGTCCGCTGTTAATCGCTTTGCCGTCGCCGATGTAACAGGCCTGTCCTTTTCTAACGGCTTGTGCAAGCTCGGCATCGGACGATTCGACCACAGCAATAATCGGCAGA
Source organism: uncultured Pirellulales bacterium (assembly GCA_964518825.1). Taxonomy (GTDB): domain Bacteria; phylum Planctomycetota; class Phycisphaerae; order Sedimentisphaerales; family Anaerobacaceae; genus JBBABK01. The sequence continues at coordinate 12,370 of CAZFHM010000003.1, forward strand.
TTGAATTTTTTTGCGAACTCGAAGTCACGCTCATCGTGAGCGGGCACCGACATAATCGCGCCGGTCCCATAGCTGATTAAAACATAGTCACTAATCCAGATTGGAATCTTCTGGCCGTTGACGGGATTAATTGCGTATGCCCCGGTGAATACGCCGGTCTTTTCCTTGGCAAGGTCGGTACGGTCCAAATCGCTCTTGCGAGCAGCTTCTTCGCGGTACCTGGCAATAGCCTCCTTATGTTCGGCAGTGGTGATTTGGTCTATGAGCGGATGTTCCGGAGCCAGGACCATATAAGTTGCGCCGAAAAGTGTATCGGGTCGTGTCGTGAAGACACGCAGCACTTCATCGAAACCGTCAACTGCGAAATCGACCTCTGCCCCGATACTTTTGCCTATCCAGTCGAACTGAAGTTTCTTAATAGACTCAGGCCAGTCAACTTCTTGTAAATCTTCGAGCAGCCTCTCGGCGTATTTTGTTATGCGGAGCATCCACTGGCGCATCGGCTTTCTGATAACAGGATGTCCGCCACGTTCGCTAAGACCCCCTACCACTTCTTCATTGGCCAGTACAGTTCCCAGTTCCGGACACCAGTTAACAGCCACCTCGGCCTCGTATGCAAGGCGACGGTCGTCGATGTATTTTCGCTTGTCTTCCTGTGATAAACCTTCCGGAACAGGTAATTGTTCGATAGGTTTTGCTTTCTGCTCGGCGTCATCGAAATAGCTGTTAAAGAACTTCAGGAAAATCCACTGGGTCCATTTGTAATAACCGGGGTCGGTGGTATTGACCTCCCTGTCCCAGTCATAACTGAAACCCAGAGATTGAATCTGCCGTCGTATGTTGTCGATGTTGGCCCTGGTGGTCTCGGCCGGCGGTGTGCCGGTCTTGACGGCGTACTGCTCGGCAGGCAGACCGAATGCGTCCCAGCCCATCGGATGCAGGACATTAAAACCGTTCATGCGTTTATAGCGTGAAACAATGTCACTGGCAGTGTAGCCTTCCGGATGGCCTACGTGCAGGCCATGGCCGCTCGGATACGGAAACATATCGAGGACGTAATATTTGGGTTTCGATTCGTCACAGTCGACGGCCGCAAAGGTTCTGTTCTGCAGCCAGTACGCCTGCCACTTCTTCTCTATGGAGTTGAAATCGTAACTTCCTTTTTTATCGCTCATCTGCTCATCCACTGGTCTATCGAATTATCCCTTTGCGTGGGGACAGCCGGCGTCGGTGCAGCTCAGACATTTCTTCGACTGCCCCTGTTTGACCTGTGCGGCGAACACTGAAAACTGCTTGTCCAAATCGCTGTTGCCGCAGTGTGGACACCGTCTTTTAGCGGTTCCGCCGGTCTTTTCGAGAAATTCACTTATCCTGCCGCATTTACTGCACTTATATTCAGAAATTGGCACAGATACAACTCTCCATAAACAAAAATCGGCCCGCCGCCCCGACTCGCGTCGGAAGACGCGGGGGCGGGCCGCATGGGTATTGTCCGCGACTTCATCCTAACTGTAAAGCGGTGTATTATAGCCAATCTTCGGGTCGGTGTAAATTGCGGTATTTGCCGGTAATCATCTATGGGGCTTGCTTTGAGTACGCCGGAAGCCTAAAATTAGGATTTTGTGCTTTTTCAAGGTTTTTGCAGCGATATGGGCCGATTCAAGTTAAACAGCCAATTCAATCCCGCCGGGGACCAGCCGCAGGCGATTGAAAAGCTGGCCGAGGGCCTCAGACACGGTAAAAAGTACCAGACACTGATGGGCGTAACGGGCAGCGGCAAGACCTTTACGATGGCCAACGTAGCCGCACAGCTGCAGAGACCTACGCTTATCATATCACACAATAAAACCCTGGCTGCGCAGTTGTACGAGGAATTCAAGGAGCTGTTCCCGGATAACGCGGTCGAATACTTTGTCAGCTACTACGATTACTATCAGCCGGAGGCGTATATTCCTCAGCGTGACATATACATTGAAAAGGACGCGTCTAAAAACGACGATTTGGACCGTCTTCGGCTATCGACCACGACCAGTCTTTCGACAAGAGATGATGTGATTATAGTCGCGTCGGTTTCGTGTATTTTCGGCCTCGGTTCGCCGGAGGATTACAAGGCGTCGGTGGTAGCGGTGAGGGTCGGCGATGAGGTCGAAAGAAATTACCTGCTCGGGCGATTCGCCGATTTGCAGTACTCCCGAAATGATATAGATTTCAAGCGGGGAACATTTCGAGTTCGAGGAGACGTGGTCGAGCTGCACCCGTCGTATGAGTCGTTCGGGATTCGATTCGAGTTCTTCGGCGATGAGATCGAGCAGATAAACTATATCAACCCAACAAGCGGAGAAATACTGGCTTCGGAGTCACAGGTTTTTATCTACCCTTGCCAGCATTACGTTATGCCGGCGGACAGAATCGATTCGGCGGTGGAGGGCATCAAGGCCGAGTTGAAACAGAGGCTGCAACAGTTGAACCAGGAGGGTAAATTGCTCGAAGCGCAGCGGCTTCAGGCACGAACGATGTATGACCTGGAGATGATTCAGGAGGTAGGATATTGCAGCGGAATCGAGAACTACGCGCGTCACCTTGCCGGTCTGGAGCCGGGGGCAAGGCCTTATACCCTGATTGACTACTTCCCGGAAGATTTTCTTTTATTCATCGACGAGTCACATGTAACTATCCCGCAGCTTCGGGCGATGTGGGCCGGTGACAGGAGCAGGAAAGAAGTGCTCATCGAGCACGGATTCCGCCTGCCCAGCGCACTTGATAACCGGCCGTTGCGATTCGAAGAGTTCAGGCAGAACTGGCGAAACGTGGTATTCGTTTCGGCCACGCCCGGACCGTTCGAAATGGACAAGTGTGACGGCGAGGTTGTGGAACAAGTCATCCGGCCGACCGGCCTGGTGGACCCGCAGTTATTCGTACACCCCGCCAGGGACCAGGTGCCGCATCTGCTGGGCGAAATTCAAGGAAGGGTCAAAGCTAACCAGCGGGTGCTCGTTACGACACTGACCAAACGAATGGCTGAAGACCTTTCGGATTATGTCACCAAGAAAGGGTTCAGGTGCCGCTATCTGCATAGTGAGATAAACACGCTCGAACGAATAGAGATTCTTCGTGATTTGCGGGCCGGCAATTTCGATGTTCTGGTGGGTGTGAACCTGCTGCGCGAAGGGCTGGATTTGCCGGAGGTTTCGATGGTGGCGATACTCGATGCCGACAAGGAGGGATTCCTGCGAAGCCAGACATCACTGATTCAGACAATCGGCAGAACGGCCAGAAACGTCGATGCGACCGTGTACCTGTATGCGGATACTGTTACAGCCTCGATGCAGAAAGCTATTGACGAAACCAATCGCCGCCGTACAATTCAGATGGAATATAACAAAGAGTATGGTATTGAGCCTGAAACGATAAAGAAGGAAATCCGCCGAACTCTCAGCGAGCAGGTAAAGGCCAGGCAGACGGCCCGCCAGGCGGTCAGGTTCGAAGAAACGGAATACGACAGGGTCGAGCTGGCAGGGCAAATTGAAAGAGAGATGCTCGAAGCGGCAGAGGCGCTGGATTTCGAACGGGCGGCGATGCTGCGCGACCAGCTTAAGGAGCTCAGGGACCTGCCCGAGCTTGTCATAGCGAGCAAAACAAAAAAGGACCAGGCCAAGGCGTCAGTAAAGGCGAGAAGAAGGCGGAGAAAATAGTTTTTTGTGATTACAGAAAGAAGGGATAATGAAAAAACTTAACCTCGAGCAGGTAAAACAGATAATCGATTTGGCCATCAGCGAGGACCTCGGGACCGAGGATATCACCAGCAAGCTGCTGTTCAAAAAGGACAAAACCGCCAAAGCTGATATCATCTCACGTGAGGAGATTATGGTATGCGGTATGGACGTAGCGGCTGAGATTCTCAGAAGATACGACGAAAGGCTGACGTTGAAAGTTCATATCAAGGACGGAAAGTCCGCTCATGTGGGCAGCAGACTTGGTACAATAGAAGGTCCGCTGCGGGCAATGCTCAGCGCAGAACGCGTACTCCTGAATTTTCTGCAGCGGCTCAGCGGAATAGCTACTACCACCGCCAAATATGTGCGGGCGGTTCAGGGGACCGGAGCCAGGATATACGACACGCGAAAGACAACGCCCGGCTGGCGGATACTCGAAAAATATGCGGTACGGTGTGGCGGCGGGCATAACCATCGGCTGGGGCTGTATGATGCCGTGCTGATTAAGGATAATCACCTGGCAGAACTCGGCAGGGATTTCCACCCTAAACTAAAGAAGATAGTTGAAAACGCACGCAAGATTCAGCACGCAAAGTTCGTCGCGGTGGAAGTTGACCATGTGGACGACCAGCTTAACCACGTACTGAATATCCCGGGTATTGACATTGTATTGCTGGACAACATGGGTCAGTGGCAGCTTAATCACGCCGTCGAGATGCGAAATAAGATGCGCGGCAAAGGCAAAAAACCACTGTTGGAGGCATCCGGCAATGTTTCGCTGAATAACGTCTCGGCGATAGCCCGGTGCGGCATCGACCGCATCGCAGTTGGGGCCATTACACATTCAGCTATCGCCGTCGATATCGGCCTTGACAGGTGACCTGATGCCGTCAAAAGACCCTCTCGATGCGGACAGGATACGTGATGGGCTCAAAACAAAGCGTATCGGCAGGCAGGTAATTGTCCTGGCAACGGTTTCAAGCACCAATGATACTGCCGCGGAATATGCAGGCGACCCGAAAAATGACGGCCTGGTAATTCTGGCAGAGGAACAGGCGTCAGGCCGAGGACGAGCAGGGAACAGATGGTGCGGAGGTAAGGGCCAAAGCGTTCTTTGTTCTATTGTTCTGACCAACGAAAGTTTGGACGCAGAATTATTGTCACTGACGGCTGCGGTAGCAGCGGCTGAAGCTATAGGTGAAACGGCAAGAATTAAGTGGCCAAATGACATAATGCTTAACGGTAAAAAGGCGGCGGGGATACTGCTCGAATCAAAACAGACTGAAAACGGAAAAGCCTATATTATCGGTATAGGAATCAACTGCCATCAAAAAGATTTTCCTGCCGAGCTTGCATCAACGGCAACCAGCATAGATATAGAAATGCAAACTTTTTGCGACAGGATTACAGTTACTAAGAGACTAATCGCCTCGATAGAACACTGGCTCGAAGAAGCGACGAAAAGCGGCGAGATGATACTAAACAGATGGCGAGAACTTAGCACCCTGCTGGGCCAGAGGATAACAGTAATACACGACGGCAGAGATTTTACGGGCAATTGCGTCGGTATCGACCCTGATGCGGGATTGATTTTGCAGCTTGATTCAGGAACACTCGGGTTCTTTCCAGCTAACCAAACTACCGTTGGGAAATAGGGATTTAGACACCAATCTCACGGCCTCAAAATCATTCGATTCTGCAAAGCTTGGATTTTGTCTTTAGCGACTTTATGCTATACTGCGTGTTTCAAATAATGTGAAAATTGAAATATCCTAAATCGGCAAGAGGGATAGACTATGGCTGAGAAATTCGATGTTTTTGTGATAGGCAGCGGGCCGGGGGGCTATTCGGCAGCGATTCGCTGTGCTCAAAAAGGCGCTTCGGTCGGACTGGTGGAAAAAGATGCGATGGGCGGGACATGCTTAAATCGCGGCTGTATCCCTTCAAAGGCCCTGCTCGGCTCGGTACATTTTTTGACGCTGGCCAGGTACGCCCCGTTGATGGGGTTGGAAATCGGCTCGGTAAAACCGAACTGGCAAAAGATGCAGTCCAGAAAAGATGCTATCGTAGGCGGGTTCAATAAAGGTGTTACCGGCCTGATGCAAAGTAACGGTATCAAGCTATTCCGGGGACGCGGCATCGCTACCGCCGCTGATAAGGTCAGAGTCGAATCCCAAGACGGCAATACCGACATTGAAGCAAAAAATATTATTATCGCAACAGGTTCTGAGCCGGTGGAAATCCCGACTTTTGCGTTTGACGGCACAACTATCATAAGCAGCAACGAGGCCTTGAATCTTGCTTCCGTTCCCGAATCAATGGTAATCATCGGCGGCGGGGTAATCGGCTGTGAGATGGCCTGTGTATACTCGGCGGTCGGGACAAAAGTGACAATTGTAGAAGCGCTTTCGCAGTTGCTGCCGTTCGAAGATGAATGGGTCGGCAAGATAATAACAAGAGAATTCAAAAAGCTCGGCATCGAATCTCTGGTCAGTCAGAAGGTAACCGCTGTTACCGTCGGGGCTGACGGGGCAACGGTATCGCTCGAATCGGGACAAAATCTTCAGGCCCAAAAGGTGCTGGTCGCGGTCGGTCGCCGGGCAACCTGTGATAAGGAAACTATCGAGGCGCTGGGGCTCGAGATGAACGGCAGGATTATAAAAGTAAATGAAAAGATGCAAACCAACGTACCCGGCGTATATGCATTAGGCGATGTAGTAGGTACCACGTTCCTCGCACATGGAGCGTTTGCCGAAGCGGAGGTGGCAGCGGCTAATGTCACCGGCGGTGACGAGAAGATGTATGATTACTCGCTCGTTCCGCGGGCGGTTTATACGTTTCCGGAGGTGGCGTCGGTCGGCAAAAACGAAAAAAAATGCGCCGATGAAGGAATCGAAACATACGTCGGCAAAGCACTGTTTAAATCCAACGGTCGAAGCCTGGCGCACAATGAAACCGCAGGAGAAGTGCGAGTTATAAAAAGCAAAGCTGATAATAAGGTTGTGGGCATTACTATAGTGGGGTCAACAGCGACGGAGATGATTGCTGCGGCGACGGCGCTTTTAGGCAGCACACAAAAGATTACCGATGTGTGCTTTGCGCATCCCACGGTATCAGAGGTTTTGAAAGAGGCTTGGGAAGATGCGTTTGGCACAAGTTTGCACATACCGCCGCGAGCAAAGGCCTGAGAATTGAAAATGGCAGTAACTCGAGAACAACAGCAGGCAGGGACGCTCGATATTATCGACTGCGGGCTGGCCGATTATTCGGAAATCTTAAGCGAACAACACGAACTGTGCAGCAAGAGAAGGCTGGGACAGATTGGTGATACTGTTTTAGTTGTCGAGCACAAACCGGTCATAACACTCGGCGCCAGGCAAAGTGCAAACAAGGTTGTTCTTGATAAAGATGAACTGGCCGGCAAGGGAATAGATGTTGTTGAGATACGCAGAGGCGGCGGAACGACCGCCCATAATCCGGGGCAGCTTGTCTTTTATCCGATTGTCAATCTCAAAGAGCTTCACCTGGGAATAAGCGACTATATACGAACGCTGGAGCAGACAGGGATTGAATTGCTGGCTGACCTGGAGGTTATCGCCGGCAGATATAAAGGTTATCCGGGGTTGTGGGCAGGCGGAAAAAAGATTGCTTCTGTCGGCGTTCGAGTTTCGAAATCCATCGCTTATCACGGCATGGCAATAAATATCAATAATGACCTTGGCATCTTCGATTATATCGTACCGTGCGGACTTGATGATGTGAAGATGACATCAGTGCTCGCAGAGACAGGCAGGCAAGCCTCAATGGAACAGGCGAAAGAGTCACTTAAGAAGTTGTTGCAGAAGTTTCTGGGATGACAGGACGAATAGAAACAAATGCGAAACGAAAGCTGCCGGCGTGGCTGAAAAGGCCGATTGGTGCCGGCGAGGGATTCGTACATACGCAGAATGTGCTCAACAATCTTGAGCTTGAGACTATATGCGTTAATGCGAATTGTCCCAACCGCGGTCAGTGCTGGAGCCGGGGAACGGCGACGGTCCTGATATTAGGCAACGTATGCACGCGAAACTGTAAGTTCTGTTCCGTAACGAAAGGTAAGCCTGAACCGCCCGACGCGACCGAACCGGCCCGTCTTGCCCAAATGGTCCGAAAGATGAAACTCAAATATCCGGTCATTACCAGCGTTGACAGGGACGATTTGGCTGACGGCGGAGCAGGACATTTCCGCGATTGTGTCAATACTGTGCGGCGAATGTGTCCTGAAACGAAATTCGAAATCCTGGTGCCTGATTTTCGAAATTGCCAGGTACAGGCAATTGAAATTTTAAGGGACGCCCTGCCGTTCGTCTTTGCCCATAATATTGAAACAGTACCTTCGCTGTACAATGTTGCCAGAAGCGGCGGCGACTATCAGCTTTCACTGAATCTGCTGAAGCTGGCTAAGGCTGCATATCCGGACATACCCACCAAATCTTCGATAATGCTCGGATTGGGTGAAACGGATGCAGAAGTTCGGCAGGTACTAAAAGATTTGCGAAAGGTCGGCTGTGAACGTATTACAATCGGTCAGTATCTCAAGCCTTTTAAAGACTGCCTCGACGTAACAGAGTATATCCCGCCTGATAAGTTCGACTCATGGAAGAGCCAGGCACTGGAGATGGGTTTTCGCTGGGTTATTTCATCGCCTTTTGCGCGCAGTTCATATTTCGCCGAACTGGAGACTGCAAAGTAGTTTTTTAAGCTTCAAACCGCATTTTTATCAGACCTTCACTTTTTGGTAATAATCGGATTCGGCTTTGGTGCCGGCCTTGCTATTTCTTATATTTTAGGTGGAGCGAACAGCTCTTAGAAGGTGGTTTTAGTTAGACCATTCAAAGTTTTCGGCCTGGGGGCCATCATGAAATCCAAACGAATATGCAGAAGAGCACGTCGTGGCGCTGCTCTGATTATAGCGATGGTGTTCGTACTGTTGTTCTCGACACTGGCAGTCTCGCTGTGCTGCATGGCTGGCAGCAATGCCCAGATATCCGGCAATCAACGTAAAGTAAATGCAGCCCTGTATGCCGCACAGTCGGGGCTCGAATGTGCCAAGCGGCTCGCCTTCACCGTAACTTTGCAACCCACAAATCGAAATTGGGTTTCCGACGGGGATGCCGACCTGGCATGGACAAATTTCTGTGATGAATTATCGGCAACGGCCATCGGAGGCCAGGCATTTATTCCGGACGGCAACGGCATTGTTACAGGCCCGATTAGTTTTGGAAGTCCTAACGTTTCATTTCGACTCCGGTTCTATCGTGACGCCGACCCGCGTACCGTATGGTTCGAGGCGAGCGGCAATAACAACGAGATAACAAGAAAAGTTCGGATGAAAATGACAATCACCAAGGAAAACACGCTTATGCAATATGCCATCGCAAGCCGGGGGCGTATGTGGCTCACCGGTGATTCTACAATCCACGGCAATATCTACAGCTCCTGGAATAAGGCCGAAATATCACCGTTCGATATGACAGCAGATTCAAGCGTAGAAGGAACTATCAACACCGTCTTGACCCAAGAAGAGATTGAAAGATACCAAAGCACAAATGACTATTATCAATACGAATAACATAATAACCAGTATAGCGTAATCCGCGGATAACACGAAGTTAACAACTATGATGTGCACGGCCATGAAGACATGCCCGGGATGGATATCTCCGACTATGACACCACGGAGTACAGAGAGGCTACATATTACAGCAACGGCGGCGGCGGCGATATCTATTATGCCGGTTCAGCTACAAACTACACCGGCAACCTTGATAGTCTGGGCGATACCTGCGGGACCAAGTACCGATATGAGTACTTCCCTCATGCCGCCGGAAATTATACGATGAACCGGCCAGGCGGGGGAGGTCTCTATGTGAAGAGATACATCTACAAAAACCAGACATTCACGAATGCGAGACTGCCCGACAACAAGAATGCGCTATTTATAAACTGTACGTTCGAAGACGTGCTGTATGTTGACTGCAGCCGGACAAGCACCAGCTATACAAACAATGTACGTTTCGATAACTGTACGTTCAACGGCACGATAGTCAGCGACACACCCAGCTACTTTAACTGGCAGAAGAACTGCCTGTATTTCACAGGCGGCGCAACCTTCCAGAACGACGACGATAAAGAGGCCACCATACTTGCGCCTCATTTCAACGTCAACCTCGGCAATACAAACCCGGTAAGCGGCGATGAGAACGTCCTGACCGGTGCGATTGTCGGCGGTATCGTGGACGTTCGAGGCAACGCCCAGGTTTACGGTACGATAGTCTCTATGGCTGACACGACTATGTACCCTTCCGGTTACGTTACCAATATCGGCGCTACACTCGACGACGGCGGAAGCGAGACGACCCAGCCAGGCGACGTCGGCACAATCGATATTACTCCCGCCGAGGAAAAATTGCTGCCCAGCGGCATTATGAGCCCGATTGTAATAAAACCGGATTTGGACACATATTCCGAAGGAGTTTAAAAAACGACCGAGAGCACGTGCAAAAATTTTCAGGAGGTAAATATTATGAAGGCACCTTTAACAAAATGGTTTATTTCGGCGATGGTTCTGGCAGTGATATTAGTCTTGACGATGCCAAACGCGAGCTGTGGTTTCGACAGTCGCTTTATCCGGCTTACGGACGACCCAAACACTCCGCCGCCGGAGGCATCACCGGGCTACATCCAGCCGGTGCTGCTTGCCGAAGACTGCAACGAGCCTATGCCGGAGTTTTCACTGCGGCTTGACAAACCGGTTCTGCTTGAGACCGAGCCAAACGAGCCCGCACCGGAATGCTACCCGTACCAACTTTAAGGCTAAACTATTAACTGAAGAGCCCTGCGTGGTGACAGTACGCATTACCGCTGTCACCACGTCCATTTTTATCCGGCTGACGGCCTGTCACGGATACAGGCCGCACTTCCGCATAGAACCTCAACAATCAGTTCTTGTTTGCAACAGTCCGGCTTATCGATTATCATCTATGCCAACGGGACGACCAAACCATTGCAAAAAAGACGAGTGATTTCGACTTATGGCAAACAAGATAAGACCTTTGTTGTATCCGAACAGCATCTCGGCCATCGAGCTGCCGAGCGATGAGCCGCCGGATATTGACCTTTACGTCGAGCAGGAAAACAGGCCCAAGAACGGTCAGGAACTCTACTTGCCCAAAGAATTGGGTATTTTACCTATCCGCAACGCGGTGGTCTTTCCGGGCACGGTAACTCCGTTAGCTATCGGCCGGGAACGCAGCAAGGCCCTTCTCGAACAGGTGAAACCGAACGATACTTTAATCGGACTGGTAACTCAGCGCAATCCCAAAACCGATAAACCTCTCTTTTCAGACCTGTACACCGTTGGCACAGCAGCGACGATACTGAAAGTGATAAAACTTCCGCAGGGCTCGGTGCACATTGTTGTCCATGCCATCGGGCGATTTCGTATCCTCAGGGGCATCTCGAACAGGCGATATCTCAAGGCCGAGGTCAAACCGCTGAAGGTCAAATTCCGAATGACAAAGAAACTGCGGGCGCTGATGGTAAACGTTCGTCAGGCTGCAAATCGAGTGATTGAGCTTAGCTCGAATGTTCCGGAGGAGGCGTCAGTATTGCTTGAGAACATCGAAAACCCGTCAGCCCTGGCCGACTTTTTAGCGGCGAACCTGAGTCTGGATATTTCTGAAAAACAGCAACTGCTCGAAGAGCTGGATGCCGCTAAACAGCTTGAAAGAATCTCGGTTGCATTGGCCAATCAATTAGAGGTGCTCGAGCTTAGTCATAAGATTCAGGGCAGGGTCAAGGAGTCGGTCGATAAAAGCCAGAGGGAATACTTCCTGCAGGAACAGCTAAAGGCGATTCAGTCCGAGCTGGGCAAAGAAGACCGGCAGACCGAAGAGTTAAGACAGATTGAAAAAAGTATTAAAAAGGCGAAGATGCCCAAGGCGGTAGAGGCTGAAGCGATGCGGGAATTAGACCGGCTGGGCAAAATCCCGCCGGCCTCGCCGGAGTACAGCGTAATCAGGACCTATCTCGACTGGGTTTGTGAGCTGCCCTGGGCGATTCAAACCAGAGACCAACTGGACATAAATAAGGCGCAGCGAATACTCAACCGCGACCATTATAATCTCAAAAAAGTTAAAAAACGTATCCTCGAATTTATGGCTGTGCGCAAGCTCAACCCGGCCGGCAAAGGGGCAATATTGTGCTTCATCGGCCCGCCCGGTGTGGGCAAGACCTCGCTCGGCAAATCAATTGCGCGGGCGATGGGCAGAAAATTCGTGCGCATTTCATTAGGTGGAATAAGAGATGAGGCTGATATTCGCGGCCATCGCAGGACGTATATAGGGGCACTGCCCGGCAGAATCGTGCAGGAGATAAGAAAAGCCAAAACCAAAAATCCGGTATTCATGCTCGATGAGCTGGATAAAGTAGGCTCCGACTTTCGCGGCGACCCCGCCAGCGCACTGTTAGAGGTGCTGGACCCTGAGCAAAACAACACGTTCACCGACCACTATCTCGACCAGCCCTTCGATTTGTCGAAGGTGATGTTCATCGGGACGGCCAATTATGCCGAGCCCATTCCGCCTGCGCTTCAGGACCGGATGGAAACAATCGAACTGCCGGGCTATACGGAAAATGAAAAACTGCAAATCGCAAAGAAGTACCTGGTTCCGAGACAGCTTAAAGAAAACGGCCTGAGTAAAAATGAATTAGTTATTAAAGACGAGGCACTAACAGAGATAATCCACAGTTATACGCGCGAGGCCGGTGTGCGGAATCTGGAAAGGGACATTGCCTCGATATGCAGAACGATTGCTACTGAAATAGCAAAAAGGACAAAACGAAAGGCAACTATCGGCAAGGCTGACCTCGGTAAGATTCTCGGCCCTGCCAGATTCGAGTCGGAGCTGGCAATGCGAGCCGGGATTCCAGGAGTTGCTACGGCCCTGGCTTATACGCCTTTCGGCGGTGAAATACTCTTTGTCGAATCGGCGATTATGCCCGGCGAAGGCAAGCTGCATTTGACCGGCCAGATTGGCGACGTGATGAAGGAAAGCGCCGAGGCAGCGTTCTCCCTGGTAAAATCCAACGCCGGGAAGCTCGGAATAGACAGTGAGTTATTCGGCAAGTATGACTGCCACATTCACGTACCTGCCGGTGCCATCCCCAAAGACGGGCCGAGTGCGGGTGTAGCGATGTTTACCTCTCTGGTCTCGACCTTTTTGAAAAAAGCGACCCGACCGGACTGTGCCATGACCGGTGAAATAACACTGAGGGGATTAGTTCTTCCGGTAGGTGGCTTGAAAGAGAAAATTCTCGCAGCCAAACAGGCGGGGTTGAAAATGGTGATTCTGCCGGCCAGAAACAAAAAGGATATGCCCGAAGTGCCAGCCGAGGCCAAAAAAGGTCTCAAATTCTCCTTCGTCAAAAACACAAACGAAGTTCTTAAGCTGGTATTATAATCCTACTGTTGTTCATCCTGTCGCGGAGTGCTGTGGCTTAATAGCGAACGTCTGCCTTTATCCATTCTGTGTGACTCCACCACTGCAATGATTATAACAGCGAGAGTCGTCGCGTAACCTATAATCACAAGCAAGGCCATCATCACATGTGAAGACATCATTAAAACACGCCCCTTTCCTTACGCTCTGTTAATGGCCTGTGTAACTTTGACGACATCGAGCATCTCGTCAACATCGTGGACACGAACAATCGAGACGCCCGCAGTGACACAATGGGCAACTGCAGCGGCTGTTCCATAGATTCTTTCCGCAGGTACATCTTTGCCGGTTATGGCGCCCAGAAAGCTCTTTCTGCTCGTACCTACCAAAACACGATAGCCGCTCGCTACAAACTTATTGATATTTCTTAGAAGCTGCAGGTTATGTTCAACAGTCTTACCAAAACCGATACCGGGGTCAATAAAAATTTTATCGCGGGCTATCGCGAATCCTTCCGCTTTTCCGGCCCGGTCCAACAAAAACTGCAGGACCTCGGTAACCACATCGTTATATCTTGGCTCCTTCTGCATCGTGGCTGGTGTCCCGAGCATATGCATCAAAACAACAGGTACATCTTCCTCGGCCGCCAGACGGGCCATATCGTTGTCTGAAAGAGCGGTTATGTCATTGATAATCGACGCGCCGGCAACTAAAGCTGCTCTCGCTACTTCAACATCATAGGTGTCGATACTGATGGGAATCTCAGTCTGCCTTGCCAAGGCTTCTATAATCGGCTTTAGCCGGTCTATTTGCTCAGCGGCTGACACAGGTTTAGAACCGGGACGGGTCGATTCGGCGCCGACATCTATTATTGCAGCCCCCTGCCGAGCCATTTTAATACCGTGCTCGACGGCCTTTTCAGGCTCGAAAAATTGTCCGCCGTCGCTGAATGAATCCGGCGTGACATTAAGAATACCCATCACCAGAGTCCCGCTGGAAAAATCCAGTTTATTATCTCCCCATTCGACTGTATCGCCTGTGCTATTCATTCAGGTTTTTTCACTTTGAAGCCGATTCCTCTTAATGCCTGCAACAGTCTGCCTCTACTCTCTGCATCCTCCGCAGCTAAAACAATATTTGTATTCTGAAATTCACGACGAGTGGAATACTCATTCCTCAGCCGGTCGAATGTCGCACATCGCCTGCCCAGCGGCATAGAAAGAACCGACCTCAGCTTGCCATCGTCTTCTATGATTTTATAAACCTCTTTTACGGCATCTCTTACAACCTCTTGCTCCGAATGCCCTCCGGGCTGAAGCTTGATTTGCGGCACCGCCGGTTCAGGAAGAAAAGCATTTACATCATGTCTCGGAATTAAATCAAAGTGCTCACAGGCCGCCTTATAAATCATAATCATACCGGCGACTTTGCCGTCGTACGAGTAACCCGCAATGTGTGGTGTGCCGATATCGGCCATATCCAAAAGTTCGGTATCAATATCAGGCTCGTTTTCCCAGACATCCAGCACAGCCGCTTTAATTTTACGGTTCTTTATCGCCTTCTTTAAATCACCGGTATTTACCACCCCGCCCCGCGACGTATTGATAAATATCGCGTCATTTTTTAGCGAATCAAAGAAGCTTTCATCGGCCAGATGATATGTCTTATCCTGACCTTCGAATATAAGAGGCGTATGAAGGGTTACAAAATCACAGCCAAAAAGTTCTTCCAGCGGCCGATACTTGCCGTCCTGAGTCTGTCGATGTAACGGCGGGTCGTTCAATACCGGGACCATTCCCAAAGCCCTGCACTTAGCCTCGACTTTACTGCCAACGTTTCCGACACCAACAATGCCTATCGACTTGCCGTCCAGGTCAAAACCGTACTTTCGTCCAATTTCGAGCAAGGCCGCTACAACATATTCGGCAACAGAATTAGCATTAGAGCCGGGAGCAGAGGCAAAGCCGATACCATTTTTCTTTAAGTAGTCAATATCAATATGCTCAAAGCCTATCGTCGCGGTGCCTACGAACTTAACTTTGCTGCCGGCAAGTAACCGTTCACTAACCTTGGTAACACTGCGTACCAAAAGTACATCCGCATCAGCCACGGTTTTGGCCGACATCTGGCGTCCTGGAATGACAGTGACCCGCCCTGCCGAAGAAAAACATTCTTCCACAAATGGAATATTCGTATCAGCTACAATTTTCACAATAAGGCCTCAATAAGCTAATTTTTTGGTGAAGCTATAATGATAAAAATAAAATGGGTGTTTGTAAATTGAAAAGCAGGCTGCTTTGCTCAGGGACGCGGGTGGAACTGTTTGTGGATTTTGCGAAGCCTTTCCTGGTCAACGTGCGTGTAGATTTGGGTAGTGGCAATATCCACATGGCCGAGCATTTCCTGAACACTTCGCAGGTCGGCTCCTCCGGCCAATAGATGGGTCGCGAAGCAATGCCGCAGGGTATGTACGGTAAGTTTTTTCGGCATGCCTGCACGGGCGGCATACTTCTTTATCAATCGCCATATCTCTATCCGACTCAACGGCCTGCCTGTTCGTGAAAGAACAAGGGTATCACCGCTGAATGGCTTGTGCAGGGACGGCCGAAGTTTCCGGAGGTACTCGACAACTGCGGCGACAGCAATTCTGCCGACCGGAATTATGCGCTCCTTTTTGCCCTTGCCAAAGCAACGCAGATAACCTATGTCGATATTAATGTCGCCTGTCTTCAAACCAGCCAGTTCACTTGCCCGCAATCCTGTTGCATAGAGCAGCTCAAGTATAGCTTTGTCGCGCAGATAGAATTCCTCACTGGGGTCGGGGGCATTGAGCAGGTCGAGCATTTTGTCTTTGCTGCATATCACGGGCAGTCTTTGCCACAGCTTCGGCCCTTCCATGATTGTTCTGAAATCATCCTCAATCAGGTTCTGCAAACGCGCAAATCGCAGGAGCATTCGCACGGCTACTAAGGCCCGTTTGATTGAAGACTCCGCCATACCCGCTTTGGAAAGTTTTACCAAATATTCCTGAATATGAACGGGCCTGACAGCTTTGATATCCCGGACTTTTCGGGACCCGGCAAAAGCTGCAAACGCTCTGAGGTCTCTGCCGTAAGCCAGCACCGTATTTTCGGACAGGCCCGCCTCTATACTGAGATAATCAAGGAACTGAGCAACCAGACGGCCTATAGGAAGTTCACAGAGCTGTTCTTTGACCGAGTTTAGCTGTGTTGAAGGCATTATATTAGTTATCGGCCGTTAACAGCTTCTGCTTTAACAAGCGGGAATTAACCCATGAAGCTCATCGGCGCTGGTGGACCTGAGACCTGCCTTTTTCACTCGGCCTTACTGTGACGCATAGCAGGTCGCTTCTACCGTCTCCAGCAAACCTGCGTTTACCGGGATAGTCGGCGTAATGCAGATTGCAACGGGAATTCTGTCTCTGGTTTTTGACGGCTTCTCATTTTATAGCATCGGGACTTAAAACTCTGCTCAGATTGAAGGTGAACACAAGAATACCCTCAAGCGTACATTCGCTCTTAGTACCGATATAATAGGTGAAATCGAAAAAGAATTAAAGAAGTTCGGCCTAAAACTCGAAATAATAGCCATAGAATTACCCGGTAGTTTGGAGGAAATCGTTGGTATTATCACGAAGACAAAAAGTGGTGCTGGTTGCCTTGTTGCTGTACTGGCCGGGCATATTTATCGGAACTCATATTCCCCATGTTCCACGATGGATCGGTCAAGTGGCAGTTTCGGACAAGGTTATGCATTTCGCCGCGTACCTGTTTCTTTCCTTCCTGTTGTGGTTTGCTGTCAACCCGGACAAAAAAGTACACTGGCGCAAGCCCACCGTCTGGTTCATTTTATTTGCAGTAGTCTGGTATGGTGTTATTGACGAATGGCTGCAAATGTATGTGGGGCGTAACGCTGACGTGCGTGATTTCTTTGCCGACCTGGCAGGCGCAGTAACAGGTCTTTCGATTTTAACGTTTGTGAATTTCTGGCCGGCTGTGCTGGTAATAGCCGGCGGTGGAATTTTCGCGATGACCAATTTTTTAAGAGCATATCCGGTAGTTAAAGGGCCAAGAATCGATTTGCTATTCTGTGCCTGTGCCTACGCCTTTTTCACACTTTTGTGGCTGCGATTTATTCATCACTTTTTACGAATCAAACCTCCTCGGGGCAAATGGCTTTTCGCGGCAGCGGCATTACCAATTGGTCTCATGTTGGCAATTGAATTATATTGCACTCTTGTCGATTACAGATTTTCATCTGCCTGGTTGTTATCAGCAATCGCAGCAACATTTGCCGCGATAGTTCCATTTCTAACTTACGGCTTGTCCAAAACCAAATCAAAAGTACAAGCTGCTCCCCACGCATAAGACCAGGTGCGCAGTGTTTAATCCTCGTCGGTGCCACAATAGCAATTCTATCGATTGAAAGAAGAGGAGTAATACAGCAATCAGGTTCGGTTCTGCCCACGCGTCTCTTCCGTCATGGAGTATCGTTTTTCATAGATGCTCTTGCGACGGAAGATCTGGGCAATAGTGATAAGGATAATTTTGAGGTCGAACCAAAGGCCGGTATTTTCAACATACTGCACATCGAGCTCAAGCTTCTCCTCGCGTGTCAGCTCCCCCCTGCCTGATATTTGAGCCAGGCCGGTAATTCCTGGTTTTACAAGCAGCCTTTTTTTCTGCCTGTCGTCCCATTCTTTGACCTGTTCCATATAGAGCGGCCGAGGTCCGACGATGCTCATATCACCTTTGAGTACATTGAAAAGCTGAGGTAATTCATCAAGAGAATATTCCCTCAGAAACTTGCCTATCCGTGT
>CAZFHM010000004.1:0-28925 GCA_964518825.1 uncultured Pirellulales bacterium
GCCAATCAGTTTGTGCTGGCCTTGAAGACACGAAAGCTGGAGGCTTTCCGCCGCCGGATGCGGCAAACGGAGTTGCTTGCCATCGACGACATTCACTTCTTGGCCAGCAAGCCATCAACGCAGGAGGAGTTTCTGCATACGTTCAACGCCATCGACCTTGCGGGCAAGCAGGTTGTTCTGGTGTCCGATGCGCATCCGAAGATGATAGGGCAGTTGAGCGATAAATTAGTCAACCGGTTCATCAGCGGAATGGTTGTCAGGATAAACCCGCCTGACCTGGAGGTCCGCAGGGAAATCTGCAGGCGGTACGCGCTGAATATGAAAAAGCACGTTCCCGAAGCGGTGATTAAATATATCGCAGAGCATATCCGCACGAACGTCCGCGAACTGGAAGGGGCGCTTATAAAGGTCATCGCATATTCGGCTTTGCAGGATAAGCATCTCGATTTGTATATGGCCAAGGAGGTGCTCGCCGAACACCTTGCCCGGACCGACCCTATCGTACACATATCGGATATCGAGGCGAACGTTTCCACATTCTTCGGCCTGACGCCGGCCGATATACATTCCTCGAAGAAGGACAGGGTGATATCGACGGCGCGTCATTTCAGTATGTATCTTGCCCGCAAGCACACTAATATGTCCAGCCCGGAGATTGGCAGGTTCATGGGCGGTAAGAATCACGCGACCGTTCTGCTTGCCTGCAAAAAGGTCGAGGATTTGCTCAGCAGAAACGCCGAAGTTCGCTGGCAGAGCCAGACGGGGAACAAAATCTCCAAGGCCCGGACCATCATCGGTAAACTGCAGGATTCGATAGCGTCAAAATAACATAAAATTGTTGTCGGCTGCGGATTTACACCGGTGTGCGAATTTTATATCATACTGCGGTCAGTAAACGGATTCTGTTGGGAGGTTATATTATGGATTACGCCAAGTATGCAGTAATCATATTGGCATTGCTTATCCTGGCCGGCGGATGCAAAAAGAGCAGCGAACAATCGGAAGGAGAGAATTCAGCAGAAGGGGAGGTTGTCAAGCGAGCGGTAATCGCAGAGTATGACGAGGAGTATCCGGCGGGTTACGAATCAGACTTTGCGGCTGATGCGGAGGCTGATACGGAAGATATGACAGTAGAGGTGGTTGTACTGTCAAACTGGATAGCGCGGCAGGCTGAAGAGCAAACGGGTATATCGGTGCGTGGCGATGAGATAGCTATGTACGGTATAGTCCGCTCTGCGCGAAAGGCGCTGGAGGAGCTCGAGACTCAGGAGCAGACGCAGGTGAGTGTGTCTTTGCCTGCGACGGACGGCGAAACGGCTGAGCAGTTCGAGATGACTGTGACGAGGAAGATGGTCGAAAAGCTGTTTGAGTCCGACTGATAGATGTTTTGTCGGTCCCGGCGGTGTTGAGCGGTACCTGCCTTTAGTTTGTGGCTCGCACGGGCTGTAAATAAACCCTTGTAGGGGAGGGGTGGTTCTGCTATAAAACCTCTTCTATCGTTAACTGAAACGGTTTTGGGAGAAGTGTATGACAACGGCATTAGAACGTTACGACCCGCAGATATATGAGCTGATACGGCAGGAGAAGGCACGTCAGAGCGGCAGTATCCGGCTGATACCTTCGGAGAACTACGTCAGCAGGGCGGTGATGGAGGCCAGCGGCAGTGCACTGACGAATAAGTATTCGGAAGGGTATCCGGGTAAGCGGTATTACGAAGGCCAGCAGGTGACCGACCTGATAGAGATTATGGCGAGGGAGCGTGCCAAGAAGCTGTTCAAGGCCGAGCACGCGAATGTTCAGCCTTACTCGGGTTCGGTGGCGAATTTGGCGGCTTACCTGGCTGTGGCTGAGCCGGGCGATACGATAATGGGGCTGATGCTGACGCACGGCGGGCACCTGACGCACGGCTGGAAAAATACGATATCCAGCAGGATTTTCAATTCGGTACAGTACACGCTCAATTCAAAAACCGGTCGATTCGATATGGACCAGATTCGCGATTTGGCGAAGCAGCATCGGCCGAAGATAATTGTCTCCGGTGCGACGGCGTATCCGCGGCAGATTGATTTTGCGGCGTTCGGCGAGATAGCCAAGGAGGTCGGCGCGTATCATATAAGTGACATTGCCCATATCGCCGGGCTGGTGGTGGCAGGTATCCATCCGAGCCCGGTACCACACGCCGACATCGTATCGACTACTACACATAAGACACTTCGCGGGCCTCGCGGCGGGATGCTGCTTTGTCGTGAAGAGCTGGCCAAGCAGGTCGACAGGTCAGTGTTCCCGGGTCTGCAGGGCGGGCCTCATATGCATACGGTCACGGCGATAGCGGTGGCGATGGCGGAGGCGGATACACCGGAGTTCGTGGCGTATGCAAAGCAGATAGTTAAAAACTCGCGGGCACTGGCGGCGAAACTGCTGGAGTACGGGTTCGACCTTGTCTCAGGCGGCACGGACAATCATCTTATACTGATAGATTTGCGGAATAAGGGTGTGCCGGGCAAGAAGGTGGCCAAGGCACTGGACAGGGCGAGGATTGTGTGTAATTACAATACTGTTCCGGACGACCCGGCGCCGCCTTTTAATCCGAGCGGACTGCGGATGGGTACGCCGGCAATAACAAGCCGGGGGATGAAGGAACCACAGGCCGAGAAGATTGCAGGGTTTATTAAAAGAGTTGTCGAAAATATCGATAACGAGTCTGCGATTGAAGAGGCAGGCAAAGAGGTGCTTTTGTTGTGCTCGCAATTTCCTGTGCCGGACCACTTTATCGTGCCGGGCAGGAACGGTACGAGTTAGAAGTTTACCGTCAGGCCTGCGTAGAAGGTTGTGCCCGGGCCGTACGGGAAAGAGTTCGGAGTGCCGGTGTAGGCGAGCGTCGGGGCGTAAGTCTTTTCATTCAAGAGGTTCTCGACGCGGAACGTAAAAGTGGACTGCCCTTTGTTCAGCCCCATCCACTTTGACACGTCGAGGTCTACGTTCAGATTGACTAAGTTTATTGCTTCAGGTTCAGGGTTGGCCACAAGCGTCGAGCCAAAGGGAGCTGGTAGTGACGGGAAGTAGATTTCCGGCGGTTTCCCGAAGTAACAATAGAACAGCGATACAGTACCCCAGTCCCAGGTACAGGCAGTGCCCAGCTTAAACATATTTTCCGGCACGACGGTTGGATTGACACTACCCTGGGCCTTGTTGTTCTGGTGCAGGAATGAGCCGAGGATGTGCCAGTTCGGCGTGAAGAAATATTTGGCTTCGAATTCAACGCCGTCGAACCTTTGCGTGCCTCCATTCATATAAGACAGGTCAGGGACGGCGCTAGTATCGTAAATAACAAGCTTATCAATCATGCTTTGAAAATATGTTAAGGCTGCATAAGTTTTTTCATCATGATAAAATACCTGTGCGTCATAAGTGGTGATTGTCTCAGGCTCGAGGTCACTGTTACCTCTGAGAATTCCAGGGTCATAGAGGTCGGTTTCCAGGGTGGTAGGGGCCCTGAAGGCCTCGCCTCGCAGGAGCTTGAAGCCCCATTTGTCAAAGGGCGTTATGATTACACCATATCGGGATATCCAGTCGCTGATGCCGTAACTTGATTTGTTCCACTGCGTACCGGCAATGAGCTTGATGAGCTTGCCGAATTTGTAGTCACCCTGAGCATAAAAGCTCTTGGGCTCATGACGATATGAGGCGATGGAATGAAATCTACTGCTATCCACATTGCAGCTTGAGCGCTGCTCCTGCAGGAATCCCAGGACAACGTTAGTGTTGTCCGTAGGATTAGCGAAAAGTGTCGCCTCAAGAAGTATATCCGATGTATCTATACCGATAAGTTGCGGCTTAAAACTGGTCATACTGTTTTTCTGGAAATTGTAGGTGGCGTTAAACTCCAGTGTAACTTTTTCGTGGATGGGCATTCGATATCCAGCGTTCACAAAAAGCTTTTTATTGTTAAATGATTTATGCGGATTGGACCAAAAAGGGACAACTCCCATTGCGAATGCGTCATAATCCGACCAGAAGCTGTCAAAAGTGAAATTTCCATAATTCAGGTGCGCCACTCCTGAGTAGCTTTTGTATTGTCGGTCATCCTTGCCATAGACACCCAGCCCATCGGTCATTCTGTACGGATAGCCCTGCTGGCCGATAACATTAAAGGCGGTGATATAACCAAACTTGCCTGACTTTCCTGCAGCGGTTAAATCTGTTTTATAGTATCCATAACTTCCCATCATCGAAGAGACGGACAATTCGTTCTTGTCCGGGATGCGTGTTTTCAGATTGATGACCCCTGTGAAGGCGTTTGAGCCATAGAGAACCGAACCGGGCCCACGAATCAGTTCGACACTCTCCAGAACCGACAGCGGAAATGTCTTATACATATTGACATTAAGTCCCTGTGCACTTTCGCGGATGGGCCGACCGTTAAAGAGAATCAGGGTATGCATATCTGTAACCGTGCCCATATCACCACGAAAGCCCGCTACATTGTCGGTATAAGGCAGGACGTCTCGCGTATAGACGCTGGGCTGGCGCTGCAGGAGCTGGTGTAAGTCCCTGTCTCCATAGGCCTCAATCTCATCTCGGGGAACGACAACCATAACACCTGGCGCCTCGTACAGCGACTCAGGTATCTTCGAAGCCGAGGTAACCTCAACTTCAAGCAGCTCTTCAATCGACATACTTGCGAAGTCTACAGACTCGTCCAGTTCCTTGTGTTGTTCGTATTCAGGGTGTCCCGGATGGGCCTGTGAATAAAAACAAAGCAGACCCAAGAGAAGACAGAGCAGTCTTAGGCTCCGAGTACAGCAGTGTTTTATGTAAACATCATAATACACTTAAAACCAGCTTCCGGCAGATTATCCCCATATCTTTGTTTATTTAATGAAGGATATTTCGGCGACATTGAGGCTTAAGTTTATGTATCACCAGAGATTATATTTGTCTATCTGGTCAAAAGTGTAAAGAAGGGGGGTTATAGGATGTCGTTACATACTTTTTGTGGTTTACCAGTAATGATGTACGAGTGGACGAATCTGTTCCTCGTAGATGCCCTGTACTTCGGCCATTATTCTATCGGTCAGGGGCGGTAAATCCGCGACGGAGAAGTTTTCATCGGCCTGTACAGGGCGTTTGGCACCGGGGATTGCGCATGTAACGGCATCGAACATGAGAATCCAGCGCAGGGCAAACTGGGCCATCGTCATTCCTTCCGGGCGAATCTCTTTTAGCTTTTCAACAGCCTTTAGGCCCTGTTCGTAAGGGACGCCCGAAAAGGTCTCGCCGCGGTCGAACGCCTCGCCCCTGCGGTTGAATTTGCGGTGGTCATCCGAAGCGAAGGTGGTATCGGATTTTAGCTTTCCTGTCAGCATACCGGAAGCAAGAGGCACCCGTGCAAGGATGCCGACTTTTCGCTCCTTTGCCCGGTCGAAGAAAAGCTCGGAAGGGCGGTGACGAAACATGTTGAAGATAATCTGAACGGACTGGACGTTGGGATACTCAATAGCTTTAAGAGCTTCTTCGACTTTTTCCACACTGACTCCATAGTATCGAATTTTGCCGGCTTTGACCATGTCGTCAAGGACATCGAAGAGTTCCGGTTGATAGTAAACCTCGGTAGGGGGACAATGTAGTTGGAGCAAGTCGATGGTTTCCATATCGAGGTTTTTGAGGCTGCGTTCGATGAAGGCGGTAAGATTTTTGCGGTTGTATCCTGCTGCTGTGTGCGGCTCGAGGCGTCGACCGGCCTTGGTGGCGATGTAGATATCGGGATGGTCGCGGCGAAGCCGGGCAAGGAGCTGTTCGCTGCGGCCGTCGCCGTAGACATCAGCAGTGTCGAAAAAATTAACGCCAAGCTCGACGGCACGGTGCAGAGCTGCAAGTGATTCACTGTCATCGACGGGGCCCCACGCGCCGCCGATTGCCCAGGAGCCGAAGCTAACGGCGGAAATTTCCCATCCTGTGCGTCCGAGTTCCCGGTATTTCATAAACAGGCCTCCGTTCCGATGTTCGATTTCATTAAACAGCTTCGATGGTTGAAGGGGGCTTTGTAGCAATATTGTAAGTTACACTGACGATTCCGGATACTTCACGGGTAATCTCGCGTGCAAGTTTTTCGAGGGTCTCGAACGGTAATCGAGTCGGTGTTGCAACGCGGGCGTCGAGGCTGTCCCAGCAGCGGATTTCAATCTGCTGTCCGAAATCACGTTTTCCGTCTCGCATGCCGGTGACACGGTCGGCGTGCAGGATGGCCATGTACTGAAATGCCCCGGTATCTTTAAGTAAGCGTTCGACGATGACGGTGGCCTTGCGGACTGTCTCGATGCGCTGCGGTGTTACTTCACCTATCACTCGAGCGGCCAGGGCCGGGCCGGGGAATGGAATCCTGTTGAACAGTTCATCCGGCAGACCGAGGGCCTTGCCCACTTTTCGTACGCCGTCTTTGCGAAGCTCGATAAGCGGTTCGAGGATCCGATAACCGAAGGCCTGCTGCGGGTCGATACCGAGCTGCTCGAAGACGTTGTGCTGGCGTTTGATGCCTGCGACGGTCTCGTCGATGTCGGTGAGAATCGTTCCCTGCAAAAGGTATTTAGCGCCGCTGTTTTTTACGATTTGGCCGAAGACGTCTCGATAGAAGGCCTGTGTGACGGCTTCGCGTTTTTCTTCAGGGTCTTCGATGCCGGCCAGTGCGGTGAAGAATTGTTCGCGGGCGTCGATTATTTCGACCTTGACACCGAGTTTTTGAAAGAGGTCGACAACGCGTTCAGGTTCACCCAGGCGCATCAGGCCGTTCCGGATAAAAACAGTTTTGAGACGGTCGCCGAGCGCGCGATGTCCGAGCATAGTAACGGTGGATGAATCGACCCCTCCGGAAAGAGCATTTATTGCCGTTCCGTCGCCGACGGCATCTTTTATCTGGTTAACCTTTCCGGCGATGAATTGTTCAATGTCAAGCTGTTGTGCGGTAATCTCTGTAATCATTTTCCGACCTCCTTTTCATGTGGAATCCTGTATCGGCCAAGAGTGTAACCGCTATATTACAGGGTTGTCAAGGATAAGGCTGAAATGTGCGTGGTCGGGGTAAAGGGTTCAGATTTCCTCATAGGCCTTGGAAGCAGGTTGTAAACGCTCCACCTGCAAGGTCCTATAATATATGTTATGTTTCATTCAGGCGGAAATGGGGTTTAGGGGCATAGAGGACTTAAAACGCGTTCTGAGGGCCGAACGGGTTAATGTAGGCGGCACGAACGGCTGTGTCGGTGAGGTTTTCCCATGTGGCGATGGTCCTGTCGAGCAGGCCGAGGTTTTGCAGGACGATGGATATATTGTGCGTGGTTTGTCCTGCAGTCAGGTTTTTGTCCATGAAATTCTGCATGTCAATGAGCGAGCCGGCGAATTTAATTCGGTCGCAATACAGCATCGCGGTCCTGTAGTGAAGGTCGAGGGTGTGGACGTCGAGGTCTGTCGGCGGCTGAAGCAGCTCAAGGGCCTGCTCCCTGGCGCCGGTCTCGTACAGGCAGACGATGAGCTTGTTTCTGGCGCGGTCAAAAGTGGGATTAAGCTCGAGTGCCTGGTTAAATGCTTTGCCTGCTTCCGATAAGTCGCCGAGACACATCAGCAGAAGACCAAGTCGATAGTGCAAATCGGGGTTGTGCGGGTTATCAATAAGCTCTGAGTGGTGGGCATTTATTATAACTGTGAGGTCTTCATTTTCGTCCAGATCGAAGTTGTGTGAAAGGTTGGTGCATCTAAATCTGAGGGCGGCGGTCTGTGCGAACAAAAGAGCGCTGTTGGGCTGAATCGCCGCGGCAAGTGATAGAGTTGCTGCGGCCTGCTTCGTGTCACCGTAGAGCTTCTGAGACAGGGCCAGGCCGATATAGGCGTCAACGACACGGTCGTTCATCTCGAGTGCCTGATTGAAGCTCAGGGCGGCGAGGTCGTCCTGCTGTTGTTGGAGGTACTGGGTGCCGAGCTTAACGGTTGCCTCTATTAAATCGGGGCAGAGCCGCAAGGCCTGCTCGTATGAGTCGGTTGCCTCTGCGGTTGCGCCGAGCATTGCGAGCAGGTCGGCCTGTCGCAGAAGAAGCTCGGGGTTGTCGGGATGTTCCTGGAGCTGCTGCTGGACGTGCTCGAGGGCATCGTGCAAATGGCCCTGGCGGAGCATTTCTTCGACGTCAGGGTCAGGACCCAGAAAATTGTCCGGATGTATGAGTATGGCTGTGTTGAAGGTATCAACGGCCTGCTCGTAGCGTTTCGCGGCGATGTAGAGATGGCCGAGAGCTACGAGTGTATAAATGTCGTCGGGGTATTCCTGCCTGAGCAGCTCGTATTCGACAATGGCGTCGTCGAGCCTTCCGGATTTGAAGTAGATTGCGGCGAGCCTCTGTCGAGGCAACTGGAGGAAGTTTTTGAACTTCAGACAGTCCTGATAGAACTCGACGGCCTGTGCGTCGGAGCCTATTCTTTCATGGCAGTGGCCCAGGGCGTACAGTGCCATGGTATTGCTGGGCTGGCGCATATAAACGGAATTGAACTCTTCTATGGCCTCGGCGGGGTGGTTCATCTGCAAAGACAGGGCCCCTGCCGCCATTCGGCCGAGCACACATGAAGGGTTGTCGAAAAGATAAAGACGTAATTGCTCACAAGCCTGCTGCGTTTTCTGCCGGCGTGCAAGGTCTATGACCTGAATGAGTGTTCGATGCTTGTCTGACTCCAGGGCGGCGGCTACTGACGGTGAGATGTCGAACCAGTGCCATATCAGGGAATCGGTCTCAATAGTTATCCCCCTGCCGATTATGCCCAAAAGTACGCTCATATAAGATATTCCACAAGGCTATAAAATACCCGGTTATAATCCGCCGGTAGTATCGGCATGTATCAGCGGCAGGTTAAGGTAAGGATGGACGGATAAGCGACAAATGCGGAATTATCGGCGTTTTATGTGGGGGTTTTTCGTTGTATAGGGGTTGTTAAGCCTTTGTGGACAAGTATCGCGGACGTTAAGCGGTCAATTAGTCAATGTCACTTGTCCGATGCTGCGGTGTGGGCCTGTTTTTCTACCTCGCTGAGGTAGGCAAGCGTGCGTTCGAGCTTGTCGGAAAGGTGCTTTAACTTGAGCATTGTGCGTACGCGCGTCAGCAGTTCGAGCTTATTGACGGGCTTACTGACGAAATCGTCGCTTCCGGAATCGATGCCTCTTTCGATGTCACCGAGTTCGTTGAGAGCAGTGACCATGATAATCGGGATGTTTGTTGTGGCGGGGTCGTTTTTAATTCTTCGGCAAACTTCGAAGCCGCTCATTTTCGGCATCATTACATCGAGCAGAATCAGGTCGGGGGCATCCCCGGCGACGATGTCGAGGGCCGTCGGGCCGTCCTTTGCCGGGACGGTGACATAATCCATGTCTTCGAGATAGGCCTGGAGCAATTCGAGGTTCTGCTGGTTATCGTCGACAACCAGTATTACAGGCGTCTTGTCGTCTATCTCCTGAAGGTCTTTTTTTGTCATACTGCAAAACCCTTTTGTCATTCCATATTTTGAGACGGTACCGCCCTGCCGCTGACGGGGCCCTCGAATCAGGACACAATTATACCCAGCCTCGGCGGCTGAGGCAAGAGACGTTATTTTTGCTAATTCGCTGCCAGGGCTTTGATTATGGCTTTGCAAAAGGCAGGCAGGTCGTCAGGCTTGCGGGAAGTTATCAGATTTCCATCGACGACGCATTCTTCGTCCACGTAATCGGCGCCGGCATTTTTGATATCGTCCTTAATCGCCATAAAGCACGTGGCTTTTTTGCCTTTGTATATGTTCGTACTGCACAGCAGCCAGCCGCCGTGGCATATAGCTGCGATTATTTTGCCGGCGTCGACCATCCGATTTGCGAATTCTATCATTTCGCTGCTTCTTCTCATAAAGTCGGGAGCGAAACCGCCTGGGACAACCATACAGTCATAGTCGTCAGGATTGACGTCGCCTGCGGCGAAATGCGAGACGCAGGGATAACCTTCTTTCGATGGATAGGTTTTGTTCGCCTGGGCCGCTATGAAGTGAACTTCGCAGCCTTGCTCTTTTAGCCGATAGTACGGGTACCAGACTTCGAGAGTCTGGTACATCTGGTCGACCATGATAGCGATTTTTTTGGATTTCATTTTTGCTGTCCTTCAGTTTCCATGCAGGCTTCTATATATTGTCTTATTTCCGGCCTGAGGTAGATAGACTCGATATCAACCAGCCGCCCTGCCGCCTGGGCACAGAGAGCTGCGGATTCGGTAGTCGGGGCCTGGGTATCGAGGAAAAAAATATTTTTCCCCTTAACATTGCACAATCCGCCGCCGGCGCCGCCGAGCGGTTCGCTGCGAACCTGGACGCCGTTGTCCTCTAAGAGAGAAAGTAACTGCTGTAGTATGTCCTGGCTGTTCATATTCGTAAGTCGGTTGTACAAAAATGCTTAGATTCAATCCTTTGTTCAAGAAAATAAAGCTTCACGGTCGATATACCTAACGGAGAAGTCTTGCGCAGAGATTCTATACAAGGAAAGATACTTTGACAAGTACCGTCGCAAAGCGAAGGTCGCTGCATCAGGAACTTGCGGCAAACAGGCGCCGAGTCGATTCTCTGAGTAAACAGGTTGAACAGCTCGAACGGCCCGCGAGTATGGGCACAGCGGCTTCGATGATTCTTCACGAGATAAACAACCTCTTGACTCCGGTCGGCACTTACGCGGAGCTGGCGCTGCGCAATCCACAGGACAAAACGCTTACCCAAAAGGCCCTGCAGCGGGCGAAGGAAAATTGTGAACGGGCGGCGAAGGTGGCCGAGGCTGTTCTCGGCGTGGTTAACGGTAACAGCCAAAAAAGTGAGCGGGTGAAATTGGCGGAGCTGGTTGATGAAGTGTTCGCGTGCCTGTGCAGGGATTTCAGCAAAGACGGCATCACCGTCAAGAAGCAAATCAGCGATGATTTGACAGTTTTGGTGGTGCCGATTAAATTAGAGCAGATTATTATGAACATGGTCCTCAACGCAAGACAGGCCCTGCTTGCGACAGGCGGCGGGGCGCTGAGTATATCGGGTGAAGATTGCGGTGAGTTTGTCAGGATTAAGGTTGCCGATACCGGCTGTGGCATGGATAAGGATACCGCCGGCAGGATATTCGAGCCGTTCTTTACGACTAAAAGCGGTGATGGCGACAGTTCAGGCAGGTCGGGGACTGGATTGGGGCTTGCATTTTGTAAAAGAGGTGTCGAAGAGCATGGAGGTACAATTTCGGTTGAGTCAGAGCCTGGGGCGGGAAGTGTATTTACGATAATGCTGCCCCGGCGTTAGAAGAGGTAGTGCCGAACTGTGTCTGTACTCTATGAAAACATTGGTCATGCTTTGTTAATGCTGCTTCTGTTGTGCTTTTCCGCTTTTTTTTCGGGCGCCGAGACTGCGTATTTCAATTTGTCGCGCAGGCAAATCGAGCAGCTCAAGAATTCCCGGAACCGCCTCAACAGGCTGGCTGCTGATATAGCGGCCCAGCCGAGGCAGCTTCTCAGTGCCCTTCTGCTGGGCAATATGACCGTCAATGTTTTGTATTTCGCGGCATCGAGTATTCTGGTATTGCGAGTGGAGCGTCAGGCGAATGTGCCGGCGGCTGCGGCTACAGGTATGGTTTCGTTTGCCGCCCTGCTGCTGCTGGGTGAGATTCTTCCGAAATCACTGTCTTATGTCAAATCGAAAACGGTCAGCATTTTTGCAGCACTGGGTGTGTATGTCCTGGTCAAGGTGCTCAGGCCTGTGATAGCGGTCTTCCAGTTTTTGATTATCACGCCTTCGCTGCGACTGCTGATTGGCTCGGTGAAAGAGCCGCAGCCGATGAGCGCAGACGAATTCAGGTCGCTTATGGAGCGGATAAGAAGCAGCGGATTTATTACCGCGGCCGAGCATCGCCTTGTGGGTGAAATAGTAGGGCTTAATCTTTTGAAGGTAAGGCACTGCCTGCGTCCGCGTGTGGATATGGCGGCATGCGATGTTACCGAATCGCGTGAGGCGGTAATAAAATTCATGCGCGACAATAACCTGGTGAAGGCGCCTGTTTACCGCAAAACAATCGATGATATCGTCGGATTTGTTTATCTGCGTGACCTGCTGACCAGGCCCGAAGCGAAGGTCAGCCGGGTAATTCAGCAGGCTCAGTTTGTGCCGGAGCAGAAGACTATCGAGTCGCTGCTGGAATACTTCAGGCAGAGCGGGACGGATACGGCGATTGTTGTTGATGAATACGGAGGGATTGCGGGAACTATCAGCCTGGAGGACGTGGCTGAAGAGATATTCGGTCCTATCGAAGCCCAGCAGGCCGAGCCAATCGAACAAATCGGGCCGCTGAAATATCGGCTGGCGGGTGACCTTGCATTGCACGACTGGGCAAAGAGTTTTGGAATAGATTTTCTGGAGGCCAAGTTCGCGACGATTGGGGGGCTGGTCAGCTCGCTGCTGGGCAGGATTCCACGGCAGGGAGATACGACCCGGCTGAGGAACCTGACGTTTACAGTTGAAAGCGTACAAAAGAACCGGGTCCAGAGTGTAATCCTGGCGCTCGAGCAGGCGGGGGACAATGGTTCATAATACTATATTCTTGGCTGTTTTTGTTGTCTGTGTTCTTCTGGCCGGTTTGTTTGCCGGTGCGGAGACCGGGGTGTATCAGCTCAGCAGGCTGCGACTACGGCTTGGGGCAGAGCACAGGAAATTATCCTTTGTGTTGCTTAGCAGAAGCCTGCGGGACAGCGCCGCCCTTTTGATTTCATTACTTCTTGGGACGAACCTGGCGCACTATTTTGCGACCAGCAGCATGACATATTTACTGCTCGGTGCGGTTGAAACGGAACGCCGCGCAGAATTACTTGCGACGCTGATAGGCACACCTATATTCTTTATTTTCTCGGAGCTGATTCCCAAGAACCTGTTTTTTTACCGGGCGGATAATCTTATGCCGGCGGTGTCGCCTGTCATATACGTATTCGACAAGGCGGCGAGGTTGTGCGGCATTACACCTATTCTTAAAAGGCTCAGCCAGGTCCACAGGCACCTGGGAGGCCCGGGTTCGTCGCCGGGCGGCACATCGCTATCGACATCGAGAGGATACTTCGAGACGATTCTTATGGAGACGCACGAGGAGGGAATGTTAAGCCATACACAGGCTGAGATGGTGCATCGCCTGGGCCGAATATCAGAGATGCCGGTGCGAATGGTGATGACACCGCTGGCAAAGGTCCGCGAGGTTGAAGCAGGCTCGTCAAGAGCCGACCTGCTTGAAATTTGCAGGAAGTATCCGTTTGCACGGTACCCGGTTTATGACGGCTGGGGCGGCAATATAATCGGTTTGATAGACATATATGATTGCCTGACCTCGGGCAGGGAGTTTACAGGTCTGTATGATGTGACCAGGCCGATTCGCAGGATACCGTCGGATACGACCGTGATGGATACAATAGATATCATGCAGAACGAAAAAGAGAAAATGGTACTGGTGACACGGAGCGAGCAAGGCCGGCGGCCTGTCGGGATTGTCACTATGAAGGACCTTGTTGAGGAGCTGCTCGGTGAGCTTGTCGAATGGTAATAAAAATCACACGGTCGTTCTGCTCAACGCGACTTTAATTATTGTAATAACGCTGCTGTCGGTTTCCTTCCTTGCAAATGCTTTGACTAAAGAATTGGGACGTGATGAACATGAGTATTGTACGGGGGGATATCTGACGGCACGGGGCGAGGTGATTTACAGGGATTTTTCCTACGTAGCACAACTGCCCTACCATCCGCTGATATTGGCGGCGTTGTATAAAATCACCGGCACAAGTTACTACCTGTTGGCTGGAAGGCTCTTTTCAGTGGCGTGTGAGGTCGGCATTATTATTTGTATCGCGGGCTTTTGCAGAGATGTGCTGAAGCGATTTGGCAAATGGGCGGCGGGTTTTTCAATAGGCGCGGTCATTATCTACGCGATGAATCCCATAGTCATTTACGCCTGCGGATACGCCTGGAACCATAGCGCGGTCATTCTGTGTGTGCTTGTTTGCCTTTGGTTGTTTGCGAAAATGGATTTCGAGAAGACGAACTTTTGGCGGCTATGTGTAATTGGTGCGCTTCTTACACTTGCGACTTTTACCAGATCAACCATCGCGCTGGTTTACGTTGTATTTGCAGTGGCAATCATCTTCATGGCGCCGGCAAGGCTGAAGAAAGGCAAGGCCACCGCCCTGCCGTTCATCGTTGGGACATTAGTTTTTGCAATCTGGCCGTTGATAATAATCAGTAAGGCCCCTAAAGCATTTTTCCTGAATGTCGTTTGCATACAGGCGCTGAACGCAGATTTTCTCAGGCGGTTCGGCTGGGTGTTCGATAAGGCGCAATTGACAAAAGAGGCCCTGCTTAGACCCTCTTACATTGGGTTAATTATCCTTGGAGTTTGTCTTGGGATTATGCGTTTTGTGCAAAATAAGCCGGAGGCAACGTCCGATAAGCGAAAGGGGCTGTTTTTTGCCGTTATAGCGGCAGTTTTCGTGGTGATAGTTTTTATCCCGCCGGTGATGTGGATTCAGTACTGGGCTGTACCTGTCGCGTTTATCGTGGTTGCTCTTGTGTATCCGTTGAATTACTTATGCGATATTGCGGCGAAAGACGTCCGCAAGAATCGTTACCTGGTTACAGCGGCAATCCTGTTGGCTATAGCTGCCGGAGCCAGTTTGTATGAAGGCCTGCCTTTGGCTTTTGCTAATGTTGTGCATATGTTTGACCGGGACATGTGGGTCCCGGTGCGCGTGCATAAGATTTCAGAAGATATCCATCAAAAAGCAGTTGGCGAGGGGCCGGTACTGACGCTTTCGCCGCTGTATGCAATTGAGGGCGGCAGTGAAATATATCCCGAATTCAGCGCCGGGTCTTTTGTCTACAGGGTTGCCGACAGGCTGAGCGATTCTCAAAGACGTATCGTGCATGGGGCCGGAGCGGCAGAGCTGGAAAGACTCGTCGAATCACGGCCGCCTTCGGCAGTGATAATCGGGACGGAATCTAAACTGCTCGAAGAGCCGATTCTCAAACAGGCGGTTGGTGTTGACTGGCGGAGGGAAGTTTACGGTGAAACCGGGCCGGTGGTCTATTTTCGCAAATCAGGCGATGAACAGGCCTCTACGCAGCAGCTATTTCGGTGAATTGTCAATAATAGCTTTTGCGATATCGTTGATGGCTTCGCGGGTCGTACCGTTGGCGCCGTCGGTAATAATACTGAAGATGTAGTCCTTCTCGGCTGTGCGGCAATAGCCGCTGAACGATTTGACGCCGTCGATGTACCCGGTTTTGCCGATAATTTTGCCTTTGTATTGCGGCTCATCGAAGTACCTGCCGATAGTTCCGTCGTCCCCCCCTACCGCCAGGGATTGCATGTATATCCGGGAGTTGCTGTTTTTGTACACGGCGTGCAGGACGGCAGTGATGCAATCAGGCGAAAGTTTGTCGTTGCGGCTGAGTCCGCTTGCGTCGTCGATATAAAACTTGCCCGGCCTGATGTGCAAACCGGACAGATAATCACTGATGAGCTTTCGCCCGGCGGGCCAGCTTCCGTTTTTATTTTCATTGGCGTTGGCGGCAATAGTTTTCAGCAGTGCCTCGGCGACAAGGCCGAGACTGTCTTTGTTGGCCCTGTCGAGGCAGTCAGCCAGC
This sequence comes from uncultured Pirellulales bacterium, assembly GCA_964518825.1. GTDB lineage: Bacteria > Planctomycetota > Phycisphaerae > Sedimentisphaerales > Anaerobacaceae > JBBABK01. The sequence goes on from CAZFHM010000004.1 coordinate 15,688, forward strand.
GGTGTGTGGTAAGTCTTTAAGACCGTCAGGTCTGAAGGATTGACCGGTCCTTTTTCGATGACTTGTCCGCGAACAGTGATATTGTGGTATGCGAGCTGCTCGGCCAGCAGAAACGCGAAAAAGGCAGCCGGCCTTTCAATGGCCACGCGGAAAGGTCCCTGGGCGGTGCGGCATCTTCCCCGAAGTATGATAGTATTGAGCGTTTCGGTGCGGTAGGCGCCGACGGCGCCCGATCCGGATGAAATGGGCCTTACCTGGTTTATGATTTTCAGGAAACTGGTGTGCGGGTCAATTTCTACATTTATCCGTCCGGCTGTGTTGGAGCAGGTTATTTCTACGCAGTTGTCGTTATAGTTCAGGCCGCTAATTTCGCAGGCGTACCATCGGTTTAATTCTGCGGCGGGCCAATTCGGATGTACCAGCTCGTCGTCGAAAACGGTGGTGTCTACGATAATGTCTTCTATATTATTGACGTCGTTGTGAATAAGGGCCTGTGCGATGTCTTCGAAAATCCAATTTTTCTCCCGGCCGTGTTTTATGTCGGTGATTCTGTCGCCGAGCAGCGGGTCCCCCCTGCCTATAATCACAAGGGTATTGCCTTTGAGTGCGACAACAGTCTCGTAAACGTAATCGGGGCCGAGGTAGTGCAGGGCCGCGGCGGTTGTGATAAGTTTCATATTCGAGGCGGGAGTCATCGGCTCGGAAGCGTTTCCGGCATAGAGTTTTTTACCGGAATCAGCTTCGATGATATGGATACCATACTGGACGGTTCTTTCCGATGGGCGAGACAGGATTTGGTTAATCGAGCCGTTCAGGTCGGCGCCGGCGGGACATACAAGAAGCGCGACGATAAATACAGCGCATATAAATAAAGAGGCCTTGGTTTTCATACCAAGGCCATTTTATGGAAAACAAGCCCTTCATCAAGGGTCTTGTCATATTTGGTTCAGAAATAATCAGGTTCGTTGCCGCTTTTCCACTTTATATTACAACCCATGCTCGGTTTTTGCTCGGTAGGCGGCTGTTTGCCCTGCAATAAGGCATCGAGAGCAGCCCGCAAATCGGCACCAGTTACATCAATGCTGCTGCCGGGGCGGCTGTCGTCCATCTGCCCGCGATAGAAGAGTTTGCGGTCTTTGTCGAAGATGAAGAAATCCGGCGTGCATGCGGCGTGATAGACCTTGGCCACCTGCTGGGTTTCGTCGTACAGATATGGGAAAGTAAAACCCTTTTGAGCTGCGATTCCGGCCATCACTTCAGGGGCATCCTGCGGGTAATTTTCCACGTCGTTGGAGTTGATGCCGACAACGGCAATACCCTTGTCCTGGTATTTTTTGATAAGTTCAATCATCCCGCCGAGCACATGCTTGACGAACGGACAATGGTTGCACATGAAAATCACAAGCAGAGCGGGTACGGCCTCGAAATCAGACAGCGAAACAATATTACCATTGGTATCCGGCAGCTGGAAGTCCGGGGCCTTGGTTCCCAGCGGCAACATAGTCGAAGCGGTGGCAACCATGATAGTTTCCTTTCCTTAAAATTATCAACAATTACTCGCCGGCCCTGTAAGAGACTGGCAGTGTTCTTAACCCCTTTTTACCTCTGTTGCCGGCAATCGTTCGCAGCAGAAGTTATTGTCAGGCGATTTGAGCCTGCATCGCAGCCTGGTCACGGACGGCAGACCGCTCGTAATACGGCCGTACTACTGCTGGCGCCGTCTCCAAGACCTCCTGGAAAAGCTGCCAGTAGGCACATCCTACACGAGGCCATGTAATAGAACGGCCGTAGTTGTATGCTTTGACCCGCATATTCATAGCCAGGGCCGGATTTGCGAGAATTTCAGTAATCGCCTTTGCCATTTGCGGGGGGTCGTGGAAATCGACGATTTTACCGCGGCCGTCGGCGAGCAGCTCCTGGGCCGCCCAGTACGGGGTGGAGACGACCGCCCTGCCGGTTCCGACGGCAAAGGCGAGAGTGCCGCTGGTAAGCTGCTGTTTGTTCAGATATGGAGTGACATAAACGTCGGCCGCTTTGAGGTATTGAAAGAGGTCTTTGTCATCGACGAAACGGTGGTCCAGTACTACATGGTTGTCGAGTCCGAGACTGCGAATCATTTTCTCGAGCCTTATCTTGTAAATGGGCCCCTCGTGCCGCATAACTTCCGGATGGGTCGCCCCAAGAACGATATAAACGGCGGAAGGGTCGCGGGCTATGATATCGGGCATCGCTTTTAACATCAGGTCGATTCCCTTGTTCTTGCTGAGCAGGCCGAAAGTCAGTATGGTCTTTCGCCCGGACAGGCCGAGCTTCTGCTTAAAATACCCTGTTTCGGCAAAGGGCAGGTCGGGGATTCCATGGCCGATAAACTCAATTTTTTCTCCCGGTACACCGTAAATCTGCCGGAGCATATCGACCCCGCAGTCGTTCATGACCACAATTTTGTCCGAGGCGTCGCACACTTCGGTCATGGCGTCAAAGAAGTCCGGCTCGGGCTTTTCAAGAACGGTGTGTAGCGTCGTTACCAGAGGTTTGGTGAGCCTCCGCAGGAACTCTGGCAGGAAAGAGCCGTTCGGCCCTTCAAACAGTCCGAACTCGTATTGGAGACAGACCAAATCAATATCGCTGAAGTTGACCATGTTGGCAGCGGCAATGTAATCGGCCTGCGAAGATCTTCGAATAACCATTCTGACCGGGTCCGCATAGGTAAGCCCGGCAAAGGTTTCCATGGCGAAAACCTGCGGCTCAAAGGTATCATCCGCCGCGGAACTGATGTTCTTGACAAGGTCACAAGTGAACGTGGCAATGCCGCATTTTCGAGGCGGGTAAGAACTGAGAAAAGCGATTTTTGTCTTCGGAAATTCCGTCCCTGAAATCATTCTTTTTTCCGGCAAATCTATAGATTCCCTTCTATGGACTATTTTTCAGCCTTGACAAAAACAGTGAAGCCTGACAGGCCGCATCGCACGAGCGACTGCATATAACGGATAGCGGCCAGAATTCTCTCGGCCTGCTCGGTGCTGATGGGGGTTTTTGAGCTTTTGTCGGTCAGGGCGTTAGTTTTGACTGATACGGCCATTATGGGCAGCATAGGGCATCGCAGCTTCAGCAGTTCAGTCAAACGGGCTCCTTCACGCTGGTTCGAGGAGACATCCACAAGGGCAAAGTCGACTGTCTGGCAGTCGAAGGTTTCGGAGGCGACATCAATACTTTCGGCTTCGAAACAAAGCTCCACGCCAAGTTTTTCATTTATAAGATTAACCAGCATTTTACGAATTGTCGGGTGTTCATCGACGATAAGTACTTTGCCGGACATGGCACGGCAACCCCCCTGCGAAATGTTTTGGTCGACCTCTTTTTCCTCACACTGTCCCATCATTTACTGTGACTCCATTCACGGCCGATCGAACAGTATCGCGAATCATAAAGCGGTGTCGTCGCCGTGTATTTTTTTTAGAAATTTCTGCGTCATCGAATCGCTTATATAGCTCTGACCCGCAAGCATCATTCTGATAGCGGTTATGATTGTTTGCGAAGCCTCATGTTTAGTTACAAAACCCCGTGCCCCGGCCCGAAAAGCCCTTTTGGCGTAGAGTTCCTCGTCGTGCATAGTCAGGATAAGCACCGGCAGATGAGGATTGTAGGATTTCATCCTTTCGGTCAATTGCAGGCCGCTGGTTCCGTTTAGAGAAATGTCAACGACTGCAAGGTCGATGTTGTTTTTCCTGATTAGCTCAAGTGCGTCATCGGCGTTTTCGGCGGTTGCACACACCTCAAGGTCCTGCTCCTGGTTGATTAAAAGCGTAAGCCCTTCGCGGACAATGGCATGGTCGTCGACGACGAGAATCCGGTTTTTCCTGTTCACAGAAGGTTGACTGATTTGTTGTTCCATGTATCACCTATTATTAAGCAAACACTCCCCGACCGAGATACCGTAGAATCAGTGGTCCTTTGCAAGTTCACCGGCCGTACGTGATGTACGGCCGGTAAACTTAGCTTGGCGGAGGAGGGTGATGTGCTATTAGTTCTATTACTTAATATCACCGCTATTACGGCCTTTAGCTTAGTTTACTTTTCCTATGGCCGATAATAACAAATAGTTCAAAAAGCGGAATCGGGGCATCGACTTTTTTTAACATAGGGCGTAGTACGGCTTGAGGTATAAGGGAATCCCCGATAGTCCCACCCCTATGGTTAGTCATGTTCATGTCAGCCGAGGTCTGCTTACTGTTGGAAAGCTTCTGTACCATGTTCAATGGCTCCTGTTATCCAGAGGCTCAACGGTGTTGCGGCAGCGGCTCGGTGTGACGGGGGCAACAAAGAAACCGACAAGGCCGAATGCCGCCAGGAACAAGCTGTAAAGAAAAACAGGCATTGGCTCGGGTTCGGATATATCCGCGGCCATGATACCGCTCGGCAACTTCAGAGCAGCCGAGAAGGATGGATTTTGCATTAAATAATCTGCGGCGACCGAGTCGCAAAAGCTATTGTCCAGGGCAAGTTCAACGGGGACCCAGACTCTGACATCCCATTCAGTCCGTCCGGGATTCGTTGCAGGATTCTGAAGCGATGTGCGAGCTCCAGGCGCCGCAGATAAAAAAACCACGTGGTTAAAATTCTCGTGTTTGGGGTGGTCGGAGAAACTGTGGTGCGTAGTCAAAAGTGAAAGAGCGAGCAAAGAACCAATACAGAGTCTCAGGCGTTTATTTGTGTTCGATGGGTTTCTCTTCTTCATTTTAGCTGCTCTTCTTTCCGTTATTTCTGTTTTCACAGGGCCGCGGCCTTTTGCTAAAAGGCCCGCATTTAAATCAGTAACAAGACTAATAAAAGTAACGAAATTCGTCAATCGGGGCTGAGTCTGGTTTTGTCGTAAGTAATAGTCACGCCTTGGCCATAGGAAATTATTAGCCCAGTACATAGGCAAAGCCCCGATGGACATGGGGACATTTACTGATACAAATCCAAGGCATAATCTATGTGGTTTTACTGTTGTGCGGACAGGCCGTGTTAATCGCCGACGGTATTTTTTTTTGGCGTAAGAAGCGTTGAAAGAGCAGGCCCGGACTGGTATACTTGCGGCGCAGATGCGCCTGTAGCTCAATTGGATAGAGCGTCGGTCTACGGAACCGAAGGTTAGGGGTTCGAATCCCTTCAGGCGCGATTTTTGTTCGAGGACTCGGCTGGCAAATTATGTTTTGGCGGTGGAGCCGAGTTCGGCGGCGGTTATTACTGCGGCCGGGATGGCAAACGTCTCGCAGGAAGCGGGCAAAAGGGCCAAAAAACTTCTGATAAACGGATAAAAATGCCTTGTTCGGCTAAAGTGGGGGATTATAATACTGCCTTTGGATTGGAATGATTGCGTTATAAGCGTTGGATTGAAAGCACTCAGATTGCCGTTTTAGTATTAAGCTCCTCTCTTCGCCATCGTCATTTCCGCTCTTTAACAAAGTTTATTGATTGTGTGTGCCGTCGTGGTGCCGCGGTCACTTTCGGACCCATTTATTTTGAAAAGGGAAAAGATGAATCTCTATGTGGGTAACTTAGCACGCGAAGTAAGCGAGGACGATTTAAAGCAGGCGTTTGAGGCTTTCGGACAGGTAGAATCGGTCAATATAATAAAAGACCGTATCAGCGGTGAATCGCGTGGGTTCGGGTTTGTGGAAATGCCTTCCAAGGATGAAGCAGCCAAGGCGATGGAAGAAGCTCAGGGGCTGGACATAAAGGGCAGAAGTATTCGAGTTGCCGAAGCGAATAGTCGCCCCGGCGGCGGCGGTGGTGGCGGCCGAGGCCGTGGTGGTGGCCGCGGTGGATTCGACCGAGGCGGCGGCGGTGGTGGTGGAAGACGCTGGTAATAAACTAAGCGATTAGTACTTATTCACTTCGTACTGAACCTCATGGGGAGTTGTTCAGGTGACTCCCCATGAGCTACTGTCTCGACTAACAGCATAGCAAAGATTGTTTGGGCCGACCTCTTATCACCTCTTGATATTTCAGTATTACCTGCCAGTTGGAACACCAAGGGTTAGCAAGTGCAGCGTTGACACCAGAGGCAGTATCTGGGATAATCTCCTTTCCTTTTTCCAGAGGCATTCTACGGTTTTATTTAAGGACAAAGCGATGTTTAACGGAATTTTTCAAATCCCCCAGCCAAAAAATGAAACCTGCTTACAGTACGCACCGGGCAGCCCGGAACGGGCGGAATTAAAGGCCAAATTGCAGGAAATGCTTGAGCAGCAGGTTGATGTCCCAATGATTATTGGTGGTGAGGAAGTCCGCAACGGCAAAATTGCTAATATGCAATGTCCCCATGACCACCATCATGTCCTTGGTCGTTTTCACCAAGGCGACGCGGCTTATGTAACAAAGGCAATCGATGCCGCGGAAAAAGCCAAAAAGGAATGGGCGCTGATGCCGTGGGACGCCAGGGCTATAGTCTTTCTCAAGGCTGCCGAGCTGCTCGCCGGCAAGTACAGGCAGACCCTTAATGCCGCCACCATGCTGAATATGAGCAAGACGCCGAACCAGGCGGAGATTGATTCGGCCTGCGAGCTGATAGACTTCTGGCGGTTCAACCCGCATTTCATGCAGGAGGTCTACGGCGACCAGCCGATGTCAACTCCCGGTGTCTTGAACTATATGGAGCACAGACCTCTCGACGGGTTCGTCATGGCAATAACTCCGTTTAATTTTACATCCATAGCCGGCAACCTGCCGACTGCTCCTGCGCTTATGGGCAACACAGTGGTCTGGAAGCCTGCCTCGTCGGCGGTGTTGCCCGCGTATTACCTGATGAAGGTCCTCGAAGAAGCGGGTCTGCCGCCCGGAGTTATAAATATGATGCCTGGTCCCGGGCCTGTCGTGGCTCCACCGGCCCTCGATGACGTCAGATTGGGCGGTATTCACTTTACAGGCAGCACCTACGTCTTTTCGACTATCTGGCTGGCGATAGGCTCAGATATTCGCAAGTATGTTGCTTACCCTCGAATTGTAGGTGAGACCGGAGGCAAGAACTTTATATTTATTCATGCAAGTGCGGATGTGGAGGCAGTGACAGCCGCAACTGTACGCGGTGCGTTTGAGTATCAGGGACAAAAATGCTCCGCCGCTTCGAGAATGTATGTGCCGGACACCTTCTGGCCCCAGTTCAAAAAACGGCTTACCGATGAGATTGCACAAATTAAAATGGGTGATGTCTGCGATTTCAGAAACTTCATGGGCGCAGTTATAGACCAGAAGTCCTTCGAGACGATTACCGGCTACATTGAATTTGCGAAAAGTTCGCCGGACTTCGAAATCATATGTGGCGGCGGCTACGACGATTCGACCGGATACTTTATAGAACCCACCGTGGTTGTGAGCAAAGACCCGAAATCAAAATTGATGGTCGAAGAGATATTCGGGCCGGTCATGACAATATACGTTTACCCTGAGGACCGGTATGACGAATCCCTGGAGCTTTGCGACCAGACATCGCCCTACGCACTGACCGGCTCCATATTTGCCTTAGACCGCAGCGCCATCGTCAAAGCTATGAACGCCCTGCGTCACGCGGCCGGTAATTTCTACGTCAATGACAAACCTACCGGCGCTGTTGTATCGCAACAGCCGTTCGGCGGAACAAGGGCTTCGGGAACGAACGATAAGGCCGGCAGCTGGCTCAACCTGGAAAGGTGGGTCTCGCCAAGGGCCATCAAGGAAACATTCCTGCCGCCGAGGGAATTTCGTTATCCGTACATGGCTGAGGAATGAGTTTTCTTCGGGGGCCGGCCTGGCAGAGATAAATAAGCGGGCGATGGGATTCGAACCCACGACATTTGGCTTGGGAAGCCAACATTCTACCACTGAATTACGCCCGCACAAAAACCTGGGTGCTTTAAGTCTATCTGATTGTCTCTGCTTGTCAACCTGCTTGCGGGACGCAGACCACATACAGAAATAATCAAACACAGCCAGCGGCGCCCCGTATTTAAAGCAGGATAAGTTTCAGGTAAACAAGTCCGGTAAAAACGGCGGAAAACAGGCGATTGCCGAATCGCCGCTATAGCTACAAGTGTAGCTTTGATAAATACTTAATGTAAAATAGACTGGACAAATACGGCCTCGTTTGGTATAATCAATAGTTTAAGGACAGAAAGTATCGAGGGCGGTGGTTGATGAAGAGATTTTTCTGGTCAATTCTTTTAGTTGTTTGTTGCGGTCATCTCCAGGCAGCCGAGCTGCATGTTCGTCCGGGTGACTACTCAAGCATACAGACAGCTATCAACGACGCCAATCATGGCGACATGGTTATAGTAGACCCGTGTACTTATTATGAGAACATTAACTTTCTTGGCAGGGCTATAACCCTAACCAGCCTTGACCCTAACGACCCATGTGTCGTCGCGGCCACTGTTATCAACGGTTCAGCTCCCTCCGATGTCAATAAAGGCAGTGTGGTAACATTCGGCTCCGGTGAGGGAAATGATTCTGTCCTGACCGGCTTTACCATAACCGGCGGCACCGGTTCTTGGTTGCAGATTTACTGGGAGTTCAAAGGCTATTTGTGGAATCGTTGTGGTGGTGGGATACTCTGCTACAATGGCTCCTCACCGACCATTTCGAAAAATATCGTCACCAATAATATCGCGGGCCAGGGAGGTGGTATCTACTTCTATGACCACAGCCATCCGCTCATCCTCGAAAACACATTCACCGAAAATACTGCATTGATAGAGCATGGTTTTGAAGACCCCAACCCCAACGACGCTAACGTGTATGACAATGGCGACGGCGGAGCGATTGTAGGTTTCCAATACTGCGATGCTAATATCTCTGCCAATAAAATCGAGAACAATCACGCCCAATTTTACGGAGGCGGAATCCATATTCGTCAATGGTCGAATGGTTTTATTAAGGATAATCTCATTACCGGAAACGACAGTGCCCTGGGGGCGGGTGTTCATGTTACCTATACATCGAGTCCGACTATTTCTGACAATACCATCAGTTATAACCAGGCGGGCGGTCTCGGAGGCGGCGGAATCTACGTGTATTACCTGTCCAATCCGGTCATCGAGCGAAATCTAATCACACAGAACAGCTCCACCAACGGCGCCGGCATCGGCACCTACTACACAAGCAATCCGACTATAAGAAACAACCTTATTATCGCCAACAAAACAGGGGCCGGCATCAGGATTGTGGGAGGAGCCTGGGCGACTGTCTGTCATAATACCATAGTAGGTAATACTGCGTCATCGTATTCCGGTGGTGGCATTGAGTGTGTCAGCAATGCCGTCTCGACCATAGAGAACAATATCATAGCCGCAAACGGCCAGGCACACGGCATCTACGTGTATGAAGGTCAAGCCTTACCTCTGGTCAGGTACAACAACGTTTGGGCGAATATAGGCGGTAACTATAACGCTGTTATAGGTGACCAAACCGGGTTAAACGGAAATATCTCCGTTAATCCCCACTTCCTTGACCCGGATGTTAATGACTATAGTCTGAATTATGACAGCCCCTGCATAAATGCAGGCGACCCGAACTTTTCAGATATAACCGTCACCGATTACGAAGGCCAGGCCAGGAAAATGGGGCAATATGTTGATATGGGTGCTTTTGAAACCAAGCCTGTGTGGAATATCACTACAGGCGACAAAGCCGAGACAATCCAACAAGCCATCGATGATGCCAATAACGGCCAGACTATTCTATTGACCATGGGAAGACACACTGGTAATGGCAACAGAGATATCGATTTCCACGGGAAAGCCATCACGCTGCGAAGTATCGACCCAAACAATTCTAATATTGTTGCTCAAACTATTATTGACTGTAACGGCAGTACAGCAACACCGCACAGGGGATTTAATTTTCATAGCGGCGAAGAACCTAACTCAGTTGTTGAGGGTCTGACTATAACAAATGCCGGTGGCACCTTGTATGGTGCAATTTACTGCTACGGAAGCAGCCCAACTATTAGAAAATGTATCATCACTGATAACCACATGAAGGACCATGGCGGAGGTGTATATTGTGGTTATAACAGCAACCCAACCATAGACAATTGTATTATAAGCAACAATGTCTTTCCCTCAGTTGGCTATGGCGGAGCGATATATTGCTATCAAAGCAGTCCAACAGTCACAAACTGTATAATGATTAATAATTCTGCGGTAGGCCACGGCAGGCACGGTGGCGGTATCTGCTGCTGGGGGGACCAGGATGGCAGTAGCGACCCTTTGGTGGTGAACTGCATCGTTGCAGGAAATACCGCTGGACATCGGGGAGGAGGCCTGTATTCTTACTGGTCGAACCCCGCCTATATCAACTGCACGGTCATCGGCAATAGAGCTTTGGAGGGCGGAGGCATCGGCTCATTCAGAGAAGCCAATCCACAGGTTATAAACTGCATTGTTCGCGACAACGTCTCTCCGGACGGAAACCAACTTGCGTTAATAAATACCATCAGAGTCTGGCCGGTAAGTATAGGCACTGAGATGACAGTATCGTACAGCAACATACAAGGCGGCCAGGCCAACGCTACGGTTGATAGTGCCTGCATGCTGAACTGGGGCAGTGGAAATATCGACGTTGACCCTAATTTTGTAGATGCCGGTTACTGGGATACAAACAGCACACCTGATGTCAACGATGATATCTTCACTGTCGGCAATTATCACCTGCTGCCCGGCTCGCCCTGTGCTGATGTTGGAGATAACAACTCCGTGCCGCCCGAGTCCACCGCTGACATCGACGGCGAGCAGAGGATTTTCGACGACGTTGTAGATATGGGTGCTGACGAGCTTGTGTTCAATCCCTGCGACCTCAACACCGACGGTTTGGTCAATTTGTACGAGATGTGGATTCTTAGCGAGGAATGGCTGACCGCAGGAGCAGAACTCCAGACAGATTTTTACGACGATGATTACGTAGATTTCAGGGATTTTGCTTTTTGGGCCGAACACTGGCTATGGAAAGCCGGCTGGTACGAATAGTAGCCACAAACAACTAATTTAGACGCAGATTTCGCAGATAGCCAATTTTACGGAATTCCCTTCCGTCCCATAACACTTTTCCTACAAAAGCTCCCCGCCATCTAAGCCGATAACACCAAAAAGGATTAAGGATAAAGGATTACGGATTTAATCAGTGTTAATCGGTGTTAATCCGTGTCTGAGATGAACTTATCAGAGAAATCTGCGCAATCAGCGTCAAAAAAACAGTGTCCATGAATAATGAAATCTGTGACTAAAAATACGAGCGGCGGCTTTACCCTTGTTGAGGTTTTGATTGTTGTTGCTATCCTTGGTATTCTTGCTGCCGTTATCGTCCCCGAATATCGCAACTATACCCAGCAAGCCAAAGAGTCAGCCGCCAAGGAAAGCCTTCAAATCCTCCGGACCGCCATCGAGCGATATGCCATCGAGCACGACGGGGTCCCGCCAGGCTATCCAAACGACGATCTATCGTACGACCCTACTTATCCAACTTTCGTACTCACTATGGCACGTAAGAGCTATCTTAGCGCATTGCCTGAGAATCCCTTCAACAACAAATTAGATTTGCTAATGATAAAGGATGACGAACTATTTCCCTCCGACGCTACCGGTGAACATGGATGGGTATATCAGCCTTACACAAAAACTGTAAAACTCGATTGGGTTAGCACTGACAGCGAAGGATTTAAATATTACGACTATTAACAATCATAATAAAGCTAATATGTGTGATGGTTTTAATTCTTTTCAGGGATTTGAGTCAGGTCGGTTTTTGTAAAAACCATAGGCATAAGACGTTCCTTTAGCTTTTCAATGGGTGGTGGATTTCCACCTTCTACCCAGCCGTAACCTAACCAGTTAGCTTTCCAGGTCTTTCCGTCCTGGGATACAGGACCTTCAAAATAATCCTCACTTCTGCCTTCTAAAATACCAACAGGTATTTTTATTGCAAAATAGTCTATTAGAATCTTCACTTTAAGCATGTTTGTGCTCGGGATATAATTGGCATCGCATGGCCCCATAACAAAGGTGTAATAACTGCCGTCAGGCGCTTCCGCATGAGAGCCACCCTCTGCAATATTTACCGGCCCTGCCATGGGGTGAATAATCTTCGAGATGGAACCATCAGACTCGAACTTTATACCCCATTTATGAAATTCTTCATTCTTTTGTTCCCATACACCAACCATAACCTCAGGAAAGCCTTCTTCTGTCGGTTTCACAGGACGAGGAACGATACTACCATTGTCACAGCCAACTGTGACGAGCAGAAGTACACAGGCAAAATTGAAGATAAGATTCCATATTTTCATAGTGCTACTCCTTTAATAGTCGCAGAGCCCGTTTATTATAAGGGAATCCTGCCGCGTTTTACAACAAAAAAAAGAGGCAAGCCTTCTAAGCTTGCCTCCAAAAATCCTGCTGTGATTGTGGATTGTGACCTATTTACGCCTCCTGCGAAGCAACAGACCGCCCAGCCCAAGCAGAGACATCGTCATTGGCTCGGGAATTTGACGAATCACTACCGAATCCACTGCTGTCCATGCGCCAATCGCTTGGCCATGGAGCAGCGTGACCGTAACATCGTTAGGCTGCCATTCGCAGTGGAAATCAATACTATCGTATATTAGTGTATCAGCGGCTATACTGGGTATCGTAGCCAGAGCGACCGTCCCAAAAATCCCATCGAGGCCTGGAGTTACTGCTGGGACAGGACCCGGATAGACTGCAATGCCTGACTCTTCCGTGATAAGACTTACTCCACCGGAAACTGTCGCATCTGTTACCGATACAATCAATGCCCAAAACCCCTCACCGACACCTGGCTCAATTATGGCGTCGGTCCAGATGCCCAGACTCAAGTTATCACTCGGCCCTAAGGTGTACTGCAAATCCTGAGGGTTTTTGTCCTCACCAACCGAAATTTGTAGTGCCCCGCTCGCTGCCGAACCCAGCGCAAATATCAAAGCCAGACTTAATGTCGTTTTTACTAATGTATTCATTATCAGTCTCCTGTTTTCACTTAAACCACAAATTTACTTTCAAACTCAAAAAGCTAAATTCTATTGACTAATCACTATTCACTAATAATTACCCCGACCTAACCTCCTTTCAAAACTTAAAGGTCAATCGTTTCTAACACCCCGTCTATGTAAAAAACCGCCAGTAGTTATCAAATCACTGATTACGCAGATTAAATTGATTAAATTGATTAAAACCGTTAATCACTGATTTCACTGATTAAAATGATTA
>CAZFHM010000005.1:0-768 GCA_964518825.1 uncultured Pirellulales bacterium
CATGTGGATGAGACGCTCGCTCTTATCGGCAAAAACATTTTAAACAAGGGCAAGATATACACCGACCAGCCGGGCGCCTATGTTGTAATGGCAGCCGGTGAAAGCGTGTTGATAGGCAGAGAAAACGGGAAAGTCATGGTCGATGTTTCTGCCCCGACCCCCGAAGATTGCGTTGTTGATAACGGCGACACCGGTTTTATGGGATACAGGCCGGGGCCGGGTAGTATAGAAGCCGACGGCGGACACGTTGTTCTTGCGGCCGGCGATATCTACTCGACAGCTATCGAAGGCGTTGAGACGTTGAGAGCTACGGCGGAAGGCAGCGCAACGTTCTACGGCCCGATTAGTGCTTATGCCGAGACCGCTTCGGATGCTGTTGCCGAGGTTGAAATTAATACAGGCTGCAGTCTTACGATTAATCAGGATATTAAGGTCACGGCTGTTGGTCTCGATAATAATCCTGCGGACGGCGTTGCTGATGGTGATACCTATGCTTCGATAAAGCTGAAATCAGGCGGCGACCTGACGATAAATTCAAACACCGGTTCGGGTGGAACAGAACTATTAGCCACGGCCATCGACGGTGTTAACAACAATGCAGATATTTCATTAGAAGCAGCCGGTTTGGTTAAGGTGGATGCTCCTGACCAGGTTACGATTCAGGCTGAAGCCGGTTCGGGCAAACTTCCTGGAGCCGAGAATCAGGCTCATGTTAACATCAAGGGCGGCAGCGTTTCGTTTACGGCTACAGAGTGGGGTCTATCTGAT
>CAZFHM010000005.1:778-1101 GCA_964518825.1 uncultured Pirellulales bacterium
CGGTTTCTGCCTATGCTCACGATGCAACGGTAAACCGTGCCAAGGTCGACATTCAGTCAGAAGGCGATGTGGAAATCATTGGCGCAGGTTCGAACGGTGATAGCGCCATTGTAGAAGCTTTGGCTCAGTGTGGTTCTGAAAACCATGCTGATGTAGTTATTAACGCCGGGGGCGATGTTGACATCATAGCCAAACAGGGCGAGCCCACCCAGGGTAGCGAAACTACAAGCGCGTTGGTAATAGCCGAGGCTCGTGATGCTGATATATCGAACGAGGCCAATGTTGATATTGACGCCGGAGGCAACGTTCATGTAAAGAGTGAA
>CAZFHM010000005.1:1111-28144 GCA_964518825.1 uncultured Pirellulales bacterium
ACCTATACGGAGGTGGGTGGAGATGGGTTGAAGTAGACCACGTACCCGGATGGTATCACGGCCCGGTCAAAACACATCCTGAGGAAACCGGTTTCACACCTGCTGTTGCTTCGGTAAAGGCCATAGCCGAGAACGCATCGAACAGCAATACCGCCGGTGTTGATATTACGGCAGGCGGTAACGCTGTGGTACTGGCCAAAGACGGCGGCGAGGCCAAGGTGTTGGCGTACACTGGTAACGCCCTTGATTCTGTGAATACTTCGAGTGTTAATATCACCGCCGAGGACGGCTCTGTTAAGGTGCTGGGTATAGGCGGACAGTATTCGACCGAAGACGGTTTCACGGCAAGCCATGCTTCGATAGAGGCCAAGGCTGAGAATGCCGGCGGACCGGACGGTACGAATACCGCAGAGATTACGATTGTCGCTAAAGACGTTATTGACGAGGTGCCTCTTCTTGCAGTCGAAGACAGCGACGGCGACAGTGACAACGACGCTGGTGACGTTCTGGTATTAGGCAAAGACGGCGGCAAAGCTGAAGTGGAGGCCATAGCTAAGGACGGCGGCGAAAATACGGCTACGGTTGATATCGAAGCCGACAGCGATGTTATGGTGATAGCGCTGTGTGAAGGCCAACCGAGCCAGGCAGAAGTAACGGCTGTGGCGAAGTATGGCATAACCAACACGGCTGGTATCGATATTACGGCCGGCGAGGACGTTAAAGTGCTGGCTAAAAACGGCGGCAAGGCTGAAGTAGAAGCTATAGCCAAGTATGCCGATGTTTCCAATAGCGCTAATATTGGAATTGAAGCAGGTGACGATGTTAAGGTGTTGGCTTTCGGTTCCGACTACGGTCAGTACAGTGATGCAACTGTGAATGCCGAGGCGGAGTATGCCAACAGCAACACAGCTGGTATTACGATTGGCGCCGGTGACGACGTTAAGGTCATTGCCAAAGACGGCGCCGATGCCGAGGTAAAAGCCAAGGCTAAGAACGCGTATAATGTTAACACGGCCAGTGTAGGTATTGTCGCCGGCGGAGATGTTAAGGTGATAGCCGATGGATACGGCAGCGGACCTGACAGCGAAGCCAGTATAGTGGCCAAGGCTACAAATCGCGGCGACCTCTATGATTATGCCGGTGAGCTGATACCGGTCCCGGTCGTCGATACGGATGACGATATGGATTCCGATGTAGATTATTATATTATGCCGATAGACGGCATTGAGAACACAGCCAGTGTCGATATCACCGCCGCAAGTGTTAAGGTCAAGGGTGAAGACCGCGGCCAGGCTGTTGTAGAGGCCAAGGCCGGTAATAAGATTTATATTAACGACGTCGGACCTGTCAAGACAAGTGACGCCGACGGCGATGATGATTTAGACATAGACGTTGTTTTCGGCAATATGACGAATACCGCTACTGTTGATATTACGGCAACCGATGGTGACGTTGTTGTGATAGGCAAGGACGGCGGCGAAGCTTCTGTTGACGCCGAAGCCTGGAACGAGGCATGCGGAAGAGTGCCGGATTACCTGAATTTCAACGTGGACGGCGTATTAGCCAACAATGCTGGTGTTGCGATTGACGCGGCCGGCAAAGTTCTGGTAATGGGTAAAGACGGCGGCGAGGCCGACGTTTATGCCGAGACGTGGAATGAATACGAAGGCGATATCGAGATTCTGTCAGGCGGCAGCAACAGTACATCCACTGTGACGGTTAATGCAGGTGATGGAGTCAAGGTGCTTGGTATTCATGGCGATGCGTGGATAGAAGCACTCGCTTACGATGGCTCGACCAACAATGCCAGTGTGGCGATTGATACGCCTGGTAATGTTAAGGTAAAAGCTGCCGGCTGCGAGGCTGGGATATACGCCGAGGCGGCATGGGGCATAGATAACACTGCCAGTGTCGCTCTTGGTGGTATCGGACACAAAATCGGCGGCGATGTTGACGTTATAGCCGAGCACGGCGAAGCTTACATAGAAGCAGACGCCCATGATGCATGGAACAGCAATGATGCTGGTGTCCTGATTTGCACCGAGGGACAACTGACCGTACAGGCCGGTGAGCTTTGCGGCGAAGATTCTTACGGCAGCAAAGATGCTTCGATAGGAGCTTATGCTGAAGACGGTCTCCTGAACAGTGCCAGTGTAGAAATGTGTGCCGAAGACGGAATTGCGGTATTGGCCTTTGGTGACCACAGCGATGCTTCAATAGAAGCTAAGGCTAAGGACGGCTATGATAACGAGGCTTATCTGAATGCCCATACTTATGGTGATGTTATAGTGGGTGCTTTGGACGGCGGCGAAGCCAAGATAAGAACAAAAGCCTCAGACGGCTCGATAACCGATGCTAAAACGTATGTTTGTGCTACCGGTGATATTATTGTATCGGCAGCCGAGTTTGGTTATGGCCAGATGGGTCCTCAATTCACCCTTATGGGTGGTCAGGGCGGCATGTGTGGAAGCGGCGCTTCCGCTCAGATAAGCTCTGAAGCCAGGTCCGAAGGCTACGGTGAAGAGACTTCAGCTATTGCCGAGACTCATGTCGTTTCCAAGGAAGGCGGCGTAGCAGTACTGGCCGTTGGTATGGGTTGCTATGGTCCGCAAGCCGAGGCCGGCGTTACCTCGATGGCCACAGGCGGCACCTTCAATACCTCTTATACGGGTATTGCGGCCGGGGCCGAGCTTACGCCTGCGTCTTTGCCTGTGCTCTTTGACGGTGGTGAGCCGACGCTGATGATGGGGCCGTTCGACATGTCACAATTTCTGGTCGGAAACGTTTTCGTCGGAGCTCTTGGCAATGCTGAGGCAGAGGTATCCTCAGGTGCATTCGGATGCGGAGCCGTTAAGAACGATGCTATGACTGTGATTTGTGCTCCTGGTAAAATCGTGGTGGCAAGCGGTTTTGGCGGCGAGGCCAGGGTATCTTCGATGGCCTTTGGAGCCGCAGAGAATTCTGCTCAGACGAAGGTCTATGCCGGTGCCGGTGAGCTTGGCTCTGACATTGTCGTGATGGGCAGAGGTGCATCTATCGGGGCGGCTACGCCTGACAACTTTATGTGTATAACCCAAAATGGTCAGGTGGCATATGGAGAAGGCGACAGTGCCCTGGTGATAGTTGGTGATTATGCCAGTCGCGAGGATTGTCCGGAATGTCCTCCTTGTCCGTGTGAAGAACAGGGAACGCCCGTCGGTCCTGCAGCAGCGATATACACCGAGACCGGTGAGCCTCTCGAGAAGCCGGAATTCGAGCAGGGCGGCTGCCCGGCTCTGATGCAGTGGTTCTCCAGCGAAGTTGGTCTGCCGCTTGACCAGATTCATGTTGTACTGGGCAATGCGGATTACCTGGCAACGGATATCCAGCCCTGCGAGTCTTGTGCCCGTCTGAAACAGCAGTCCGATGCGATGGCCAGCCTGGATGCTGCCCAGATTGATGCGTGGGCAAGCACCGTAAGAGCCGGTCTGGTCGGCCCGATTAGTCCTGAAATGATGGACGGAATCAGGACGGCACTGGCTGATAATCCGGCTGCTATGGGCTTCGATGAAGCTGCCGCTGAGTACGTTAAGACCCTCAATGAGGACCTTGGGTTCGGGCGTGAAGATGCTGTCGCTCTGGTGACCAGCAAATACGCTCCGAATAGCGCTGACCTTGACGCTTACATCAGTGCACGTGCCGGCCAATAGTCGGTAGGTTAATTTTTGGAGTTGATAAAAAAGCCCTGTACCATTTGGTGCAGGGCTTTTTCTTTTTGGGGTTGCGCACGCAGGATTATCTTGTTGTTACGTTGTCTTGAGCGGTCGCATCGACCCTGGCGAGCTCAGTTACAGCGGAGAGCTTATACTGCAACTGGGCAATGGTCTTGCGGACCTCGGTAACGCTGGGATGATTCTTCTCAAATATACCCTGCAGGGTAGCCAGGGCCCTGTCGCAGAGTGGTTTGGCCTGGCGCAATTTTCCCTGATGGATGTAAAGTCTCGCCAGGTTATTGAGGGCCATAGCAGTCTGGTCACTGTCCGGCCCAACGCTTGTTTCGAGCACCTCGACGGCACGCGTGCAGGCCTGCTCGGCTTCGGTGTATTTGCCGTTGGCCATGTACACCATTCCAAGAGCGCTGAGAGCTTCGGCTGCCAGCGGATTAGTTTCGCCCTGCTTTTGCTTTATTGAATCAAGGGCTAATTGCAATAGTTGTTCAGCCTGTGCATATCGACCCTGGGCGATGGCGCTGTTGGCCAGGACCAGCCGTGTCGGCGTGAGCAGGCTGTGCTGCTGTCCGTATACTCTCTGCTGAATCTCAAGAGCCCTGCCAGCCAGCTGGTCGGCCCGGCTGTATTGGCCCGTGGCCAGATAAAGCTGAGCCTGTTTAAGCATAAGGTTCGCGTTGAACAGGTGATTTTCTTTGTAAACTTCTCTTATCAGCCCTTCGGCCCGGTTGTAAAAGCTTTCAGCCTGGTCGAAATATCCCTGGGCGGCTAACAGCTCTCCGCGGTCGATGTAGAACTGTGTCATTGCCTTATCGTCGGGCAGATGACTGTCAAGCATGATGTCAATGGCCCTGTCGAGAGCGGCGTTTGCCTGTTCGTATTTTCCCTGGCCCTGGTAAATGTCACTCAGTGTCCGCAGTGTATAGCCCAGGTAGGGGTGTTTTTTATAATATGTGTTTTCCTGCAGTTTCAGTCCGAGCCTGCACATGTCCGAAGCGGATTCGAGCTTTCCCTGGCAGTTGTAGAGATACGCCAGGTCGATAAGGCAAAACGCAAGCTCTTCGTTGTCCGCGTTGTTCTTTTTGGCAAGAGCCAGGGCCTGCTCGGCGAGGAATTGTGCCTCGGAGTAATTTGCCGTAGCCATGTGGATTCTCGCCATTGAGCGTAGATTGGTGCTTGACAGAGGCCTGCGAGAGCGGCATACCCCGGCTGCGGAAATGTCAGTCGGTGCGATGAGTACGATAAGTGTAAAGATGATGATTTTGATGTTCAGGCCGTGACGGCTGTGTGGGAATCCATGTGCTTTCATAGACATATCACCCTAACCCTTGTATCCTTATTCAGGACCCATCCGTTGGAACAATATTTCAGCTTGTTTACCCCATCCTCCGGTTGACACGGGGT
This sequence comes from uncultured Pirellulales bacterium, assembly GCA_964518825.1. Lineage (GTDB taxonomy): Bacteria > Planctomycetota > Phycisphaerae > Sedimentisphaerales > Anaerobacaceae > JBBABK01. The sequence goes on from CAZFHM010000005.1 coordinate 6,223, forward strand.
TGGCTCGGCAGAGCGGTCCGAATAAACAGTCAAAGTATCCGCATATTACTCTGCCAACGTTCAAGTATTCGTTAATCTGAACGGCCGACTTTAGCGATGTTTCGGGGGCCCAAAGGAATGCTTCAAATGACTTGGTTAATTGATTGAAAAGTCGCATCGTGCCCCTATAAAATATAACCAATATTTGACTACGCCCAAATTATCACACCAGTATCTGTTGGTGCCGGATGTAGTGATTTTGTCGAGTGGCGCAAGGGCGGAGATTCTGTCGTGATTGCGGTGTTTTTCCCGGACGGTTGCGTGGTGGAAACGGCGACGGTAATACGGCTACCCTATGGGGAATCAGGGGGGTTGCCGGGGGCTTATTAAAGTAAATACATATCGATAATCCCATCCACTGCCGCCGGCAGGACGCCTGTCAGCCAGGCAAGGTCGACGACGGTGAATCGCTTTCGGATTTCGTGCATGTGGAGCAGGGCCTGTTTTATTCTCTGGGGTGAGAAATCCAGGTCCTTTATACAGGCAGCTGCGCCGGCGCGACTGAGCAGGTTTTTTATAGCAGTCGGTGTTTTTACGACGGGTTGCAGTTCGGTTTTGAGCTGTTGCCAGAATTGAGGTTGTGCAATTTTCTCCGCTGCCGTTCGTATAGAGTCCTGTTTGGAGGTGTATTGCTCTTTGACGGATTCGATTAGTTTTTCGTTCTGCCAGTAGGCGGTGTCTGTGTTCTCAGGCATTTCGTGTAGCGTGGGTTGCTCAATGGCAAGGATTCTCTCGTACAGCGCAGCGGATACAATCGTGCCGAGCCCGACCTGCAGCCCGTGCAGCGAGTGTCCCTGATTGTTGATATCGGCTGTCATGTCCAGTACGTGGCTTAAGAGATGCTCGCCTCCGCTTGCAGGCGTACTGGTGCCGACCATCGTTATTGATATACCCGTCAGGAAGAGCGCCTCGAACAGGCCCTTAATGGTTTGCTTATCGGCGGTGCGGAGTTTTTCAGGCTTGTCGAGGTAAGAGTCTTGAATGTTATCGAGAATGTCCGCACAGTAGCTGCAATAGTATTCGCCGAACAGGAGATTGTTCAGGACCCAGTCGGCCTTGCTGAGGAACTTGGCTAACGTATCTGCAAAACCGGCAGCGGTCATCTCAGCGGGCGCCTGTTCGATTACAGCAGATTCGGCAAGCACGGCGACGGGCGCTCGTGCCCGCAATACGAGCTTAACGCCGTTAACCTTTGCGGCGACGTTGGCTGCTGCGTAGCCGTTCATCGATGCGGCAGTGGCGGCTACTGCGTACGGCAGATTCATTTCAAAAGCGGCCCACTTGCACAGGTCGTTGATAGTACCGCTTCCGACGGCAAATATCAGTTGCGGAGCTATTCGGCTGATTTGCTGCTTTAGCCACAGGCAGGTTGAATCATCGCATACAGGGCCGGCCTGTGATTTGTCGGGGACGATCAGCGATTCAGCCTTGAGCAGTTCGGCTGCTTTCTGCCCGCAAATTCGCCATGTCCTGGTATCAGCGACTACGACGGATTTTCCGGGCGATTGTCCTGCCAGAGCATCGGCAAGACAATCGCCTGCGTCGTCCAATGCTGCGTCCTGATAACGGAAGCTGCGGACGGGAACCTCGTGCGTCCGGCCGCACGTGCATTTGAAACTGCCGCCTAACTGTAATTTCCGGTCCATATAAATCCTCACTGGGTACACCTTTGAGCCGGGTTAAGTCTAAGGGCGCTATGTGGGCTCGTCAATCAAAGAAGTATGGCGGCAGCAGGGCGGGTGGATATTGGCTGGGGATAGAATAAAAGAAGGCTGACGACTTTTTCGATTCGTCAGCCTTTGAGTTTTCCCGGGGTCCCCAAACGTCTTTGAGTGCCCCTGCCCGCAATAAAGCTGGGTAAAGATTGTTGTTTGTCTCGGCCTGGTATGGCGACTAATCAAACTCAAACTGTATGGCCACGCCGACCTTGGCGTCCCGGAGCATCGTGTTGCGGTCAATCCGAACAACGCGACCCTGTTTGAGCCTGCCGAACTGTCCTTTTTCTTCAGCCAGAGTCGTTGTCCTCGGGAAGTTGACCTCCACGATATTTCCCTGCCGCAGTGGGGTGGTCATCGGTAGCTTGACGTAGACGCCCGTTTTGCTGATGTTCGCACTGTAGCCGTTGAAGAAGCGATTGGCCTGTGGCAGCCAGACGCTCACCGGCCAGCTTATTTGAGTTCTTGTTTCGGTCCGCTGTTCAACCAACGTGTCCATAGGCACACTCCATTCAAAAAGGTCCATCTTTACAAAAGAAGTATCGGCAATGTTAATTTGGATAGATTAGGGTATTTTGGGAAAATAGCGGTCGCACAAGAAAATTTATGTGGGTGTGCTGTAAAGAGACAAAAACTCGGTTTTTATCGGGTGTTGTGAGCTTTCTGATGTTGCTTCAAGCGTGGTTGCTTTAAGTGAAAAAGGCGGCTGCGAGCCGGGACCCGTTTTGGCGAATCTCAACGGGCACTTGTAAAGGAGGTTTGCGAAGAATTTAACTTGCTTTTCCGTAAAGGGATACGCCGAGTAACCCACGAAAATCCTCGGCGGGGCGGGCTTATTGCACTCGTGAAGCGTGCGAAAGAGGCCGCTATTGGGTACGCGAGTTTTCCTGCTTTTCTAACACTATATCATCGATTTGAGGGGAGGCTGTTGAGTTTTTTTTATGGGCAGTGCCATAAGATTGTCACTCCTGCAGGAAGAAGGCTTTTCTATAAAGGGTCAGGCTGATATTAGTGGTTTCATAAGAGAGGTAACGATTATGGAGAAAAGCATTAAAATCAAGAGTTTTAGTGGCTTGCGTCACTTATCAGATATAAACCCTCCTCCTTATTTTTCAACCCAAAGCCGCACCGTTGGGTATTGTTCAAGACCCTTGCCCTTGTCTGCCGGCGGTGCGCAGCGCCGAATCAGGTGACGGTGACACAGTTCTGAGCATAGAGCCGATGTCACCGTTACCGACGGCGTTGTAAAGTACAGCCGTCAGTTACCCCGGCACATATAGCTTGTCGGCTTTAGCGGCGAGGATGAAGTCGCTTTCGTGCAGGCCTTTGATTTTATGCGTCCATACCGTTAATTTTACCTTACCCCAGGCTAAGTATATATCCGGATGGTGGCTCTGCTGGGCGGCTAATTGTCCCACCTTGTTGACGAATTGTAAGGCCTGGGCAAAGTCTTTAAATTTGTACTGCTTCTCGAGATGGTGCTCGTCAATGACCTGCCAGCCGTTGTCGAGCTGAGTGAGCAACTTACCAAGAGCATCGCCTTTCAGCGGCTCAACTCCGCCGGCGCACGGGAGGCATTTTTTGTCGGCTAAACCGTTACTGTCTGCCTCTGTCGGACCCATCTTTTGTTCCCAAAAGTTAATAAACGGATATCGTTTCTTGATTAGGTTGCCGGGCCTGATTATAATCCGGCCTCTTTATAATATTATGGCAGATGAGAAAATAAAGTTCAAAGCTGTTCTTTTCGACCTTGACGGGACTTTGCTGAATACGCTGCAGGATATCGCAGATTCGGCGAACTTTGCGTTAAGGCAGCTCGGTTTTGCCACACATCCGGCCGAAGCATATAAATACTTCGTCGGCGAGGGTATCGAGACGGCTGTGAAGCGTATCCTTCCTGAGTCGCACCGCGATGTAGATACTATCGCCAGATGCCTTGAGCTTAATCAGGCGGAATATGGTCGCTGCTGGCGGCGGCACAGTCGGCCGTACGACGGTATAGTGCAAATGCTGGCTGAACTGGAGAATCGTGATGTGGCCATGGCGGTTCTTTCCAATAAGCCCGATGAATTTACATGCAAAATAGTCAACGAGATTTTTGGCGATTACGATTTTGAAATAGTCCTTGGCGCCAGGCCGAATATTCCGGAAAAACCGGACCCGACCGCGGCCCTTCAGATTGCAGAGCAGATGGGAATACCGCCGGGTCAGTTTGTTTATGTCGGTGACAGCGGCACGGACATGCAAACGGCCAGTGCCGCCGGGATGTATGCGGTCGGCGCGCTGTGGGGCTTTAGAACAGAGGATGAGTTAGTCCAGGCGGGAGCTAAAAAACTTCTTGAAAGACCCGACGAGCTTTTGACCCTGTTCGATACTGATGATTGACGGCTATAGAGCGGCAAGGTCCAATTCCGCGACGAACGGCAGTTCACGGTATTGCCCGTCGTAATCCAGTCCGTACCCGACTACGAAACAGTCCGGCACCACCGCTGCTTTGAAATCAATCTTGACGTGCTCTTTGTGCGTGGTTTGCTTTTCGAGCAGCAGGCAGGTTCTGATTCGATTTGGCTGGGCCTGTTTTACCTTTTTGAGGACTTCGCTTATAGTCAGGCCGCTGTCGTATATGTCGTCGGTTATCAGCACTTCCTGTCCGGCTACATTGCCGATGTCGCCAGTTGTGACTTTTCCATTGGATTTGCAGCCGCTATAGCTGTTGACTGTCAGGTACCTGAGCTGGAATTTCTCGTCGTTGATAAGTCCGAAAAGGTCTTTTGTGAATCGCTTTGCCCCATTGAGCAGCACCAGGACGATGACTTTGCTGGTGTCGGCGTATGCGGTTTTGATTTGTTCAGCCAGGTTTGCGACGCGCGCGGCAAGTTCAGGTTCGGTTAAGAGGATTCGTCCGACTTGTGCTTTGGCAGTTTTGCGGTCCATCGCATTTATACCGGCGGATTAGTTGGGTTTGGCAGGGATTGGCTTATCGGATTCGTCGGCCTTGGCAAGAACGGGCTCTTTCCCCTGCTCGTTCTTCGCGAGCTTGAGGTTTTCAGCCTTTGGGAAAGTGAAGCTGGCTTGCTTCTGATACAAGGCGTAGCCGAAGTCCAGCATTGCCTTGTTGCCTTGGGGGTTTATGCGTACAGGCTGAATGAACAGGTTCGCAATTTTGCCTTTGAGTCTGCTGTAGAAGCCTTCATTTGAGCTTGCATCGCCCAGTGAAGCAAGCTGTATATCCATGCGCGGGTCGTCTTCGTTTGCTTCGAAACTCAGCACGTTGACCCTGGCTTTTTTAATATCGCAGCGGTTTTCGAATTTGTACTGTCCATCCTGCGGCTTCATACTGTACAGGCCGACTGTCACCGGGCTGAAGTTGCCTTCGTGATTGAAAATAACCTTTACGCTTGTAACCTTCTCAACTCCGTCGGCCTTTGTGCCTTTGACTTCGACTCTGCCGCGGCCGTCGCCTTCGAAGCGTATATACTCGATGATGTTTTTCAACGGTTTGCCTTTCGGCACGTAGTCCTGGTCTTTGGCAATGATATCATCTGCGTCGAAATAGTTTTCATGATAGCCCCGACCCCATATTACGAAATCGCACACGACCTCGAATTCATTGCCGTTCGAGGTTCTGCGCGATGAGATAATCTTGGCTTTCTGAGAGTTTTGCGGGCTGCTTGTGCTCTCGACCAGCACAGTTGAAATCATTGGGACAAAATACATGAACGATGCGACGGAGTTGTCGCGTTGCTGCTGGTCTTCATAATCGAGATAAACTGTCGGGCCGGTAACCAGGGCCTTGCGCTTTGCCTGCCTTGCGCCTGTGACTGACGTGGTTTGTTTTGCCCCACCCAGTGCTGAAGCGACTATAGCCGTAAGCATGCAAATTGTTAGAAGTTGCTTTGGCATAATTCCTGTTATCGACCAGAGAAGTACGACTTATCACCCCAATTACGTGTATTATACATGAAAAGGCCTCTCTGTTGGTAGTATAAAGAGTAAATTTTTTTGGTATTATGTATTGGAGTCGGCTTGTTGCGGGTTTTCTCGGACTAAAGGCCGTTTTTTTTCGACAAACTTTTCGCGGTATTTACTTTTCAGACGTTTTCTTCACCTGTCAGGTACAGGTGTATGTATGCCCCGGCGTCGGATTGGTCGGTTTGCTTGCCAGGCGGTATAATCGGACAAATTTTTGGGCTTGAGAAGGCTTGTAAGCCGAAAAGATTTTAGAAGAGTTATTTCAGGACAGCGGGCAGGCTAAATGCGAATAACAGCAGACGAACAACGCGGTTCAATATCGTCGCAGATTGCGATGGTAGCGCTGCTGCTGATGGCGGTCGGCGCGGTGTTTGTCTTTTCGGCCAGCGCCAACGTAACGCAGGATATAGAGCTGCGTCGGTTCTACGAGTACACGTCGCTGCGGCAGTCGCTGTTTTTTGTCGTGGCGGTCGTGGTGATGTGGGTGATTTCCTGCATCGACTATCGGCGTCTGAGTATGTCGAGAGGACTTCTCAAATCGCCCGCGACGTATCTGCTGGGGCTGAGCACGGTACTTCTGATAGTTGTGCTGATTCCACGGTTCGGGGCAGAGATTAATTATGCGCGACGTTGGCTGAGGATTCCCGTCGGACCGGTACATGTCAGCTTTCAACCTTCGGAGCTTGCCAAGTGGGTGCTTATCATCTTCCTGGCGGGTGTTGGCCAGAGATATAGTGAAAAGCTTCGGTCGTTTTTTGGCGGGTTTGTTCCGGCCTGTCTGGTTATCGGTTTAGTTGCCGGGTTGATACTGGTTGAAGATTTCGGCACGGCTGCCCTGGTGGTCGTGCTTTCATTTTTGATGCTGATTATCGCAGGCGTCAGGTGGCTTTACATATTGCCTCCGCTGCCGTTTGCCGCGGGAGCTTTCACCGCAGCGATTCTCAGCTCGCCGGAGAGAATGCAGCGCATACTGGCGTTTCTGCACCCGGACAAGTGGACCGATTCGATAAACTATCAGCCGAGCCAGTCGCTGATTGCACTTGGTTCGGGCGGGATGTTAGGCAAAGGTCTGGGGATGGGTATATGCAAGTATGGGCATCTGCCCGAAGATACGACGGACTTTATCTTTGCAATAATCGGCGAAGAGCTTGGTTTTGTCGGCACCGCGAGCGTGATTTTGTTGTTCATTGTTTTTGTGTGGCTCGGCGTTATAGTGGTGGTGCGCTGCCGCGACCCGTTCGGACAGTTGCTGGCCAGCGGTATCGTACTGGCGATAGCTATTCAGGCGGCGCTTAATATCGCGGTGGTGACGGTGGTCCTGCCGACCAAGGGCATACCACTTCCGTTTGTAAGCGCAGGCGGCACGAGTTTGCTGCTGTCGGCGGCGGCGGTGGGGGTGTTAATGAATATTGCCAAGAAGTCTGACGCAGAGGTGACGGGGACCGAGCAATAATGAGTCCTGAGTGTGTGTTCTTTGCCGGCGGGGGTACAGGAGGGCATATCTACCCGGGCCTGGCGGTAGCTGAAAAAATAGCCCGGCTTGACAGCAGAGTAAAGGTACATTTTTTTTGCAGCGACCGGCCGATTGACTCACAGATTCTGTCAAAGACTAACTTTGCTTTTACAGAGCTTAACGCACAAAAGCTGTCCTTTGGTCCTGTCGGGTTTGTAAGATTCATTCGCAGCTTCTTCGAAAGCCATGGCATCGCCAAAGCGAAGTTAAGCAAAAGCGGCAGTGCCGTTGTTGTGGGTATCGGCGGGTTTGTATCGGCGCCGGTATGCCGTGCAGCACACAGGTTAAAGATTCCCGTAAAGCTTATTAATGTGGATATAGTTGCAGGCAAAGCTAACAAACTTTGTGCGCGCTGGGCAGATGAAGTATTCGTGCAGTTCGAAGATACGAAGGGTTATTTCGCTAAGCGCAGGTTACGTGTCAATGTTGTCGGATGTCCGCTCAGAAAGGAATTCGATGAGCCTAATCCCGAAAAAGCACTGGCCGAGCTCTGCCTGGAAAGAGGCAAAAAAGTATTACTGGTGACGGGGGCGTCGAGCGGTTCGGCGAGTATAAACGATGCGATATGCTCGCTGCTGGGTGAGCTGGCCGCGTTTGCGGATTCGTGGCAGATTGTGCATCTGGCAGGATATATTCACTTAAAGAAAGTCAAGGCGGCGTACGGGACGGCCCTTATAAGCCATACGGTTCTTGGCTATTATGACAACATGGCGGACCTGCTGGGCGCGGCGGATTTGGTAATCGGCAGAAGCGGTGCGGTCAGCGTCGCAGAATACGCAGCGGCGGGTGTGCCGAGTATTTGTATGCCTTATCCTCACCATAGTGACCTTCATCAGTATCTCAACGCAGGCAAACTTGTCGAGGAAGGCGCGGCAATAATAGTCGATGATTTGCCTGATGCGAAAGACCGTGCCGAATGGCTCTGGGAGGAGCTGGAGCCGCTGCTGGCCGATGATGCAAAACGGCAGCAGATGAAGGATGGTTGTTTGCAGACGGCTAAAAGAGGAGCTGCGGCTGAAATTGCGCGCACTATATTAGAAGGAAGATAAACAACCATGTATTAGAGGAATTTGTCGCCGGTGTTTTTTTCGATGACGGCAAGTAAGTCCTTGAGTCGCTGCGTTGCGTCGGCATGACATATTAAAGTAGCATCAGGGGTGTGGGCTACGACCATATTTTGCAAACCGATAGCGGCAATCAGGTGCTCTTTGTCTTCTGTTACGAAGATGGAATCCCTGCAGTCGAGCAATTCGCTGTGGCCTGCAATGACGATGTTATTATCTTTGTCGGAGCTGATTATGTCAGCCAGCGCGGCGAAAGAACCCATGTCCAGCCATCGGCAGTCGAGCCTGATGGCATGAACGTCGTCGGCTTTTTCCATGACGGCGAAGTCGATACTGATTTTGGGCAGCTTGGGGAACCATTCCTGTAGCGTCGTCGCCTGATTCGGACTGTCCCAGTCAGCCTTGATTCGCTGAAGAGGCATGGCCGACTCGGGCAGGTGATGGGCAAGATGTGCCAGTATGGTCCTGGCTTTCCATATAAACATGCCTGAGTTCCAGAGGTAGTCGCCGTCCTGCAGATATTTCTGCGCGGTCTCGAGGTCGGGTTTTTCACTGTATGCCTCGACCGGATGCACGGAGTTTTTGCAGTCGCGGATATGTTTGCCGCTGCCGCATTTTATATAGCCCAGTTGAGTACTGGGAAAAGTCGGATTGATTCCGAAAGTCAGGAGGGTGTCGGGACTGTTGTTTATAAACGTTAACCCATCGGTCAGTGCCTGCTGCAGAACCTCGGCAGGCTCAATGATTTGGTCGGCAGTGACTATAGCCATAGTAGCGTCGGGGTCGAATTTGGTCAGGATTGTAGCGGCCAGGCCGATAGCTCCGGCTGTGTCACGGACCGTAGGTTCCGGAATTACGTTCTGGTAGGGCACCTGCGGGGATGTCTCGCGGACCAGGTCGACGTAATCGGCATTGGCCAGGACGAGGATATTTCTTACGTCGAAAATGGGAATGAGACGTTCGATGCACTGTTCGAGCAGATTGTGGCCTGCCAGCAGTTTAAGCACCTGCTTGGGACGATTCTTTCTCGAAAGAGGCCAAAGCCTTTTTCCCGTTCCACCCGCCATCACAACTGCATAATTCATTTGTTCCTCCTTGTCGCAAGGGGTATAAAAGCTTTTGCTCACAGCCGGATTTTACAGCGACCGGCGAAAAAAACAAGCCGTAATAAAATAGCTATACGATGTAGTTCTCATCGATTTTTTTATAGGGCTGGATTTTCCCGGCCATTTCTTCAAATCCTTTGCGCCCCATCAGTGCGAATGTTGCCTGCTTGCCGAGTTCTACCGCAGGCTGGTCGTAAGTGTTTATATTAAATAATGCTCCGGCAAATGAGGTAGTGACCTCGAAAAGATAAATGAACTGGCCGATAGTGTATGGGCTGATGCGGTCAAATAATACTGTAAGGCACGGCCGTTTGTCCTGAAGCAGGGCGTATTCTGTAGCAATTTTTTCGCTGTTGAGTAGTTTACCCAAATCAGCTCCGGCGAGGTATCCGAGTTCCGGTGCAGAATCGGGCGACGGGCCGATTTTTAACCCGGTGCTGAAATTCTCAACCTCAAGAAAAGTGAAGATTTTGTCATTCGGGCCCTGCCGGTAAAGCTGGACCTGGCTGTGCTGGTCGGTGGTGCCCAGTGCCTTGATGGGAGTCGGACCGATGTGGACTACGTTTCCTGCGAGGTCTTCTGCCTTTCCGAGTGACTCGGCCCAGAGCTGGCGGTACCAGTCGGCAAAATCTTTCAGGGCGTAGCAGTACGGCATCATTACAGAATTGCGTTTGCCGCAGTTGTAATAGTGATAATTTATGGCCGCGTTGAATGCTGCGGGGTTTTTGTAGAAGTCTGTATTGCTTACGCGTTTATCCATATCGCGTGCGCCGGCCAGAATCGCGTCGATATCGATTCCACAGATAGCGGCGCTAAGTAGCCCGACGGCACTGAGAACGCTGAAGCGACCACCCACTCCCTGCGGCACTTCAAGACTGGCAAGGCCTGTATCATTGACTATCTTGCGAAGCGTTCCGCCTGTCGCATCGGTGGTCGCGATGGTCTGGTTCCTAAATCCGTCCGGGCCAAGCTTCTCTAACAGCATGTTGCGGATTATCAGGAACTGGCTGGCGGTTTCGGCGGTCTCACCTGATTTGCTGATTACATTAAATATGGTCTTGTCGAGTTTGTCTGATACCCATTCAAGGAATGAGCCGAATTGGGCGGGGTCAACATTGTCAAAAACAAACAATCTCGCACCTTTGCGTTGTTTATCGTCGAGGTTGTGCATATAAGGATTCAGAGCGGTTTGAAGGGCGATATTGCCCAGTGCCGAGCCGCCAATGCCAAGTACGACAAAGTTATCGCAGCGGTCTTTCAGTTCTGCAGCCAGTTTCCTGATTTTGACAGGAGCTTGTTCATCGTACGGCAGGTCACGGTAGGGTGTCTTACCCTGCTTTCGCTGTTCGTTCAATTGCCCAATCAGCGGTATGGTTTTTTCGGCCAGTTGGTTTAGCTGCCTGGTGGTTATTCCGTGTTCAGGGCCGATGATATCAGAGGTTACGTTCTTATAATAGAGTTTAATCCGTTCCGGCATAGTACCTTCCATTGTCAAAAGTTTCGACTCCCTTCTAAAGCGGGACGTTAAATATCCACGGTTTCGAGATCAGCGTATTTTAGCATCAGGGTCTTTGTCTTTCCAGAGTTGAATCTGACGGTCACGGTGCTGTTTTCTCCCAGGTCGATAAAGTTGGTTATTCGCCCCAGGCCGAATTTCGGGTGCCGAACGAGCTGATTGGGATAGAACTCTGGTGCTACCTGACTGCTGTTGTCGAATTCATATTCGCTCTGTTCGTAGTCGCTGGTATGGTCGGTACTTTCGCTCGGCTTGATTCCCAGCTCGAATAGAAATTGTGACGGGATAGTGCGAGTTAACTGGCCGCGGTAAGTTCGGTACCGGGCGTAGCTGATATGCAGTTGCATCTTTGCGCGGGTGATTCCGACGAAGAACAGCCTGCGTTCTTCTTCGAGCTCTTCTTCATCCTCGGCGCTGCGTTCGTGGGGCAGCAATCCCTGCTCGAGGCCGACTATAAAGACATTATCGAATTCGAGTCCCTTGGCGGTGTGCAGTGTCATCAGGGCGACACGGTCCTGTGTGTTGTCGTATGAGTCGGCATCGCTGAACAGCGAGATTTGCTGGAGGTAATCGAGCAATAACGGCTCTTCGGTATTTTTATCGTAGATGGCGGCGGCGTCGATAAGTGCGGTGACGTTGTCAATCGCATCCTTGTCACCGAGTTGCCTGAGGGCGGCTTCGAGGCCGCTGACGGCAAAGGCTGTTTGGACAAGGGATGCTACGGGACCCTGTGTTTTCTTTTTCAGCTCGCGGAGCATATCTATAAATGCGGCGATTTTGGCTTTGGCCGCTGTCCCAAGGTTGTTGACAGCCGCAGCGTTTTCAAGTGCATCGTAAAGCCCAATCCCCTTTGTCATGGCATAGGCGCGTACCCGGTCAACAGATGTCTTTCCAATACCTCGCGATGGGGTATTGATGATGCGAACCAGGGCAACTTCATCGGATGGATTGGCCAGTACTTTGAGGTACGCGAGAATATCGCGGATTTCCTTTCGGTTGTAGAACTCGACGCCCCGCACTATCTGATAGGGAATCTGGTTTCCGATAAAGGCTTCTTCGATAGGGCGGGATGCGGCGTTTATCCGGTAAAAAACGGCGATATCTTTGGGTGAAATGCCTTGATTTGTAAGTTTTTTTATATTGTCGGCGAGCTGGTCGGCTTCGTCGGCCTCGTCCTCGCAGGCGATTAGTTCAGGTTCCAGGCCGGGCTCTTTTGTCGGTACAAGTGTTTTGAGCTTTCGGCCCTTGTTTGCCGTGATGAGACGGTCGGCGGCCATAAGTATCTGCGGCGTACTGCGAAAATTCTCTTCGAGTTTTACTACCAGTGCATTGGGCCAGTCCTTTTCGAACGCCAGTATGTTCGATATGTCTGCGCCGCGCCAGCGATAGATGGACTGGTCGGGGTCGCCTGTAGCGCAGATATTGCCGTGCCCCGACGCGAGCGACTTTGCGATACGGTACTGTGCGTGATTTGTGTCCTGGTATTCGTCAATAAGCAAAAACTCGAAACGGTTCGATAGTTCGTCACGAACGTCTGCGTTTCGTTCGAGCAGAAATGCTGTTTGCAGCAGAAGGTCGTCGAAATCAAGGGCGTTGTTCTCGGATAGTATTTGCTGGTAACGCGTATAGATTTTCGCAAGGCAGGTGCTGAAGAAATCGTCGGCCATGTCATGGAAAGCGCCGGTTTCAATCAGCTTGTTCTTCAGGGTCGAGACGGCCTCGCGCATACGGGCGGGCTGGAAGTTGCTCGTTTCGAGACGGCAGTCTTTGACGGCGTGTTTCATCGTTGTACTCTGCTCGGATTCGCTGTAGATGCTGAAGTTCGGCTTGATGTTTGCCCGGTCGGCGTATCGGCGCAGAATTCGCACGCAGAGTGAATGAAACGTGCTGATATGTGCACCGGCCGAGGCGCCGAGGTCAAAGGCGCGGTTGCGCATCTCCTGGGCGGCCTTGTTGGTGAAGGTTATGGCACAGATATTTCGGGGGTTGACTCCAGAATCAATCAGGGCGGCGATGCGATAGGTTATGACGCGGGTCTTGCCGCTGCCGGGTCCGGCGATTACGAGCACAGGGCCGTGGACGTGGAGGACAGCCTGTTTCTGAGATTCCGTTAGCTGGGCATATCTGTGCATAGTTAGGGCTGGTTAGTCTGCTGCTGGTTTGGCTCGACTGAGCTCGCCGAAGTCTGTTGTTCTTCGAGGATTTTCTTCTCCTCATTTTCGAGCTGTTCGGCAAGGTCGGGCCTTTCGAGCCGAATTCTGGCGGCGAGGCTCTGACGGAGTGACACCGGATAAAGCGAATCGCTGAGAAAATCAATAATAGACAGGTACTTCAGCCTGCTCATAGGCGGCAGGTCGACCCGGTGCTCCTCGCCTTTATACATTGTTGTGTACTGTTTATGAACCTGGGCGGCTATTTGCTCTCGCCTGTAGGCCTCGTCGTCGTCCCGCATGGCGTAGTAAAAATAAGCCTCGCGGAGCATGAGCATGATTTCCCTGGCATCGGTAATACCGAGCTGTTGCACTTCTTCGCGCAGGCGGTTTCGCAGAAAAACGGTGAACTCGACCCTGGAATCTTCATCGGGGTAGAGTTTTTGAAGCTCTCTGTAAATTTTGCGGGCGTACTGCTCGTGGCCGGCCTGATAGAAATTGAGCACTGCGTTTTTCAGAAAGTTTCTATGACCGGTCTGTAGTGATTCTTGCAGGCCCTTGTCCGATTTGTATTTTTCGATGATAGCAAGCTGAGTTTTGTTATAAGAGTCAAACATTCTCAGGTCGGGCCTTAGATAAACGGTCCGAGTGAGCTGCGGCCTGCGGTCGGGCCTTGTATCGTTATCCATTCGCTCGTTTGCGGGTATGTCGTAAATGAACATAGTGCCGTGGCGGTAAAGGTTTTGAAGACTGTGGCTTACGATACGGTCGGTGTTGACCTCGCCGATGAATACATCCCTTTCAGGTGCCATCCTTAGTCCCTTGACAGCCCAGTAGATGGCATGCGTGTCGGGGTTCCGCCAGTCCATCGGCAGGTGATGGTTCGGGTCGTCAAAATCAATGGGGCCGTAAGTCTTGTTTATCTCCTGCATAAGCTCAGGTTCGAGCTTCCATACATTTCGCAGTTGCCAGGCCTTGGCGAATATGTCGAATTTTTCCAGCGTCTCGGTATTGCGATAGCGGTCTATTACATCAAACGCTTCGGGCTTGAATCTTTTTGGTTCCTGTCGCAGGGCAAGGTAGCCGGCTGTGAGTGTTTTATCGTCGGCGAACGTTTCGTCAGCGGCTTTGAGGGCGTTTATAAACTCGGCGACATTTGCATCTGCGATAATCTGGTCGAGACTTTTGGGGGCGGCGGCGAGTTTTTCGAAGTATTGTTCATCTGCGGGACCAAGTAACGGCGTCATGGCCTGGGCAAGCTGCAGCTTGTAATATTTATGTGCGTCGTCTGTTACGCCGCCCATCTTATGCTGAAAGATAAGAGCTAATTCACGGTAAAGGTTGAGGTCCGTGGGATTGAGCGGGATGCCTTTGTCGCGAAGCAGCTCATAGCCGTTCTTCACCCACCGCCATCGCTGCTCCGGTTCGGATGCAGGGATGGCGACAGACAGGTTGTAAGCCATGTTCCACGCCTGGAATGCCCAGACCTTGCTGAATCTCGGCTGAAGTGCAACAATCCATTCAGCCAGCTGCCGTGCGTCGAAGAATTGCCCCTCCTGCTTTAGACGGTCGGCGCGAATCCACAGGATGTCGACGATAAGCCCGCGGAAAGCACCCATGGCGACGGTGGCGAAAGCAAGCGAAGGCGGCGCATTTTCCAGAGGTTCGTTCCTGACCAGGTTCATCTGCTTGCGCTGCGCGTTTATGTAGTCGAGCTGGTTGCCCGCCGTGATAAGCAGTGTTATGCCGATGGCAAGAGCTGTCAGGCAGATTGTTATGTCACGTGTACGCATAGTCAGTTCCCGGCTGCTTATATACCGGGTTAAACGGTTATTCTTGCTATTTCTTTGAATTTAAAAACCAGGAGTGAAAGTAAAAATATCACAAAAGACTGCAAACATATCATCAGGCCGACCAGTTTGGCCAGGAAAGGCCAGCTAATCAGTCTGGCGGGAACCAGGTATGTCGACGGGTTGTACTGGTCGAATCTCGGTATCATCTGAATAATCAGGCCGACGGTAAACCTGTAAATAGTGCCGATTTCGCGGCTGAGATAACCAAAAGATTCGAGTATAAAGCCGCTTATAGTCGCTATGCATAACACCGCCAGGCAAAGCAGAATTGCAACGGGAAAAGACAGGAAGCTGGCTGCGAAGATGCCTATACACGCAAGGAAAACAAGTCGTAAAAATATCATCATAACGGCTTTGACGAAATTGGCGGTGTAACCCTCGGCCTTATAAAGCAGCTCCAGGCCTTCGCCGGGCGGAAAGATAACGACCGTGTTGTTTGTGG
This sequence comes from uncultured Pirellulales bacterium, assembly GCA_964518825.1. GTDB lineage: Bacteria > Planctomycetota > Phycisphaerae > Sedimentisphaerales > Anaerobacaceae > JBBABK01. The sequence continues at coordinate 21,593 of CAZFHM010000005.1, forward strand.
GCAGGTTGAGAAAAGCTACTTCCAAATGGCCGTCCGAAGCCACGGCATTAGCAGGCACTTCCAGTTCGTGAAAGGTCCTGATTAAATCTCTTCTTTCAAAAATATATATGCTGCCCCGACCTTCCGGAATAATAGGCAACTGTCGCAAATCACCGACCATCCAGCCGCTCTGTATATTTAAGTCGAGTGGATTAACAGAGACATCGTATTTGTATCTGATAAAAAGACTCTGATTTGGGTCGGTTATCCTGATGTTGTCGAACTGCCAGCGTATTTCTGAGCCGGGGCCGGCGGCTTGTTTTTCGAGCTTTTTGAGCTGAGTGAGATTGTTTATAATATCCACATAGCTTACACCCTCCGGCAGCTGCTTTTCTGCTTTAAGCTTCTCGTACAATTGACGGACTTCGGCGGTGACATCCGGCTCGGGGGGCTTTATACTTGCACGCGCGGTGAAAAACTCATTGTCAAGCGTCTGCATTTGCTGAGCTGTGGCGTTGTTGTGCACGGGAATATATATGGTTATACCGTAAATGATAGCCGACAGGGGAACCAGCAGCATCAAATCGAGCAGAATAACACCGAGTAGTTTTCCCGCAAGCAGCTCGAAACGACTAATCGGCTTGGTCAGAACCATGTAGATGCGGCGCTGCTTAATATCGTCGGCGAGGCTGTAAGCGGCGACGATGATAGTCAACAGCGAAAGCAGCAGAGACACCAAGGCCAGACTGTAAGTGACGAAACTCTGTAGCTTGCCTTTGATTGTGCCGTCACCCGTAATGCCCAGTCCCATGACCGGAATAAGGATGATTAGAAGCACAATGAAGGCCGCTGCGATTTTCATTCGAAGGGCCTGGCGTATTGTGTTTCGGGCGACCGCCCAGATACTACGCATCGGGCTGTTCCCCCCGGTCGGTGTCGCTCTGGTCTTGTTTTTCTGTTTTGTCCTGCGAACCTGTCAGTTGTTCGAGCACGTCATCGCGGACCTTGCGTGTATCGGCCTGTTTCGTCTCGGCAGGTTCGGTAGTCTTGACGGGCTGTGATAATTCCGGTTCCGAGGCCAGCTTGTCGAGCAGTCCCTTGTCCGGTTCGACGGCGGATGTTTCGACCTCGGCCGGCTTTTGTGTTTCGACGGCCGGCCCGGGCTTGTCACTGACGTCCGCAGTGACGAGCTTATCGAGTATGCTTTTCTGCGCTGCTTCGGCGGCAAGGAAATCACCTATCATCGTAGTGCTGACGGCGCCGCTGGTTGGGACGGCACCGGCCTGGGCCTCAGTTACCGTTCTTATAAAGAATGTCTCCAGTTTCTCCATTGGCGAGGTGACTTCGAAATCGGCGTGCTCAGCCTCAATCAGTTTCCTGATGTTTTCAATGGTCCGGCTGCTGAGTGTCTGCGAGGTGATTTGTGTCTTGTTAGTTTGCTGCAAAAGTTGTCTGACTTGTCCTTCAGCCTGGATTCGGCCGCCGTAAAGAATAGAGATACGGTCGCAGATATCCTCAACGTCGGCCAGCAGGTGGCTGCAGAGCAGAACGGTCTTTCCCCTTTTGGCAAGTTCGAGGATGAGGTCCTTGATTTGTCTCGTGCCGATGGGGTCCAGGCCCGTCGTCGGCTCATCGAGAATCAGCAGGTCGGGGTCGTTAATAAGCGCCTGTGCCAGGCCGATTCTTCTGGCCATTCCCTTTGAAAAGGTTCCTACCTGTCGATTAGCGACCGCTTTTAGTCCGACCATTTCGAGCAGGGCTTCGATTCGGGCCTTGCGTACCTGCCGAGGCAGTGAAAACAATCGGCCGTAAAAATCGAGCGTCTCACGCGCGGTCAGGTATTTGTAAAGATATGACTCTTCCGGCAGGAAGCCGATACGGGCGCTGATTTTCGGGTCGGTGGCGTCGCCGCCGAGTACGAGCGTTTTTCCTTTAGTCGGATGCAGTAAGCCCAGCAGGACTTTGATAGTTGTGGTTTTGCCGGAACCGTTCGGGCCTAACAATCCGAATACCTCATTGTGGTGAACTCGGAGGTTGAGGTCGTTGACGGCATAGACCTTTGTCCTGCCCCACAAGTCGGAGAAGACCTTGGTCAGCGAAAAAGTCTCAACTGCATATTCGTTATTCTGGGTCATATAATTTCACGTTTCGCGATGCTGCCGCTGCGGCGATTCAGTGTACCGGTGTATGCTCGAGTTCTTCTCCGTAGCGCACCAGCCGGGCACTATTAAAGACGACAAACAGCGAACTTACAAAATGTAATACGGCTGCTATGGTCGGTAGAATCAAAAATGAGAACGATATACCAAGGACTATGAACGATATGCCGAAGGCGATGTTTTCGTAGATTACCCTTCTGGTGCTTCGGGACAGCTTAACCAGAAACGGCAGTCGTCTCAGGTCGTCGCTCATAAGGGCGATGGAAGCTGAGTTAATCGCGACGTCACTGCCGGCTGCACCCATGGCGATGCCGAGGTCTCCCGCGGCAAGGGCCGGTGCGTCGTTTATACCGTCCCCGACCACGACGACGGTATATCCGTCGCTTTTGATTTTTTCGACGATGGCCAGCTTATCCTGCGGCAGGCAGTGCGCCTTAAAATCGGTGCAGCCGAGCTCGCCCGCTACACGATTGGCGACCTCATTGCGGTCACCGGTGAGCATGGTAATGCGCTTGATGCCGGCGTCGAACAGCTCCTTTACAGCCTGCTGAGCCTCCGGACGAGTCTTGTCCTGCAGACCTATCCAGCCGATGCACTTCGAATTTCTGGCGACGTACAGGGTGCTGAAACCCTGCTCTTCATGCAGGGCGGGGTCGGAAACATTTTTTACATCGACGTTGTTTTCCTGCAGGAATGTATCTCGGCCGACAATAATTTGTTCTGAATTGACGGTTGCGGTGACGCCTTTACCGGGTGCCTCCCTGAAGTTTTCCGTCTGGGGCAAAGTGAGATTCGCTTCTCTGGCGACCTGCAGCAGTGCACGCGCGGCGGGGTGCTTACTCATCTGTTCGGCCGTGGCCGCAGCGGAAAGAAGCTCGGCAGGCTCGATATCTTCAGCGGGGGTCAGTTTGGTTACATAGAGTCGGCCGGTCGTCAGGGTGCCGGTTTTATCGAAGACCATGGCGGTCATTCGGCCGGCGATTTCCAGGTCGGCGATGTTCTTGACAAGAATCCCGAGCCTTGCCGATGAACTGATAGCCGCGACCATCGCGCTTGGAGTGGCGAGAATCAGGCTGCATGGGCAGGATATTATAAGTATGGATATGGCCTGCTGTATGTTCCGAGTGAAAAAGTAAAATACCAGAGTAATCATCAGAATAGTCGGCACATACCACTTAACATAACGTTCGATGATTGTAATTATGGGGATTTTTGTCTGTTCGGCCTGTATGATTAACGACTGGACCTTGCCGAGCGTCGTGTCTTTACCGGCCTTGGTCACTTTGATATCAAGCACGCCGGTAAGGTTGTTTGTTCCTGCGAAGACCTGCATGCCTGGTACTTTATCGACCGGCAGCGATTCGCCGGTGATAGTCGCCTCGTTGACACTGCTCAGGCCGCTGGTGACTTCCCCGTCGGCGGGGATGTTATCGCCGGGACGAACACGAACAATGTCACCGGCCTTGAGCTCACTGACGTTGACGTCTTTCTCAGCCCCGTCGGCGGCGAGAAGATATGCCTTTTTTGGGGTGAGTCTCACTAACGATTCGATGGACGCACGGGCGCCCAGAGCGGTACGAGTTTCTACAAGCTCGCTGAGAAGCATAAAGAACGCAACTATTCCGGCGACCGTGTAGTTCTGCGTGGCGAAGCAGGCGATGATAGCCAGTGCGGCCAGCTCATCCATGTGTGAGTGTCCCTTAAGGAAGCACTTCAGGGCGTGCCAGAGCACGGGTAGCGACAGCAGGATTGCACCGGCCATGGCCAGCACGTTCGCCTGGAAACTGTCTGAACCGTAAAGAAAACTCAGCTTGGCGACCCAGCTGCTGACCAGCAGCGTAAATCCCGCGAGTGTGGCAATCAGCGCCAGGCTCACTCGTATCTGTTTGCCGCGTGTCGCATCAGTGGCAATATCGTCTTTTAAATGAAAATGTTGATGAACCATATTTTAGTGTCTCGTGCTTCGTATATATTATGCCGACCTATTTATTTTGTGACTGTTCGTCCTCCTGCTGCTTAATGGCCGGGTCGCGGGATATAAGGATTCGTATTTCTTTTTCATTACCGGTCGGCTGCATAACTATCTTTTCGTCAGCTTCATCGAGCACCTGCTGCACCGCGTCCTGCCAAATCTTCTGCACGACTAATTTTGGAGTTTTGCGATATTCCGGCAACAGTGAGCCGAAATAATCCGCGTTTGCCTTGGTGTTTTCAACGACCCTTGTTCGATAAGCCTCTGCCTGTGCTATTACGTCCTGCGCCTGGCCCGCCAGTTGTGACCACAATCTTTCGATGTACTTCGGGTCTGCGTTTTTATTTTCAATCGCCGTCAGCAGTCCCGTCGCCACCGGCCCGCCCGTTTCGTTGAGTGATTTATCGTAATAAGACTGGGCATCTTTTATGATAGTCTCTTTGATGTTGGCGGCCTGCACCGAAGCCCAGAAAGCATCTGCGACCTGCCGGGGCGGGACCTGGCTGTCGAGCTGAATCGAAACCACTGTGATGCCGCTCTGTATCTGGTTGAGCTTGTCCTGTAGAGACCTTTTCACGTGGTCGGTGATGCTGCCGATTTGCTGGAACAGTACATCGTCTATAGTGTAATTGACAAGCGTGCTGACGGCGGCGTCGGCAAGCAGGGCCTGAAGCATCGAGGTGATATTATCTTCGATAACGTCGGAATAGTTCTGGCCTGCTTCTATATCTTCGAAGTCAACGTAGGCATTTTTGAAAAATGACTCCGGGTCTGTAATCTGATAAGTAAGCTGCCACTTGGTATGCACTATGTTGTAGTCGCTCTGGTCCTGGTCTGTGTCCTGTATTTCTCCGCGGGTAAGGCAGTAGCCGTCAATCAGCGGATTAAGAGTCGGGCCGAAATTCTGATTGGGTCTGAGCTTATCTTCGGGCCTCTCGTAATACCACAGTGATTCGAGGGCCAGATTGATTTTCTTCTCGACCGGTATTCTGACAATCTCCTGGATAGGGTAAGGCCAGACCCATCTCAGGCCGGGCTCAAGGACTCGGCCTTCCCCTTCTCCGCTTATTTTGCCGAAGGTCAGGACCAGGGCCTTTTCATACGGGCCGACGGTTTGAAAACCCGAAAGCAGGAACAGTGCCAGCAGGACAACGATTATGATTTTCAGCAGAGTGAAACTGGCGCGGAGCGCATCCGAAAGGAACTTATAAGACTGGTCCTTTTTCGGCTGAGGCGGCTCTTGCGGCTTTACCTGCTCATTCTGATTTTCGTTCTGCTCAACCATATAATTTTACTGAATCTTCTTCTCGAACATTTCCGGTTGTCTCAATTTGCAGCAATTTATTTTTTAGGCTCAAGCTCCGGCATTGCTTTTAGTAATCTGAACGGCTCGCTGTCGGCGCTGATAACAATGGTTGCTCTTTTTTCGAGGGCTTTCTTCAGGGCCTCGATTTCTCTCAGGAACATTGCGAATTCAGGGTCCTCGTTGAGCTGTTCATAATACTTGGCCGCTTCGGCGTCACCGGCGCCTCTGATGGCCTTGGCGCGTCCTTCTACTGCAGCAAGCAGCTTCTGTTTTTTGGTATCGGCGTCACTTTTAATAGCGGTGGCCATGGCATTGCCTTCAGAGAGAATAGCTTCGGTCTTTCGATTTCGTTCGGCTTTCATTCTTTCGAACACAGCCTTGGTCGTATCCTCGTTTACCTTCAACTGTTTGATGCCGACGGCCTTTATATTGATTCCGTAGTTCTGCGAAGCGGCGGCCCCGAGATTCTGGAGCATCTCGTCTTCAATTTGGTTGAACCTGGTCTTTTCGGGATTACTATTTACGAATTCCAAAAACTCGTGTTGGCCGACGACCTTGTTCTGAGTATCCTGGATTAGACTGTATAGCTTGTTCTCAGCCTGGTCCACCGTCTGGACGGCGTTGTAGAACCGCAGGGGGTCTTCCACCTGCCAGATTACAAAGGTGTGCATGATAATAGGTATCGCGCCCTTTGTGGTTGTTTCAGCGATAGCGGCCTCGTAAATTCTCATTCGTGTATCGAACTTGTGCACCCGTTCAATGGGTGCCGGCCATCGTACGTTCAGGCCTGCCTTTGTAATAGTCCTTTCGGGTTTTCCAAGGCGGGTTACCAGGGCCGCTTCGGTGTCTCTGACCTGAAAACACACCGCCAGCAGCACGCCGATGGTTACGATAACGAGCACCAATACTGTAATTGCTATATTTTTCATTGTTCCTCTGGCGCCTCCAAACCGGTTATGTCATATAAGCCCGGTGTCAAATTTTCTTTCACGTCTACTATAAAGACCTGAGAATCATTAGGGTCGGAAATGATAACGTACTTTCTTATTTTCCTGAGCAATTTGTCTTCGAAGATTTCGAGCCGCAGGTTCTCCCTGTAAATGTCTTTTGCAACCAGGTAGGGCTTCAACTGGTCG
>CAZFHM010000006.1:0-27795 GCA_964518825.1 uncultured Pirellulales bacterium
GGACGATTCTGATTGATGAGGTGCTGACGCCGGATTCGTCGCGATTCTGGCCTGCCGATAAATATGAGCCGGGCAGGGACCAGGAAAGTTTCGATAAGCAGTTTGTTCGCAATTACCTCGAAAGTATAAGTTTCAATAAGTCCGGGCCGGGTGTGGAGCTGCCGGATGATATTATTGAAAAGACCAGCGCCAAGTACATCGAAGGCTATGAACGGCTGACGGGCGAGAAATTCTATGTATAAATCCCGCTGGTTATGCGGTCCGGTTCGAATTCGCAGAGCCAGTTTACCGATAGTTACATAGAATATCCGAAGGAGAAATACAATGACTAAGAAAAAGCTCGTCGCGTTGTTACTCGTTGTATGGTACGCCGCCGTAATTTTCTTCGTCGGTTGTGTGCCTGAGGATTCGCTTCAGTGGTCGCAGGACGGCTCGGTCGGGATTTACAGCAAAGTCGGGGCATTGTATTTGGTAGACGGCAACACGGGCAGTCTTACTCAGGTCGAACCGAACGAGTCGACTACTTTCTGGCCGGCGATTTCGCCGGATGGTTCGGTCTTTGCTTACGGGAAAATCGTGAAGGTAGATGACTTCAAAAAGGCATTGAAGCAGTTTCGGCCGGAACGGGTCAAACTAATCAAAGAACACGCTGAAATTCTTAAGCGAAAAGTCCTTGCGCAGAAAGTTATAGGAGAAGAATTGCCCACTATCGGCACAATGCATTGTGTAAGCTCCTTTGGCTGTGACAGAAAAGATGATTTCAACAACGAGCACGTCGCCTGGGTGCAGCGGTATCTCGTTGAAAACGCCGACAGTCAGCTTGCTGAGAAAATCGGGCCTGAACTCATTAAAGAAACAAAAGAGCAAGAGCTTGCATTTTGCCAGATAGTAATTGCCCCGACGGCTGACCCGAACGACAGGAAAATCCTGGCGAGTGATTCGCAGATGCTCTGGCATCCGAGGTTTTCGCCGGATTTGAAGTTCGTTTCCTGGGCTGCCGACCGTATCGGCGGTGATATATTCGAGGCAGGGTTCGACCTTTATGTTGCGTCGAGCGACGGCCGGACGCCGCCGGTGCTGGTTGAATCAGCCGTAGCAATCGGCAGTGATTTCAGGGACGACAGCCGGGCAATAGCCTATTTGAAACCGGAAGGTGAAGACCTCGATGAAGATTTTGTCATCGGTCTGCTTGTTGAGAGAACCATAATCGACGCCAACGCCCGATTTCTTGTCAGGAAAGTCGATGCAAACGAAAGCGACACAGACAGAGAATATATCCTGACGGGTTCGACCGAAGATTTGGCGTGTGTGGTTTATAAATCATGGATGAATGTTTTGTGCGGGGCGAGCGGAAGGATTTTCTTTACGTCGGCCGAGATGTCACTGCCTTCGAGCAGACCGTACGAAGATGAGCCAACGGTTTTCTGTTGCGACACAGTTACCGGCACCATTAGCAAACTTCTTTCGAGTGAAGCCCTTGATTTTGCGGAAGGCAATTGCCACCTTTTTGCCCTTTCACAGGACTCACGGCAGATTCTCCTGCCCGGCAGCTACAACAGCGTCGGCATATATGATATTGGAGACTACCGCTGCATTTTGAGAGTTTTAGTTGACGAAGACAAATCATTCGGAAGCGGTAACCTTCCGATACTTGCACCGCAGTGGAAAGGTCCCGACAGAATAAGCTGCCTGGTTGGTGAAGAGTCACCCTTTATCCGCACCGACCCGAATACGCCTCATCGCAGGAAGGAAATCGTCGTTCTCGATACCGACGGAAAGCTTAAACAAGTCATCAGTAAAGACTGGCCTGACAAACTGCTCGATTTTAATAACTGAATGTAAATCGCACGAATGCACCGAGGCCGGGCGTATTACAGCCCGGTCTTTTTTATTCAATTTTTTCCGGTGCAGATATATAAAAGTGTGCGTGGTGTTCGTTATTATATATGGACGGACGTCTTTTTTATGGTAATCAGGCGGCTTGTGAATGATTGAAGATAAACTGCTTGTATCGAGATTGAGGCGCGGCGATGCGGATGCGATGCGCCGGGTTTATCAGAAATACAAGGATTACCTGTTTACGCTTGCAAAGGCCCTTCTCGGCGGACAGTACGAGGCAGAAGACGTTGTGCACGACGTCTTTGTCTCCTTCGCACGAACTGTTCGGCAGGTGCAGTTTATGACGAACCTGAAGGGCTATCTGGCGACGAGCGTCGGTAATCGCGCACGCGACAGGATACGCGCGAGGACGCGACAGGCCGCCGTAAATCTGGATTCGATGGACCCTGTCTCATCAAACACAGACTGCCCGCAGCAACATGCGATAGGACAGGAGGAATTGATGCGACTGAGGCAGGCGATTGCCAAGGTTCCGTACGAACAGCGGGAAGCAGTCGTCCTGCATATCAAAGGCCGAATGAAGTTTAGGGAAATAGCCAAACTGCAGGGCGTCCCGACAAGCACGAGCTGCGCCAGATACAGATATGGACTGGATAAACTGCGGTCACTACTCAATAGCGAGGTGCAATAATGAGACCGGCAGATGATATAAAAAGAATGATTAAGACACTAAGTGATACGACCAGCGCTGAGATGGACAAAAAAGTCCTCGACGATGCACTAAAAGCGCTGGCGGATTCCAAAGAAACACAATCGGCTGATGCAGGGCCGAATAGATGGAGAATAATTATGAAAAGCAGAATAATCAAACTGGCCGCAGCGGCGGTGATTATTTTTGCGGTGACCGCGCCAATAATATTTTTCAATAAGACTGTGCCGATAGCTTACGGAGGCATTGAGCAGACGGTCGAAGCTTATCGGCATATGCGTTCGATTCATCTTCATCACGAATCGCCGCCTGCTGCTGAGCCTCAGGATATGTGGATTGAGTTCGATGAAAACGGTAAGCCTGTAAGACTGCGACTCGAAGAAGGACTGGGTGATACTTTTCGGATTGTAACCTGGGTTGACGGGGTTATTAAATTTTACCGTCCTGCTGAGAAGGAATTTGTTGTTATAGATCAACCGGGAGCGGGCAGAGAAATTGAGCATAGGATAGAACTGGTGAATCCGAGGCTGGCAGTGCAGGCCATCTACGATGAGCATCTCGAAGGAAAGCTTGATATTGAAATCGAGCAAAATGCTACTGAAGATGGCCTGGTTCGAGTCATAGCTACAGATACAACACCCTTAGATGAACTGCCGAAACAGGCTTTTCGAGTGCGCTATGTATTGCTTGTTGATCCGAGTACAAAACTCGCGACACAACGAGAAGAATATTTTTTACGAGAGGGTAAATATGTACTCGAAAGCCGCTTTATTTATGATGGATATAATGAGCCAATAGATGAACAGATGTTTGTGTTCGAAGTGCCCGAAGCCGTACAAGTTGACGACCGTGCTGCGAGGGCAGGGCTGTTCCAGGGTGACTTGAGCGATTCCGAAGTTGCCGCTGAGGTGGTTCGTCGATATATCCAGGCTTTGGTCGAAAAGGACTATACAACCGCCGGGATTCTTTACAATGGCCGACCGGCCGATGAATTACAGCAAAGAGTGGAGCAGACACTGGAAATCAAGTGTGTTCGTCTCATCGCTGTTGGTGAGCCTGTGCCCGAACCGGAAAGAGGACAGAGAGCATATGGAGTTCCGTTTGCCTTTTTGATAGAAACTGCTGATGGCAAAAAAGAAATTGCCGGGCCTTGGGGCGGTAAAGTTTACAGTCCCGAAGCTGAGGCCAATCTCGATATCAGTAAGTGTCGCCGAGCCATGGTGCGGCCACTGGTAACAGACCCTGATTATTGGGTGATTGACGGCGGTATCTAAATTGCCTAAAGATTTTTAATTAAAAAAGCTGCTGAGTGTTTAGCTCAGCAGTTTTTTTCTGCGCGGAGACTGCAAAGAAAACCTTTTTATGTTATACTTTTATGTTTTGAAAATCCGCGTTAATCCGTGAAATCCGCGGTTAGGTGTTATGGTAAATTACGACCTGCACATACATACCGTATATTGCGGGCACGCAGAAACGATGAGTATCGAGGCGATTCTGCGACGCGCAGATGAGCTTGGACTCGAAACTGTATGTATCGCGGACCATATTTATAGTCCGAACGAGGCATTGGTGCCGCAGAAGATAAGAGAAGAAGCGGCCGAGTATAAGACGAATTGCCGGGTGCTGATTGGTGCGGAAATCGACGTGGCGGGCGGATACAGTGACGGCAGGCTGGTGTGCGACGTGCCGGACGGCCTTGATTATTGTTTGGCGGGCGTGCATTATATACCGGGGCCCGGTAATTATCCGAGGCACGCGGCGGATAACAGTTTGGACGCCGGTGAGCTTCTGGAGCGGTGGCGAAGCACAATGCTCGGTGTGTTCGACAATGTTAAGGTCGATGCTCTTGCGCATCCGGGCAGGATGATAATATCGGCGCTGGAGCTTGATTTGCACTTCGATGCTATGCTGGATATTTTTAGAGATGTTGCGCCGGTCGCGGCGAGGAATGATATACTGTGGGAAATCAACGAGCACGACAAAGACAAACTGCCGGCGGGTTATATTGATAAGTGGTATAAGGTTTATGAAATCGCGCTTGGGGCCGGGGTTAAATTGATTTACGGGTCTGATTCGCATTTTCCCGATGAGATAGGAGGCAATGAATTTACACAGAAGATTCTCAGCAGGCTGCCTGCGGGTTGCCTTGAGAGGCCGGAAACGATAAAACTGATATAATTTTACCGCTGAGTACGCAGAGAAATTTGTAGTAAAAGTAGCGAGGCAGAAAATGGGACTATTCAAGCGAGAAAACGGTCCGGAAGACAAGTATGATGAATGGATGGCGAAGCGTGAGAAGCATTATAAAAAATTCTTCGGCACGATGAGCGATAATGTTATGCACTCAATCAACACGCATGAGGTCCACGTCGATATTTATCAGTTCGAACCGAGCAGGAAGCGGCCCTTTTGGACGCTGATTACCGGGGGTATGAGCGATAAGAGGCAGAATGTTCCGGATGACGTCGATTGGGCGTCAGGCCGCACTGAAGTATTGACGTACGTGAAAGAGCCTTACGAGCGGATATTTGCCGTTTTGAAGTTATTGGCGGAAATGCCGTTCGAAGAAAATTCATACATGCACTGGTTTCATACCATCAGCGTAGGTGAGCCGGTTACGGTAAGACAGACCGAGCTGACGTGTGCCTTTCTGGTTCCGCCTTTGTTTGAAAAGCCGAAATTTGACACTTTGGAAATCGGCAGAGACAAGGTTGATTTTCTGATGATGGTCCCGATTACCATACAGGAGCGTTACTACGCCAAGCAAAACGGCGGGCCGGCGCTGCTGGAGGTTTTTGAAGAAGCTAATCTCGGCCCGGTTTTTGATGAAAACAGGGCGTCGCTCGTATGAAAACCAAATCGAATATAGTTTTGATAGGTATGCCGGGTGCGGGCAAGAGCACGGTCGGCGTGCTGCTGGCCAAGGCGCTGGGTCGGTACTTTCTCGATACGGATATCTACATCCAGGCTATCGAAGAAAAAGAGCTGCAGGAGATTATCGACGAAAAAGGACTTCAGGAATTTTGCCGAATCGAGGAATCACATATTATCTGTATCGATATTAAAAGTGCAGTAATCGCGACCGGCGGCAGTGCGGTTTACAGCGAAAAGGCGATGCAGCATCTGGCTCAGGACGGGACAATAGTCCATCTCGATTTGCCGTTTTCGGAAATCGAGAGGCGGGTGACGAATCTGTACACGCGCGGGGTGGTGATGGCCAAGGGCCAAACACTGAGAGGCCTGTATGAGAAACGCGAGCCTTTGTATAAAAAGTACGCCGAGATTACGATTAAATGCAGCGGTAAGAGACACGAGGAAATAGTTGAAGAAATCATTTTGGTGTTAACCACGAATTAACACTGCCTATGGCATGGCCAAGCCAGAATAAACACCAATTTTCTTAGACACTGACCCTGTACCAGACGCGGTACAGGGGGGATAAATGATAAATAGGGACAGTCCCTAATTATGAATTATGAGGGGACTGTATGAGAAGCGGCAGGGGCTATATAAAAGATTTGCGGAGATTACGGTCAATTGCAGCGGCAAGACCCACGAACAAATCGTTGAAGAAATCATTTCGGTGTTAACCACGAATGAACACGAATAAACACAAAGTATTTTCAGACACGGATTAACACGGATTTCACTGACTTATTAAACACTAAGAGCACCGAGAAACAAAGAGGTTTTATTTTATATTTTTCTTCGTGTCGCTTCGTGAGCTTCGTGGTAAATAATTTCCTTTAGACACCGATTTCACAGATTGTAGGGGCTTTCTTGCTGATTGTTACTCTGTTTTCCGTGATGGTAAAAACAAGCGACTGTTGTAAGTTTACTCGCCAACGGACCTTCATCGACGGCAACTGAATCGCCGGTTCTCTGGAATTTCTGCGTACAATTGAGATTCTTCCTTCCATAAGCTACCAACAATCATCTTCTTTTTATTCGAGATGAATATAACGACATAGTCTATTTTCGATAGGAATTCTGAATGATATTGATTAGGTATTAAATCTTTCCAGTCGGCTTTTGGATTAGCGTGGCTAAAGCTGATATCTTCCAGCAAAAGTGCAGTGCTATATCCGTTATCTTTATATTTCATAAGTTTTGGCAATTTTTCTTCAATGGCCCTTCTGAATCTATCTTCGCGTTCCTTCTTAGCTTCTTCCGGCCGCGCCGATACAAGGCCCATTGTTCCATTCAGTTCTAAACTTGAACCGACGCACCATAACGACACTTTGTGTCCGTTGTATAAACATGAGGACCAGCGGTCAGTAGTTAGAGGTCTCGCGGCATCAGGAATCCAATCTGAGATTTCCTTGACAAATTGCTCTCTGCTTTTTCTGCTCATCCCTACGATAAGAGGAGGCGGGAGAATTAGTGCAAAACAATAGCCGGTCGGCAACTTACCTTGGCATCTTTGACCGATTTCCTTCTCAATATCGTGCAATTGGTCAACGTATAACATTTGATTATTGTGGGCTTCAACAATAGTATGCTCTACAGCAATTTTCGGAGATTGGCCATTGTCACACTTTGGGGCTAAAATAGCCTCGACATCTTGAGTATTTCTATTGTTCTCCTCTGGGTAATCTACTATATCGTATGCTACACCCTTTATCTTCTGGAGAATCTCGATAAAAGCATTGCAGGCATTTATTTCGTTTTCTTTCAAGTTAGATTATCCAGCCTTTCTTTTAAATATTGAGCCAAAACGACGAGGACGACCACATACCTTTCATCAATTAGACAAATTATCCTGTCAATTTCCGGCAAAGACAAGGGGTTTTTCGCCGGAGGCGAAATGAATATCCAATGCAGAATTTCCAATTTTGAGCTAAATAATCAGTAAAATCTGCGCAATCAGCGTCGGGGTTATTTCTTTAGTTTTTTGACGATTTGTTGTGCGACGGATTTTCCGGATTTGAGCATACCGCCGAAGATAGGCCCCATACGCGGCAAATTATAAACGGCGCAGACGCTCATTCCCGCAACGAACAGGCCGGGATAGATTTCGCCTGCCTTTTCGACGACGCCTTTCTCGCCGCTGTCGACGTCCATAAAGCCTTCACGGATGCGCGGCAGGATGTCGGGTTTGCGGTCCTTTAGCATTTTGACGACCTCTGCAGGGTGGCCGGTCGCGTCGACGGTATATTTTGCCGCGATGCAGTAAGGGTCGACGTGCAGGCCGGACATTAAAATCGGTGTTCCGTTAATGACGACGCCTTCGACGGCTTCTTTTTTAAGGATAATATCTTCGACCTGCATAAGGTTGAAGATTTCAGCACCTGCTTTTGCGGCTTTGTATGCCAGTGCCGCTGCGAATTCGACGGAGTTAGCGGCGTAGAGATTGCCCTGCCTGAGACAGGAGACTTCGAGCTCGTCGAGGATGTCGGTTTCTTCGAAGATTACCTGGTTGTAGCCTGATGCTCCGCCCCAGGTTCCGCCTCCTGTTGACAGTTTCTTTTCGAGGACGATGGTTTTTATATTTGCTTTTGCGAGGTAATATGCGGCGATGAGGCCTGCGGGGCCTGCGCCGACGATTACGACGTCGTTTTCGAGGTGGTCGGTGAGATTGGCGAAGTACCTTTCGATAATTGCTCTGGAGATTTGGATTTCTTTCATTTTGTATTTCCTTGACAGGATAACAGGATTAACAAGATATCATTTTTAGACACAGATTAACACTGACTAACACTGTTTTTTTAGACACGGACCCTGTACCAGGTTCGGTACAGGGGGATTAACACTGATTAACACTGTTTTTAAAAATACTGATTAATCCTATAATAAAAAAAGCGTTCCCGCAACGAGGAGCGCTTGTAAAGACTGTTAAGCCTTCCTACGCGGGCATTACCCCGATCAGGTTTTCAGGGTCGCCGGCGGGTTTACCCGCCAAGCCTCTCAGCTGTAGTCCGAAGTGCTGCTTCGGTCTTTAGCTCCCCTGGCTGTGAACAAGTTATATTAGCAGTATATATTTCGGCGGTTGGCCGTGCAAGACTATTTCAATTAAAATTGCTGTCCGGCGTAATCGGTGTAATGATGTCCGGCTGGTTAGGGTCGGTGTACGAAAGCTGCGGCCAGGTCAGGGCATGTATAAACTTTCCGAACTCGATTTCGACCTTAACGTCTTCTTTTACAGGGTTTGTGACTCGGTATTTGATGAACCATGGCCCGTGTTTGAACAGGTAAAGTTTCGCATAGCACAGTGTGGACTTGAACAGTTCCGGCGGCTTATGTGTGAATTTGAACATCAGGCCTTTCTGTGGGCCGAAAGGCTGGCCTATTTTTATTTCGCCGTCTTCCAGGTTACTTGCGTCGGTGTATATATTGAACAGCAGGGCCCGCAGCTCGTCGTAGTGTTTTTCGAGGCTGACTGGGCCTGAGATGGGGTCGTTTTCGACGGGGTAGATATAGACTGTTACCTCGGCGATTTTGAATCCGAAGTAATCGAGGACATATTCGGCGGAGATGTTGTCTGCGGCCTGGTCGTATTGTATGACTTTGACGCGTTTGAAGTCGCCGACCTCGGCGGGGAACTGCATGCCGGTAGGGGCGTGTACGTAGGCGTCCGTGGTTTTTATCTCGGTGAAATGCGGCTGGTTCGGCTGATTGGGCGTTTTTTCGGACGAGCCGTCGCAGCCTGCAAAGATGACAAGGCAAATAACGGCCAGGTATTTGAAAGTTGAAAAAGTTGAAGCTTTTGTCTGCATTTTTTGCATCCTTTCGTCAAGTGCTTTGACATTATAAGGTCTGTTGGGTATGATGGCAAATACAAAGCGTAAAAGTACCGAAGGATGGGTCAAATCGATGAGTGGTAACGGATTTACACACCTGCATTTGCACAGTCAATATTCGCTTCTGGACGGTGCCATCGCGTTCGACAAGCTGTTTGGCCGCTGCCGTGAGCTTGAGATGGACTCTGTGGCGCTGACGGACCACGGCAATATGTTCGGCGTGATAGAGTTTTATACCAAGGCCAGGTCGGCTGGGATAAAGCCTATCATCGGAATCGAGGCGTACGTTGCGCCTGGCAGCAGGTTCGAGCGGACAAAGAGCAGTATCAGCGACGCGGCGTATCACCTGATTCTGCTGGCGGAGAATAATACGGGGTATCGCAATTTACTGAAGCTGGCAAGTGCGGCGTACCTCGAGGGGTTTTATTACCGGCCGAGGATAGATAAAGAGTTGTTGGCCAAGTTCAATGAGGGGCTTATCTGCACCAGTGCGTGCCTCAAGGGCGAGGTGGCGACGAGGCTGGCGGGTGGTGATGAGAATGGGGCGATTGCGGCGGCGGAAAGTTACGTCGGGATGTTCGGGACGGACCGCTATTTTATCGAGATTCAAAAACACCAGCCGGATGAGAGCGAAGTCAGGGCCGGGCTGATAGATATTGCACGCAAGTTAGGGCTGGGGCTGGTCGCAACGAATGATGTGCATTTTCTGGATGCGGAAGATTATGAAGCTCACAATTGTCTGTGTTGTATAAGCACAGGCAGGAATGCGGACGACCCGAACAGGATGATTTATCCGCCGGACGTTTATCTCAAATCGCCGCGGCAGATGCGAGATGATTTTGCCGAGATTAGCGAGGCGTGCGACAATACGCTTTCAATAGCTCAGCGGTGTAACGTGGAGCTGGACCTCAAGAGCAAGCATGCGCCTGCGTTTCATCCGCCGGACGGCTCGACGCCGGAACAGCACCTGACGAAACTTTGCTATGAAAATGCCGAGAAGATTTACGGCGAGGTAGCCGGTGCGATAAAAGAGAGGCTGGACAGGGAGCTGGAGGTAATCGAGTCGAAGGGGTTTGCCAGCTACTTTTTGATAGTGTGGGACTTCTGCAATTTTGCACATCAGAACAATATACCGGTCGGGGCAAGGGGCAGCGGGGTGGGGACATTAGTCGGGTATTGCCTTGGTCTGTGTGACGTTGACCCGGTTGAATATGATTTGCTGTTCGAGCGGTTCATGGACCCGCAGCGAAACGAGATGCCTGATATCGATATCGATATCTGCCAGGACAGCCGCGGCAGGGTGATAGATTACGTCAGGCAGAAATACGGGCACGTGGCGCAGATTATAACGTTCGGGACGATGAAGGCGCGAGCGGTGATACGCGACGTCTGCCGTGTGCTGGGTGTGCCGTTAGCGGAGGCGGACAGATTAGCGAAGCTGGTTCCGGAGACGCTTGGTATTACGCTGGACAGGGCGATTGAGACGGAGCCGGAATTAAAGAGCGCGTATGAGACTAATGGGCAGACGCGGAAGGTGATTGATATTTGCCGAAGGCTGGAAGGGCTTGCGCGGCATGCGTCGGTGCATGCGGCTGGAGTGGTGATTGCGGAAGAACCATTAGAGAATTATGTACCGTTGTACAAGGCGGCCGGGTCGGATGAAATTATTACGCAGTTCGAAGGGCCGACTGTGGAAAAGGTCGGACTGCTGAAGATGGATTTTCTCGGGCTAAAGACTTTAAGTGTGCTCGAGCGTGCGCGGAAGCTGGTTAAGGAAATGCACGGGGTCGATATCAACCTTGAGAAAATCGATATTAAAGACAAGAAGGTGTTCGAGCTGTTCGCCAGCGGTCAGACCAAGGGGGTGTTCCAGTTCGAGTCGGGCGGGATGCAGGACCTTCTGATGAAGATGGAGCCCGACAGGATTGAGGATTTGATAGCGGCCAACGCGCTGTATCGGCCGGGACCGATGATTCTAATCGGCGACTACGTTGACCGCAAGCACGGGGCGAAGTGGGAGCTGCCGCATCCGATTATGAAAAAGGTGCTCGAAGAGACGTACGGGATAATGATTTATCAAGAGCAGGTGATGCGAATATGTAACCGGCTCGGTGATATACCGCTGCGTGAGGCGTATACGCTGATTAAGGCGATTAGCAAGAAGAAGGCCCGTGTTATAGCGAAAGAGAAAGAGAGATTTGTCGAAGGCTGTACGCAGAAAGGATTGAGGGCCGGACAGGCACAGGAGATATTCGAACTGATTGAGCGGTTTGCGGGGTACGGGTTTAATAAGAGTCACTCGACTCGTTATGCGTTTATCGCGTATCAGACGGCGTATATGAAGGCGCACTGGCCTGTGGAGTTTATGGCGGCGCTGCTGACATACGAGATGGGCAATACGGACAAGGTCGTCGATTATATCAATGAGTGCGGCAGGATGGGGATTGAGGTGCTGGCGCCGGATATAAACGAGAGCGGAGTGGACTTTACGCCTTTGTACAGGGGGCACGGTGATGAACGCAAGGCGGTGGTTCGGTTCGGACTTGCGGCGGTAAAAGGGGTCGGCGGCAAGGCGGTGGAGCAGATAATCGCAGCGAGGCAGGCGTGCGGCAAGTTCAAGAGTCTTTATCATTTCTGCGAGAACGTTGACCTGCGGTCGGCTAATAAACAGGTGCTCGAAGCGTTGATAAAGGCAGGAGCGTTCGACCGGTTAGGCGGCAATAGGCACCAGATGATGGCTGGGCTGGAGAAGGCGATGCAGATTGGTTCGACGATGCAGGCTGATAATATCAGCGGGCAGATGAACTTCTTCGGTGAGGCGGCGGAGCAGACGGATTATTCGAAGGATTATGAAAAACTGCCGGCTTTGGACCCGTGGCCTGAGGCGCAGATGCTCGCGTATGAGAAGGAGGTGCTGGGATTCTATGTGACGAGTAATCCGCTCAGCCACTGCGCGGAGAAGATAAATGCGTACTCGACGTGTAACAGCTCGCAGCTCGGTGATTTGCCGCAGGACAAGGAGATTGTAATCGGCGGGATGGTGACGCGGATACGATATCATACAACAAAGAGAGGCAGGAACGCCGGGGCGAAGATGGCGGTGTTTATCCTCGAAGATTTGCAGGGTGAGGCGGAAGTGGTGCTGTTCCCGGAGACGCTAAACAGATTTTCAGAAAGGCTTGTGGAAGACAGCGTGGTTTTTGTCAAGGGCAAGGTGGATCGGCGAAGAGAGAAACCGAATATATTCGTAGAAGAATTAATAGCACTCGACGAAGCGACGGAAAAACTGGCGGCGCGGGTGCATATCAGATTGAATGCCGGCGATGTCAGTAAGGAAAAAATAGCGGAGATAAAAACTATCTGTGAGCATCACAGGGGCAAGAGTGCGGTTTATATTGCGCTCAATACCGACAAGGGCAGGGTTTCAGCCGTAGCCGATAAGAGTCTGCGGGTCAATCCGGACGTGGATTTCTGCAAGAAGATGAAGCTGCTGGTCGGCGCAGAAAACTTTCAGCTCGGGTAGCCACAGAGAAAAAGAAATTTATATAGCCACAGAGGACACAGAGACCACAGAGATAAAAAGATTTAACCACAGATTAACACGGATTTTCGCAGATTAAATTAACAGCGAATTACACAAATTACACGAAATAATTTAACTGCAGAGTGCGCTGAGAACGCAGAGAGATTTTATTTATTAACGATTTTTTGAAACCGCGGATTCCGTTTTCGCTAAAACTACGCGGGACAGGTGCGCCGCGGCAAGGAGGGATGTTGACATTTTATTTGTGGTGGAGTAGGTTGTTGGGCGGAAAGTGGCGGATTTAGTTAAGCCGGGATTCTATGGATAAGTACAGGAAAGCATTTCTGGCGGCAGCGATACTATTTTCTATTCCGAGCAGTATATTGTTAATATTGTCTCTGGTCAGTTTTAATATAGGCGGGATACCACTTATTGTCGGTTGTATGGCGTGGTGGCTGATGTATTACTATCTAATCAAAAGTAGCAAGATTGCGTTTTGGCTTTCATTTGCGATGGTAAATATATTCTGGTGGTCTTTGCTGATAGGATTTATCCAAAGAGCTTCATATGAGATACAGAGCAGGGACAATTACGATATTTTCTCGGTTTTTTCAGAATTTTTTGTTTTCGAGATTTTCATTTTCCTGCCTCTTACTATTGTATTAGTATTCGGGGTGTTAGCTATAATAGGTTTTATCCGGGCAGGGAAGGCAGCAGAAGAAAATCTAAAAGTTTAAAATCAAAATGCAAAATTGTGGAATCGCCTGCGGCGATGAGTTTTTATAACTAAACCAAACTATGTTCAGCCTCCAATTTTTTATAATCTTTTAACTCCGCAGTTTCGTTCAGTCTTTAGTAGTTAATTTATTAATCGACAATCCTTAATCAATAATCATTTTTTTCTGTAGTTAGTAGTTGTCTGAGGTTGTATTTGGCGAGGGCTTGCTGCCGGGCTTTGGCGATTTGGTCAATAATTTGGGGCTGGTTGGGGACGAATTGCGCGGTCGGAGTTGAAAGAAGCTTGTTAAACATTATCTATTCCTTCTTAAACACAGGTCATTCAGACCCTGCATTTACGTATTATCGGCAAGAACGGATTAAGGGTTTTGAAGTATATCACCGAGGTCTATCTTTCCATCTTTCAGGGCATTTTCCAGGATGTTTCCCAGGTTTTCCTGCAGGGTCTTGCCTATATCGAGCTGAGGTTTGTCATAAGTGCCTTTGAAAGGAATAGTGATTCTGCCGGGCGTGTTTTCCTCGCCGACTTTTATGGTTCTGCCGGTTGTGTATGGTGTGATGACTTTCGAACCTTCGATACTGCGTGTCATAAGGTCGATTCGTCCGACGAAATTGAAAGGATTATTACCTGCGTCGAGCTGCATATTGTCGTATCTGACTAAGCCGTCTTTTGCGGTTATGCGTGTGGGCAGGATTTCCATTTGGCCGGAAGTGGAGCCGGGCCTGATTTTGGTGATAAGGTCGAAGAATCCGGAGGCCAGGCGCATGTCTTTGACGAAGAAGTTTCCGTCGAGCAGTAAATCTTTTGGACTCGCCCCTTTGAGCGGGATAGCGAGTGTTTGGGCAGAGAAGCTGGCGATTCCGCTGAAGCGGTCGACGTCTTTGAAAATAGGATTTAAATACTGCAGGAGTTTTATGGAGACTCTTTCGTCGACTTTGACTTTGTCGAGGATTTTGAGCGGTTCGGGAATGGTGAGCAGGGTCGGAGTTTTTGTGAAATCGGCTTTTGCTGCAAAAGTTAAAGTTCCTTCGTTTACCTTCATGGAAAACTTCGGGATTTCAAGAAGGCCTTTGTTGAATTGTACTGCGATTTGAGAAGGCTCCGTAGCGGTGAAGCCGCGATATTCGGCTTTGTCGAAAGCGACCTTGATTGGTTTGGTGTTGAGGTTCGCCAGGAGCTGGTCGGGTTTATCGGCGGGATAGGAAGTGGTGAATTCGACAGTTGTTTTGTTCTGTCCTTCAATTGCGAGGTCGCTGGGCATAAAGGCCGAGAGCATTGCGCTGACGAATTTCCAGTCGTAATCGCAGTCGGCTTTTGCGGTCATAGTTTTCTGTTGTTTGACAGTGTCGAGATTGAAGTCGCCCTTTGCCTTGATTTTCGGGTTTGTGAGGTCGAACTTGACGGCGGTTTTTTCGGGTCCGATGGTTGCGTCAAGTTTTGCGGTGAGCAGGCCGAGTACGACTTGTTCTGTTGCAGATGTGCCGTAGGCGAAATCCTGTATTTGTGTCCAGTCGGTGACAATTTTGGTGGTTTTCTCGTCGATTGATATACGGAGCTTCGAAGTTGCGATGCCGGAAAGCGAGAGTTTCTTCGGATAGGCGGAGCTAAGCATAGCGAACGGCCTTGTCTTGGCGAGGTCAAGTTCGGCGGTAATTGGCAGGGAAAGCGGCTTGGCTGATTTTTTCTGTGCGGGAAGAAATCCGCCTTCGATGCTGACTTTTCCGAAGTCGGCGGTACAGTCGAGATTTTTGATTGTTATGTCACTTGTTTTTCGGTTTATATCGAGGTCCATAGCGATATCAGCCTGTGGTTCGAAGGCGGTTTGTCCGTCGGGTGTGGTCAGGTGTAGATTCTGAACGGTTGAATTGCCGGCGAGATTGATGGTGTCGTCGATTGCTGTGATTTTTCCGGTGCTGGCAACGAGGCCTGCGGTTTTGTATCCGCCGAGTTTGAGAAACGAGCCGAGCTCAGACTGGAGTTTTTGCAGGTCGGCATTTGCCTCGTAGGCGAGGAGTTTGTCGGTTCCGGTGCATTTTACTTGAGCGAAAGAAGAGCTGATCTGGAGCTTTTCGAAGTTGACGGTGGATTTGTCTGAGCTGATGAGCGCCTGGGCCTCGATAGGCTCTGATAGAGCGACACGTTGCTGGTTGACGAGTCCGGCCAGGTCGGTGATTCTGAAGTCGGCGGCGATTTGTGCCTTGTCGAGCTGGGTTGCGCGGGTGATATTTCCGGAGAGTTTGCCGGAGGTTATTGTCGTGCCGGGTTCGAGCTTGAGGGTATTGGGCATCTGGTTTGCGACGGCGGGCAGGTCGATATCGACGGCGGCTTTGAGGTCGTAATCGGCTTTGGACTCTATGAACTGTGAAAGTGATTTGAGGTCGGTGGGGATTTTGCCGGCGGCATCAACTTTTGCCCAGTCAGTAACCAGTGTAAGTTTATCGACGTTGATTAAGTCGTCCTGCTGCGCCATCTGTACATCGAAATTGAGTGTGGAGGTTTTGAACCTGTCGCCTTTGACTGCGGGACCGCCTACGTCGAGATTTGTGCCGGTTGCGGTTCCGGAGAGGTTTTGCAGCTTAGAGTTTTTGAATTTGGTTTTGATATTTGCAGTGAGCGTGCCTTTGGCGTCGAGCTGGATATCGGCCAGGTCGAACAGGGGCGCTAACATGCTTAGTTGCAGCTCGTTTACTTCGACGGCGAGGTCGCCGCTGATTTTTGTCGGGTTGACGATTCCTTCGGCGTGAACGGCGGTGGCTGTGCCGGAATCGGCCAGTAGCATGTCAGCGGCAAAGGTGTTCATCCGGTCGGGGCCTTTAAAGTTGACGCTGGAATCGATGTCGGTAAGATGTATGGTGTTCGATTTGGTGTCTGTGACTTTGACGTCGCCGTTATTTATGTGAAGGTCGATTCTGCTTACGGGCAGTTGCGGGGCGGCGGCGGTTTTTTCCTTGGCAGGATTTTCAGCAGTTGCAGGAGCGGGACGTTTTCGAAGGTCGATGGATACGCTCGGCTCGTCCACGACGGTTTTGCCGAAAGATAAGTTGCCGGTGAGGATGGCGCCGTATTTGGGCGTGGTGCTAATCTGTTTTATTCTAACGGAGGTCTGTCCGAAGTCGTCGTCCCAGGCGAAGTCGGTCAGCCTGACGCCTTTGAACCAGCTCATGGAAAGTGAGGCGAAATCTGCTTTTCCTTCGACGGATTCGTTGATTTTTGCAATTATTGTCCTGCGGCCGCTGTCGGAAGAGATATACGCAGGGACTACTGCCGCCAGCGTGATTGCCAGCAGGGCCAGCAGGGCGATTATCACGACCAGTATAATTCTGAGCGGCTTGCGTTTTTTGGGTTTTTCGTTTTGTTTTTTTGTGGCGTTCATTTTCCGGCCCTTTCAAGTCTGACGTTTAGGGAGCGGATTCGGAGAGACCTCCCTTTGACGATATCATATTCGCTTCCACTTAGTTTACGTCGTAACCCGGCAAAGTTCAACTAAAGTCTGAATTCGGCGATGATGAGAGCTGGGGAATGGGCTATAGCCGGCAGGGTCCTAGAAAACAAGCCGAATTATGTTGCCAAAAAGTTACGTTAAGTGTAATATAGCCATATTGTTATAAATTAAGGAGAA
The DNA here is from genome assembly GCA_964518825.1 of uncultured Pirellulales bacterium. Classification (GTDB taxonomy): domain Bacteria; phylum Planctomycetota; class Phycisphaerae; order Sedimentisphaerales; family Anaerobacaceae; genus JBBABK01. Next base: position 17,170 of record CAZFHM010000006.1, read on the forward strand.
TAGGAAATATGAAGTTCATTATCACTATATTTCGTGACGAAGATGGCATTTTTATTGCCGAATGTCCGTCTATCCCCGGTTGTATCAGCCAGGGCAAGAGCGAACGGGGGGCTGAGGATAACATTCGAGATGCGATTAAAGAGTGTCTTGAGGTACGAGCTGAAAAAGGGATGCCTCTGACCGTGGCAACTCATCAGGTGGAGGTTAATGTTTAATGGCTTCTGTGCCGGTTTTGAAGCCGAGGGATGTTGTCAAGGCTTTTGAAAAACTTGGCTGGGAAGTTGCTCGCCAAAAGGGCAGTCATATCATCCTGACAAAAAAAGGTCATATAGCAACGCTGTCGGTTCCAAATCATCCTGAAGTTGCTCGCGGCACCTTACGAAGTCTTATTGCAAGGGCCGGCGTAACTTTGGAGGAATTCTTAGACGCATTGGGGAAGTAATACAATTATGCTTAGCCCTCATCTTGGAGTTTACCCCGACATTTTTATGATGGTGGCTGGAGGTTTCGGACGCCAGAAAAAAAATCGGTAAGCTTTCGCTTGGTATGTTCCAGCGTGTGGGGTTGGATATCCGCTGAGATAGCACGAAGGCATCTTATACGGAACCATATAATCCAGAGTCGGGCGAAACAAATAATGAAGTTTGACGTTAAAACAATCGCCCAAGAACACAAAAAAGAGTTCGAGACGTTCACAAATACCACACGAGACGTTGATCTTTTGATCCTCAAAGGTCATTTGCTTGTCGAGCGGTTTCTAACATCTTTAATTGAAAGTTACTGCTTTAAGCCTGAATTTTTGGAAGATGCGAAGCTCTCTTTTTTTAATAAAGTAAAGCTTGCTCGTTGTCTTGTAATGCACCCTATGCCTGATGATTCTATATGGGATAACATAGAATACTTGAATAAATTGAGAAACGAGATTGTTCATAAGTGGAAACCTGAGAAAAGAGAAAAGCTGATTCGTAATTTCTTAACTTATCGAGCAAAGGAACACGAGAAGGTGGATCCCGGCAATATAGATCTCGGTACAGGTGAAAGATGTGCAGAAGAGGTATCACTCTCAACAGGTTGGTTGCTTGGCCAGTTTTCGGTTTTGGATATAGTTATTAAATTTATGGAATCACAAAAAACTTATGGCAAGCAAAGCTCTGGAGAAAACGGCAAGTAGCTTAGCTATTTTTCTTAATTTACCTTCAAATGGTTGGCTTGCCTGTGTTCAGATGTCGAATTCAGCGATAATGGGTGTGTGGTCGCTTGGTCGCTCTTCGGCGCGGGGTTTTTTATCTATATAACAGGCGGAGCATTTTTTGGCGGCTGGTTCTGTGGCCAAGATGTGGTCGAGTCGCCAGCCGAGGTTCCGCTTGAATGAATTAGGCAGACGGTAGTCCCAGAAGGTGTATTGGCCCGATTCGTCGCAATACTTTCGAAAAAGGTCAACGAATCCCCATTTCGTAACATTCTGCAGGGCCTTGTGTACGTCGGGATGATAGCAGACGCTGCCGGACAGGCCGTCGGGGTCGTAGAGGTCGCGGGGTTCGGGGGCGATGTTGAAGTCGCCCAGCCAGATGAGCATGTCGGTCGGCTTGAAGTGTGCATTGAAGAACTTCAGCAGTCGTTCGAACCACTGGAGCTTGTACTGGAACTTGTCCGAGTCCGGCTCAAAGCCCTGCGGGATATACGTGTTTACAATATTTAGTTTTTTGATTTTTGCCCTGAGCAGGCGAGGTTCGTCTTTTGGCTCGTCATCAAGGCCGAAAGAGAGGTTCTGAATTTTGTGAGGTGAAAAGACAGCGACGCCGTTGTAGGACTTCTGGCCTTTGAAGGCGCAGTTGTAGCCGATTTTGCTGAACGATTCGGTTGGGAAGTCGTGGTCCTGGACTTTTGTTTCCTGGAGGCAGAGCACATCCGGCTTATTCTGCTGCATCCACTGCGTTATTATCGGAAGTCTTGCCCGGATGGAATTAACGTTGAAGCTTGCAATTTTCATGCGATTGTTTCCCTTGTGCGATAAATTGCACAAAAAAGTCTCGATTATCCGATATTTTCTATATAGCCTGGACCGTCTATGTGTTCGGCATCGGATAATTATGTTTACTCGGCGGTGCTTAGGCAAGAGACTTTGCAGAATTTATGTTTGCCGATTGTGTCTTATCCTAAAAAGGAGTGTCGGATAATGTTAAAGAAATTGCTGTTAGTATTGTTGCTGGCGGTGCTTACCGTATCGTTGATAAGCTGTCAAACGGTGTCGGGGATTGGAGGCGACATTCAGTGGACGGCGCAGGCAACTTCTGACTTGATAGAAGGCAATTAAGACATTTTTTTGAGTCGGTTTATCCCGGCAAGACTTCTCAAGTCAGATTTTTATCGGAAACCCGGGAGTTGTCTTTAGCGAGGTCAAGAGGCGGGGTCTGTCTTCGAGGGGCGTTTTTTATTTCCTCAATTGCGACGTTTTTTTTTGCAGGCTTCGCCGCGGGAGGGGCCGGCGCGGGCACTTTTTCGGCAACGTAACTTTCAACGATTGTCAGCAGGGCCAGCAGGAAACTCAAGGTACTCTCTGCGCCCTGGTTGAGATTGACGCCGGTGGGAGTAAGCCCGTCGTGACAACCTTTGGTCCTGAAGTTGTAAACGGGGACCGCAAGGTCGTTGACGCCGAGGAACCAGTCGAAGGCTTTTCTCTGTAATTTCAGGTACTCTTTGTTTTTGGTTATTTCGTAGGCTTCGCCTAACATCATGACGGTTCCGACGGTTTCGATAGGTTGCTGGTCCCACTTGGCTTTTCTGGCACCTCTTTCGTACCAGCCGTGACATCCGACGAAGCTGAAATGGTTGCCGTTAAATGTCCGGGCGAGCAGGAATTCGCAGGTTTTTTGTGCGACGCGGAGGTATTTGTCGCCGAGGGTTCGGCTGGCTACGAACAATGCGTGGGGGAGAATGGCGTTGTCGTAAGTCAGTATATGTTCGAACCACTGCCAGTCGGGCAGGTTGTATGTTTCGTACTGGTCAATCAACTGGTCGGCTGCGGCAGCCATGCGTCTTTTTATGTCGCTGGCGCCCGGGAACTGCCTGAGGTAGTCGTTCATACCGAGGATGGAATAGGCCATAGCCCGGATGTACTGCATGGGGATATGTGGTACGATTCTGTCAAAAGCGTCCTTGGCAATAGACAGGTAGGTCGAGGTCGAAGATGGGGGATTTGCCATAACTGTGCCGAGCGCCCATAGAGAGCGTCCGAGGGCATCGTGGGGCGGTTCGCTCCTGGCCCATCTGCGGTCGAAATTCATGAGGTTCCTGACTTGGCCTTCCTTATCCTGTGCGTACATTATGAACGACAGGTAAGTATCGAAGAGTTTCAGGGCTTCGGGGTCGGGGTATTGATTGTAGTATTTTGTCATGACGATGAGCGCCCTGGCGTTATCGTCGGTGGTGTATCCGAAGTTTCGGTTGGGAACTTTGAATTTTGCGTGCTGGTACATTCCGGTGTCGTCGGTGAGTCTCTTCATGTGGACCAGTGAAGGCTCGGGCAGGTGTATATCGAGCGAGGAATATGCGGCAGCCTCTATCGGCCTTTGAGTTATCCGAACGGGTAGTGTCTTTGCGTTGAAGATTTTATGATAGGCCTGTCCGATTTTGGGCCAGGTCCTGCTTCTTCCGTAATCATAGGCGCGTCTTCTCAGCGAGTAAAATACGGACTCATCTTTTAGAATTCGGTTGATTTCGTCGGCCATTTTTTTATGGTCGCCGGACGGGACAATTATTCCGCGGCCGTCGGCGAGCAGCTCCTCAGCGGCCCAGTATGGTGTCGAGACTACCGCTTTTCCGGTGCCGACGGCGAATGAGAGAGTGCCGCTGGTAAGCTGTTCGCGGTTGAGATACGGAGTGACGTAAACGTCGGCGGCGAAGAGGAAATTGTGCAGTTCTACGTCGTCAACGAACCTGTTGTGGAAGATGACGTTTTCGGTCAGGCCTAATTCCTTGACCATTCGCTGAAGACTGAATCGGTAAGATTCGCCGTCGTGCTTCAATACCGACGGATGAGTCATTCCGAGTATGACGTACAGGGCGGAAGGATGAAGCTTGATGATTTCGGGCATGGCGTGGAGCATCATGTCAATGCCCTTGTTTTTGCTGAGCAGGCCGAAGGTGAGTATGGTTTTTCGGCCTTCCATACCAAACTTGTGCTTATAATAATTGCTGTCAACAAAGCTGAGGTCGGGTATTCCGTGAGGGATAACTTATATCCTGGTATCGGACACACCGTAAATATCACGGAGCATTCGGACGCCGCGTTCGTTCATCGTGATGATTTGATAGGAGAGGTTGCAAACGTCAACCATGGCCTGGTAATAGTCCGGCGCCGGGTCGTCGAGCACTGTGTGCAGCGTGGTGATGACCGGGGCATTTAGGCGTCCCAGGAGCAGGTTGATATACGAGCCGGCTGGTCCTCCGAACAGGCCGAATTCATGCTGCAGCGAGACTGCATCGACGTGGCTGAAGTTCAGGTAGTCTGCGGCGCAGACGTAATCGTTTTTGACTTCCTGTCTAACCTCGAACTTTACCGGTTCGCGATATGTTTGTGCGTTACTGGTTCGCATGGCGACGACGAGCGGCTCGAAATGGTTTTTGGCGGCGGCTGAGACGTTGGTTATCAAGTCGGATGTGAATGTTGCGATACCACATCTTCTGGGTTTGAATGAGGATATAAACGCAACTTTTTTACCAGCACCTTTGGCCATTCTTTATTCCGCCAAGCTACCCCCCCCTCGTCGATTGCCTTGATTTTAGGTTTGCCGGGCGGTTGTGTCAAGTATATTGACAGAAAAGGTCGGGATTCGGCTGAGGGCGGCGGCGGGGTTAAAAAAGGCGGGCGGCGGTCGAGAATCGACTTTTTTTACGGGTTTTTCGTTTTTTTTGGGATTTGAGTGGTTTTTACAGCACAATTTTTTATTTTAGCGCTATACCATATTAAACCAGTATGAATAGTAGGAGTTTAATATGAAACTTTCAACACGGACAAGATATGGTATAAGGGCGGCAATTGAGCTTGCTGGACATTATGGCCAGGGGCCTGTACAAATAAAGGTAATCGGGCAGAAGCAGGCTATCAGTGTCAAGTATCTCGAGCAATTGATGGCGATACTGAAATCCGGCGGATTTGTGCATAGTGTGCGCGGCTCAAAGGGTGGATATGTGCTGGGGCGTGGGCCGGAGCAGATACGGCTGGATGAGCTGGTCCTTGCGCTTGAGGGGTCGATAACGGCGGCTGAGTGCGTGGAGGATGACAGCTATTGTGCCCGGGCCGCAGATTGTGTGGCCCGTGAAGTATGGTCGAAGGTTCAGCATGCCGTGATAGATGTGTTGGGCTCTATTACCCTTAAAGACCTGATAGATAAGACAAAAAGTCGGTGTGATACACTGAATTACCAGATTTGAAAATTACAATTGCTGGCAGGGAAGAGTTATGAGCGCGATATTCGAGAATATGGCTGCGGCGGTCGGCTATACTCCGCTGATTAAGCTCAATCGTCTTGGCAGTGATAAGGCGACGATTTTAGTTAAGCTGGAATCGAAGAATCCGTGCGGCAGTGTTAAGGACCGGATAGCGTTATCAATGATTGAGGCGGCTGAGGAGAAAGGTCTGGTCAACGGCGATACGATTATTATCGAACCGACGAGTGGAAATACGGGAATCGGGCTGGCGTTTGTGTGCGCGTGCAAAGGCTATCAGCTCGTGCTGGCGATGCCGGAGTCGATGAGTGTCGAGCGCCGGAAGCTGTTGAAACTGTTCGGGGCGAGACTTGTGTTGACGCCTGCCAGTGAAGGTATGAGCGGCGCCGTAAAGAAGGCCGAAGAATTGATGAAAGAATATCCGAAGACGTTTATGCCGCAGCAGTTCAAGAACCCTGCGAATCCGCAGATACACCGGGAGACGACGGCGCAGGAGATATGGGTGGACACTGACGGCAAGGTTGATATTCTTGTGGCAGGTATCGGTACGGGCGGAACGATAACCGGCTGCGGTGAAATGTTGAAGAAGAAGAAACCGAATGTAAGAGTGGTAGGAGTTGAGCCTTCGGCGTCGGCTGTGCTTTCGGGCGGCAAGGCCGGTCCGCACAAGATTCAGGGAATCGGCGCAGGGTTTGTTCCGGACGTGCTGAACACAAAGATAATTGATGAAATTATTCAGGTGGGCAACGACGATGCGATAGAGACGGCCCGGCAGCTGGCTCGCAAAGAGGGGATAATGTCGGGCATCAGCGGCGGGGCAAATGTCTGGGCCGCGATGCAGGTTTCGCAGCGGCCCGAGAGCGTAGGTAAAACGATAGTGACGTTTATATGCGATACGGGCGAAAGGTATATTTCCACCGAGATGTATGAAGAAACAGAAGTGGCCTCTATCTGAGAGAACGGGAGCCGCGATGGCCAAAAGTGAGCTGAGTAATAAAGAGCTTGAAAAGCTGGTGGACGAAATCGTTAAGACCTACCGGGACGACTCCGGGATAAACTTTATCGACGCGACAAATCTGCCTGCGCGCAGTGAGATACTAAATATTCTCGAACTGCTGATGGAGCTGCTTTTTCCGGGATATACGGGCAAGAGGCGGGTTACGAAGGACAATGTACATTATGTGGTGATAGATATCGTCTGTCATATCTATACGGCATTGTCGGAACAGATAGAAAGGGCTTATCGTTACCGATGCCGTCTCGAGAGCTGCGACAGTTGTGATTGTGTGAAAATGGCAGAGAATGCGACGCATCACCTGCTCAACAGGCTGCCCGAAATTCGCGAGATGCTCAAGGGCGATGTTATGGCTGCTTTCGACGGCGACCCGGCTGCGAAGTCTTATGAAGAGATTATCATCAGCTATCCGTGCATCGTTGCGATAGCGACGTATCGCATTGCGCATGAGCTTTACGCCAAAGAGGTGCCGCTGCTGCCGAGAATTATGAGCGAGTATGCTCATTCTGTGACGGGGATAGATATTCATCCCGGCGCGAAGATAGGCAAAAATTTCTTTATCGACCACGGGACCGGAGTCGTCATCGGTGAGACTTCTGTAATCGGTAATAACGTCAAGATATACCAGGGCACGACGCTGGGTGCGCTTAGTTTTCCAAAGGATGAGCGAGGCAGGATTATAAAGGGCGGCAAGAGACATCCTACGATTGAGGATAACGTAACGATTTACGCAGAGGCGACGATATTAGGTGACGTGGTGATAGGCAAAGGCTCTGTCATCGGCAGTAACGTGTGGATAAAGGAATCGGTGCCGGCGGGGGTTGTTGTCAATATGAACAGCGGGGATTTGGTCTTCAAAAAACGTGGTGAATAATTCCTTAGGGGTGAGGTGTAAAAGGGACGGGCCTTGGACAGACTTTTAGAAAAAATAGAACAGCTTAAAGGGGAACGTAACGCCGTTATTCTTGCGCATAATTATCAGCCGGGCGAGATTCAGGATTTGGCTGATTTTTGCGGCGATTCGCTGGGCCTGAGTATCGAGGCGTCGAAGACGGCTGCCGAGGTGATAGTGTTCTGCGGCGTGAGGTTTATGGCTGAGACGGCGGCGATACTGTCGCCGGATAAGGTGGTTCTGCTGCCGGAGAAAACCGCAGGTTGCCCGATGGCGGATATGATAACGGCCGAGCAGTTGCGGCAGTTAAAGAGTAAGTATCCCGATGCGATTGTCGTTTGTTATGTGAACAGCACGGCTGGTGTTAAGGCCGAGAGCGATTACTGCTGTACGAGCAGTAACGCGGTGGCGGTTGTGGAATCGCTGCCGAGTGATAAAAAAATATTGTTTGTGCCGGACAGGAACCTGGGCGCATTCGTCGCTGAAAGGACGGGAAGAGATATTGAGCTGTGGCCCGGCTATTGCACTACGCACGTGTGTATAACGGAAGATGATATAAATAAAGCGAAGGAAAAGTGGCCTGATGCAATCGTGATGAGCCATCCGGAATGCACCGAGCCGGTCAGGAAAATGAGTGATGAGCTGCTGAGTACGAGCCAGATGCTCAAGTTCGTAAAAAAGAATTCAGCGAAGCGGTATATAGTCGGGACGGAAAAGGGAATTATACACGCCCTTAAGAAGGAAAATCCAGACGCTGAGTATATACCGGCGACGGAGCGGGCGATATGTCCGAATATGAAGAAGATAACGATTGATAAGGTGATTGCATCTCTGGAAGAATTGAAAGAGCGGATTGTGGTTGAAGAGGAAATAAGAATCAGGGCGCGGAAATCGCTGGACAGGATGGTTGAGATATTACCATCGGATTGAAAAGGTAAGGGCTTATGGCAGGTGAAAATTACAAACTCGAGACGTTGGCGCTGCACGGCGGTCAGCAGGTGGATTCGGACACGCTGAGCAGGGCGGTGCCGATATACCAGACTACGAGCTATTTATTCAGGGACACCGAGCACGCGGGCAATTTGTTTGCGCTGAAGGAATTCGGCAATATTTATACGCGGCTGATGAATCCGACGACGGACGTACTGGAGAAAAGGCTGGCGGCGATGGAAGGCGGCGTCGGCGGGCTGGCGTTCGCTTCGGGTATGGCGGCGATAACGAGCGGGATTTTGAATATCTGCCGAACGGGTGAGCATATCGTCAGCTCGAACTCGCTTTACGGCGGGACGGTGACGCTGTTCAGCCAGACGTTCCCTAAGCTGGGGATTGAGACGACGTTTGTTGACCCGAAGGAGCCGGGTAATTTTGCAAAAGCGATTAAGAAGAATACCCGGCTGATTTATATCGAGACGATAGGTAATCCGAAGAACGACATATTAGAGTATGAAGAGATTGCGAAGATTGCTCACGATAACGGAATTCCTTTGTTCTGCGATAATACGGTTGCTTCGCCGGTGCTGTTTCGGCCAATCGATTATGGGATTGATATTGTGTTGCATAGCTGTACCAAGATAATCGGCGGGCATGGAACGAGTATCGGTGGAATAGTAATCGATTCGGGCAGGTTCGACTGGACCAACGGAAAATACCCGGAGCTGACCGAGCCGGATGCGAGTTATCACGGGGTAAAATACGTCGAGAGCTTCGGCAACTTAGCGTATATTATCAAGGCGCGAGTGCAGTTTCTGCGGGATATGGGCGCGTGCATGTCGCCTTTCAACGCATTTTTGTTTTTGCAGGGTCTGGAGACGATACATCTGCGTGTGCCTCGTCACTGCAGCAACGCGCTTGCGCTTGCAAAATGGCTGGAAGGGCATAAGGCGGTCGAGTGGGTGAATTATCCGGGATTGAAATCTCATCCTAATTATAAATTAGCAGTGAAGTACCTGCCGAAGGGGCAGGGGGCAATTCTGGGGTTCGGTATCAAAGGAGGAAAAGAAGCGGGCGTTAAGTTTATTAACAGCGTCAAACTATGCAGCCATCTGGCGAACGTTCTGGACAGCAAGACTTTGGTGATACATCCGGCGAGTACGACGCACCAGCAGTTAAGCGAGGAAGAGCAATTAGCGGCTGGTGTGACTGAAGATTATATAAGGGTTTCTGTGGGCACTGAGCATATTGATGATATAATAAACGATTTCGAAGCGGCTTTGGAGAAAAGTCAAAAGTAACGCGGCCGTGCCGGCCGCGGCTAAACAATATAGATTTCTGCTTTCGCAGGAATGACATCGTGATGAGGTAAGGAACGATGTGGGAATATACGGATAAGGTCAAGGACCATTTCTTTAACCCGCGAAACGTCGGTGAGATTGAAAATCCCGACGGTGTGGGTGAGGTAGGTTCGCTTGCGTGCGGCGATGCGCTGAAGCTGACGTTCAAGCTCGATGAGAACGGCAGGATAAAAGAAGCGAAGTTCAAGACGTTCGGATGCGCAAGCGCGATTGCAACGTCTTCGGTTCTTACCGAAATCATAAAGGGGATGACAATCGAAGAGGCTGCGAAGGTCACCAATAAAGACATCGCCGAGTACTTAGGCGGACTGCCGGAGCAGAAGATGCACTGTTCGGTAATGGGGCGAGAAGCGCTCGAAGCGGCGATAGAGAATTATCGCGGCGGAGGAACAAAAAAGCATGAGCTTGAAGGAAAGGTTGTCTGTAACTGCTTCGGTGTGACGGATAAAGAGATTGAGCGGGTAATAATTGAAAATGATTTGCGGACGGTCGAGGAGGTCACGAATTACTGCAAGGCGGGAGGCGGATGCGGAGGATGCAAAGGGGAGATTGAAAAGATAATCGAAAGGATACAGGGCGATAAGATTAAAGAGCCGCGGGAGCCGGCGAAACATCACAGCCGCGACCTGCGGAATATCGAGAAGATGCAGTTGATACAGCAGACGATAAACGAGCAGATTCGGCCTGCATTAAGGGCGCACGGGGGCAATATCGAGCTGATTGACGTTGAGGGCAGTAAGGTGATAGTGGCCTTTCGTGGTATGTGCGCGCAGTGCAAGCTGACCGAGTTTACTATGAAAGATGTGGTTGAAGCGAAGCTGAGAGAGTTTGTAGCTGAGGACCTTTTCGTGGAGGAAGATAAGGACTCGGCGGACGAGCCGCATCATCATAGGGCATAGAAACTGCCACAGAGGGAAAAATATATTAGCCACAGAGCGGCTGTGTTTGAATTCAAGGGTTTTTTTAGTTTTTTTCGGGAC
>CAZFHM010000007.1:0-25808 GCA_964518825.1 uncultured Pirellulales bacterium
AATATATGCCAGTTATCAAAGGTAAGTCCGTCAATGACACACGTCCGACCTACATCCACGATTTGAAGTGCGTTTCTTATAATAGTATTTGCCACAACGCAGGGGTCCTGAGGGTCAGAGCTGCTTATTGTGATTTGCTTATTTATCGGCGGGTAGTAATACGCATCATCGAGCATATAGCTTCCCGGTGCGATTATTATGATATCGCCGTCTTCAGCATCGTCGATTGCGGTCTGAATATTCGTGTATTCACCGGGTACATTCAGAGTACGCGGAGTGAGAAATTCAACAGCTACGTTTCTGGTTTCGTTCATAGTGACAGTGTTTTCCAGGTCGACTGTTTCATCATCATCAGTTCCGCTCCAGTGTGGTATATGCAGAGGATTATTCGGCACGGCAAAGAGTTGAACAACCTCGCCGGCTTCGTGTAAAGTTCTGCCCGGATGTTCTACCCTTTGGCTGCTGCTGTTTATGTAGTCTATGCGGCCGTTATTAGTGCTGACTTCTGTATACAAGTAGAATGCCCCATCCGGCTCAAAAGACACCGCCACCTCCTTGTCGGCGTTCATAGTCACGATATTACACGGGTCACCCGTATTGAGCACCTGGTCTGCGCCGGTCCACTGGAAGACATTGAAGCCATCGTCGGCAATAGCCGTTAGTCTGACTTCGACACCCTGTCTTATCAACATGGTGTTCGGCTCGTTGCGGGCGAAGAACGGCTCGAAACCAACTCCCTGGGCCTTCAAGACGCCGTCGGCATCGTAATCCGGATGACCGTCAACCCGGATAGTCAACTGGTAGTACTGCTCGGGAGCAGCCATGGCTGGATAATGGTAGCCTATATCGACCGTACCGGTGTCTTCGACACCATCAATCCTGGTCGTAAGGTCGGGCCCGAGGTCGCTCGCATTACCCATTCCATTATCGACAAGATTACTTGTAGTCGCCTGACCTGTGGCTACGTGCCGCAGAAAATATGTGAGCTCCTCTCCGCCAGTCGAAACAAAGGGGTTGTCCTCGTCCCAGTTGCCTGTGTCGAACATTACAAAGGCATTCGGCAGCTCCTCAAAGACGCCGTCCTCACCGCCCTGTACGTCGCTATAGTCCACAATAACAGCGGCATGCGGCTCGATAATCGAACCGGTCACTCGTCCGGCTGCAATCTGAGGCCCATCTGGAGCACTATTGTTATAGACAATACTGTTTTTTAACTGGACAATCGCGCTGCTTTCGGCACAGGTTATACCGCCTCCGCTTCCGCTGCCGCCGGTGACGCTGTTGTCAGCTATCGTGCAGTTTGTCACTTCGGCCCATGCACCTAAATGACAAAACAGGCCTGCACCTTCTCTACTCGCTTCGTTGCCTGAAATAAGGCAGTTTACAAGCTGCTTGGGGCTGACATCGAAACCATTGAAATACATGGCGCCTCCGAGGCCGGCTGCGAAGCCGGCTGCGCCTTCGGCGATGTTGTTTTGTATGACGCTATTGATTATCCGGCCGGTACTATTCCAAAGCAGAATGCCGCCGCCGATACCTGCTCCGGTTACGGCTTCATTCTCGCTTATCGTAGAGCCAACTATGTTGACATCACAATAAGCGCCATCAATACCAGCGCCTTGTTCGGCATTGTTGCGGCTTAAATCGGAGTTGACCATGGAAAGACGTGTTTCGTCCATATAAATGCCGCCGCCAAATACCGCCGAATTATCATTGACCAATGAATCGGAGATACTGACCGTAGTAGCGCCGGCATGGGCAATGTCGCCGGCAAAGATGCCGCCGCCTTTATTCAGACAAGTGTTACGGTAAATGCGGCTGCCGTCTTCGATAGAAAGAGTATGTCCATCCGGATAATAAATGCCTCCGCCATTACCGAAAGAGGTATTGAAAGCTATTTCACAATTTGTTAAAATCGCGCCGCTGCCGCCCGGGGCAAAAAAGATTCCACCACCGCGATCACTGGCTATATTAGAACCTATGACTCTCGTATCGATAATTGACACCGGACTGCCCGCAAGAGCATGATATATACCGCCGCCGTTTCCTGTGCCCCCATAAGTACCCGAAGCTGTACAACCACTTATAGTACAGCCTTGGATTATTGCTCCACTGCCGTGGTCTATATAGATTCCGCCGCCGAAAGACATTCCAAAAGTGATGTTGTCTGTAGCGAATCCACTTGAAGTGGAACAAGCCATAATTTCACAGCCGCGTATGATTGGATTACTCATAGCGTCGCAGTAGATGCCGCCGCCATAGCCGCTTCCCGCAGCATTGCCGGTGGCACCGTTCGGGTCACCGCCATCTCCGCCCTCGGCGGAACAGCCATCCAGTACACAATTCAATATTGTCGGGCTTGACCCGATGAAAATCATACCACCGCCCATACCGTCACCACCAGCACCCGCCGGAGTGGGATCAATGTGTGGATTGTTCGGGTCGTTCGGGTCGCCGGTCTGGCCGGGGTCGCCGGGGGTGCCGACTGCACCTTGACTGACACCGTTGCGAATTGTCAGGCCTGTCACTACACTATTGGGCTCTTCCCCGCTTATGAAATTAAAGCCCCTGGTAAGGCCGCGGCAATCAATTATTGTAGAGGCCACGATAGAAGGGTTGTTCGGGTCGGTACTTGTAACGGTAATTCCGGGTTTCATAATAAGATTAACATCACCCGGGTTAGCAATGTACACACCAGAGCTTACCACCACAACATCACCCGGGTTAGCCGCATCGATTGCAGACTGTATAGTAGGATAATGACTGGGTACTGGAAGTGTCCGTGGTCCCTGCCTCAGCGCCATAGACTTGGTCGAAGAGTAGGCCGAGACGTTTTGGTTTGCAGATTTATCACGAACTCTGAACTTGAACTCGTAGACATTACCGATAGTAAAAGGGCCGCCTAAAATATTCAATGAGGCACTGTCCCGCCAGTCGCTGTTATATATAAGTGAGGATCCCTCAAATCCCTCGAACCGATACTCAACACCGCTTTCGTCGCTGGCCGCCCTGGCCTCCATTATAATCCAAACAGGCGTCAGGCGGAACGCATACGGGTCGACCCTCCACTGAGGCGGGTCAGGAAAGGGCGAGCACGGGTCGATAGCAGCCGAACCAATAGTAGCCGACCTCTGCACAGACCACCCCGTCATATTATTCGAATCATCTCGATCCCTTACTCTGAACGTGTATGTTCCCGGGGAAAGACCTGTAGCAGCATAGAAAGTACCGCTCTGCCAGCCACTGTTAAAGTTCGAATTAGTAACGCATTCAAAGTGATATTCAACGCTACCTTTGTCCTCAGCCTTTTTAGCTTCCATGGCGATGGTATGAAGACCTGTTGCCTTGGGCTGACCCCATGAAGCCCACTGGGCCGGGTCCGGCGTGGGCGGGTCATCATCAGCTGCAAGTTCCATTATAGCAGCACCGAGATTCAATCTGCCGCCGCTTACACACCGGCCTGAGAGAGCAGCAGCGGGGTCGGCAGTATCCATCAAAAGGTTCTTGACTTCTGTATAGCTGAGAGCAGGGTCAAAACTCAGCAACAGGGCACAGGCGCCCGCCACATGCGGCGCAGCCATACTGGTGCCCTGGTAATATTCATATTGGTTGCCGGGAATGCAGCTTAGAATGCCACGGGGACCGAAATTCTCGTCGCCGCCGGGAGCACCAATATCAACACTGTTCAAACCGTAGTTCGAATAGATGGGTCGGTTGTCGTTATGATTTGTGGACATTACGGAAATAATATTGTCAAGGTCATAAGATGCCGGATATGCGGGCATCAAGTCAGTGTTGTCGCCGATTTGGTCGTCCCCTCCGTTACCTGCTGATGCGACAAAGAGAATACCGGCATTGCGTGCATCAGCTATGGCGTCTCTTATTATTATTGAATAAGGGCCTCCACCCCACGAGGCGTTTATAATGTTGGCACCGCTATCAATTATATATTCGATAGCTTCAGCAACAATCGAAGCATAAGTGTCGGGAACATTCCAGTTATCATCACAAATCTTTACAGCCATGAGCCTGACATTCCAGCAAACACCGGCAACACCAATATTATTATTCCCAACCGCTCCGATGGTCCCTGCAACATGGGTACCGTGACTGTCATAATCCATAGGGTCACTATCCCCGACTGGATTTTCAATGTCTGAGCCGACAAAATCATAACCATAAATGTCGTCGACATAACCGTTCTGGTCATCGTCAACATCTGGGTCACCGTTAAACTCGACGGTATTTATCCACATGTTGCCAGCCAGGTCTCCGTGCGTATAGTCTATGCCTGAATCGGTAACCGCGACTATGATTTGGTCGTCGCCCGTTTCGATATCCCACGCACCAGGCGCATCGATATCAGCCCCCGGCGTTCCACCAGCCTGGCCGATATTGCGCATACCCCAGAGCTCATTAAACCTCGCATCATTTGGCATGCGATGCAGTTGGTACTTGTAATCCGGCTCAACACTCAAGATGCCCGGAGCAGAAGCGTACTGAACAAGCATTGACTCGACACACTGGCCCGCAGGAAGCTTTACCAAGGCCCAGCCGGATATTTTCTTATACAGGTGTACAACCGTACCTCCGCCGGCCGAATCAAGAATCTGCTGCCTGGCCGCCGCCTGTACGCCTGGGTCCAAACTGTCAAGACCGTAACCGGCGCCGGCAAATCGAACGAGTAGCTCACCTTCTTTATAAGGCGCCGAATCTGCAAATGAAATACCTGAAATCAGGACGAATACTGTAAAAGCCAAGAAGACTCGATTCTTCATTTTAGCTGCTCCTTATACGACCGTGCACCCCAATAAAATGAATTAACACAGGAATTCATGCTTCCGTACAAACACCCCATATTCATTATAGACCCGTGAACGGGTTTGTTTTTACAGCAAATCTTCAAAATACGAATAAAAATATTCATAAATCACAAGAAACTACCAATTCCTTATCAAAAGCTGTTCTTCAACTCGGCTACTGCATCGGCCTCAACTTCCTCCTGCAGAATTATGGTCGGCTTGACCAGAATCAGCAGGATTTTGTGGTCTTTAACCTTACTACGATTACTGAACGCCCTGCCGAGAATCGGAATCTTGCTGAGGATGGGGACTCCGGCCTCTTTGTCAATCTCAGCACCGAGTTTCTGACCGCCGAGCAATAATGTACCGCCATCCGGCACACTCACACGCGTTCTAACCTGGGCGGTTTCGACCTCCGGAAATTCGACAGTCAGGTTACTGCCGGCTCCTGGTATATCTCCGAAAACGGGGAAATTAATTACCTGGTTCCTGAAACCAAGAAAGTCATCCAGTGTTACATCTATATTAAGCAACACGTGTTTCTTGTCCGGTGCAATCGTCGGGGATATATTAAGTATCGTTCCGGATACAACCTCACGGTCTTCGTAAGTAAATGTAACAAAGCCACGTGCGATATCACCCTGTTCACGGCTCTCGATCTGGATATCTCCGGCGTAATACAAAGACCTCTGAACCCTGAAAGTCGCCGATTCACCGCTTAGCACCGTGGCTTTGGGAGCGGTGATAAGTGTCGAATCCCCATGGGCCTGCGTAGCGTTAAGCACGAAGCTTACCTGCAGGTCGTCGAGAATAGTACCATAGCCGCCTGTGAGCGAGCTTGCCACCGCGCCGGCGAGCGAACCTTCTATACCGCTACCGGTGGGAGTAGAAAGAACCGCCGAGCCTTGTTGAAAGGATATTTCACTGAACTTACCGCCCGGGTTGTACAGGAAATCTATGTCCAGCCCGATGTCCTCGAGGAAATTCTCACGAACCTTGAGGAATCGCGCTTCAATGGCAATCTGATAGCCGTGGGCTTTTCGCAGCTCTTCCAGAAGCGAGGAAAGCTGGTTATGCACATCCGCCGTCTGGCGAACACTGAGAAGCCGAGTACCATAACTCGTAACAGTACCCTCGCCCCCGGCGTCAAACCAACTGTCGGGAGAAACGGTGTCCTGTACGAGTAATATCAAGTCGTCAATCCTCTGCTGTCGCTCCGTACGAAGCGTCTCCCGGTCATAGGTTTGGTCTTCGCCGCCGCTGTCCGAGAAGCCTCCACCGACGGAACTGACGCCTCCGCCTCCGCCACCGCCGCCGCTAGTGACATTTGTCCGATACTCGGCGGGTACTCCAATCAGGTCGGTAACATCATACACCAGAGTAATCAAATCTGTTGGGATTGATTCTTTAGTTGCGATTGTTATTATGCCGCTTTCAATACCGTAACCCAGCTCAGCAAACCCTCCGGAAACGGCCTCCAACAGAAACTTAAGAGCTGAACTCAGCTTAACCGATGAAATCGGGTCCATGTTAATGGCCGTACTCTGGTCGATATCAGCATTGTCATATAAGTCGCGCCAGAGTGGGACAATCTTCAACGGCGGGTCAACTGCGTTTCGCAATATGTCAAGCGCCTCGCCGAAAGGCATATCCGGACTGAGTCCCGACAAATCCACCACCTGGTCCAGCTGCTCATAAACTCTGGTAGTGGCGGGGTCCTGGCCTATCGCCTCTTTCGGAACGCGCCTTGCCGAAATTTCAAGCCAGTTTTTCGGTATGGTCATTTCACTGGTATATGGTATTTCACTTCTGCCGGTCTAGAATAACATATTCGCTCTTTCGCGCTGCCTCTCTTTTAACACCCTGAGCTGATCTTCAAATGAGATGGTATCCTCCAGCGTGTCCTTCATAATCAATGCCTGCTGATTGAGCGGGTCTATCGCAATAAGGCTTTGAAGCTGGCCGAGCGCTTCCTTGTAGCGCTGCTGTTTCTGATAAGCAAGGGTATTTTCCATCAACTCTTTGACCCTGTTCCTTCTGTCCCGTTCCATCTGGTCCCGTATTCCCATCTGCGACTGCTCAGCCTGAATTCTTGCTGCTTCAGCTACCTGTGTTTTGTAGCCGCTTTGGGCTGAGCTGATTTCATCACGCATGCGCTGCAGCTCGTCGCTGTAGCGTCCAAACTGCTCTTCACCGAGGTGTAACCGGTTCCTGTTCACAGTATTCTGAGCGTACTCAACGGACTTCACAGCCTGGTCGAACTGATTCTCGGCCTGATAACCCCGCGCTTTGGCCAGGGCATCGTTGACTACCGCCTCGGTATGTGAACGCAGGATGTTCTGCCTGCGCTGTATAACCTCGATATATCCACCGTCCTGCCCAGTAGTCTGTGGAGCTTCGATAACAGGTTTCGGGGTAACGACACTAATAACCGGTTGAGGGGCCATCGGTTCCTCGACAGCCGCGGGTATTCCCGCCTGCATAGCAGCCTGGTCGGCAGTTCCAAAAAGTTCCTGCTCTATTTCGGCGGCACCGGGCTGAGCTTCGCCCTGTTGCTGCATTATCTGCTCGGCAAGGGCTGCATCAATCTTAGCCAGGTAATCTTCGGCTCTGGTTCCGACTGGCGCAATCATCAGGTCGCTTTTCGAAACCTCAAGAAATCCGGCTCTGGCTTTTTCGAGATCACCGGCGTTGTAGTAATCAACACTTCGATTGTATAATTGCGATATTTCAGCTTGCCGCACAGCACCGTCATCACTGGTTGCAGCCAAACCCTGCTCGACAATCTGCTGCGTTTCATCAGTAAGATATTGGCTGTTGCGTACACCTTCAAACAAGACCCTCGCTTCAGCAAGCCTTCCCTCAGCCAGCAATTGCTTGGCCTGGGTTATCTCGGCAGAAAGTCTATCAACCTCCGCGGCTGCGGCATGAGCCTTTTCAAGCAAACCATTGAGCTGTTCTCGCTGGGCCGAACTAAGATACTCCTCGTAGTCCTTAGCCATGAGAAAAGACTGCTCTGCAGCTTTGAAGTAGTGGCGTTCATACTGTTCCGACCCTATCTGCATCCACCTGGCAACAAGCTGCTCAACAAGCTTTTGCCGGTCCTGCTGGCCGTTGGAACAAACGGCCACGGACTGCAGAAGCACCGCGGCAAATAAGGTGATAATTAAGGTAATGAATATGCTGTTACGGCCGCTGGATTTGACTGTGTATAGTAACTTTTCCAAAGCGCAATCCTCCTTAGAAAAAAGGATACCAAAATTAAAAAGCACAATTTCTTTCACCCACCCATCTAAAACCACCCACAGTTTTCAGAAGGGTCTGACCTTCGTCAGAGTCTATCGTCAAAAACTATTCTAACCATAACAGGGCATTTTTTCAAGTAAAAAATTGGCTTTGAAGGCAGGCGGAACCGGTCAGCTATGTCGTCCCATATTATCAAAAAACCTGGCGCTTACCGCCATTTAATATGAGACTATAAGCCTCGGTTGGCTATGAAGTTAGGAGAATAAAACGGCGATAAAGGGGGACGAAGTTCGCCTGAAAAAGGGGTTGCGGCCCCTGCCGGCCGCTAATTATAACGGCCATGGAGAAGCGTTATCCGGCGGTCATAAACCAGAGTCCTTTGTGTCCCAACGAAGCTCCCATCGCATCTGTTGCTCATCTATCATTCGCGACAGCTCCTGCAGTCTTTGACTATGTTGCTTATAAAGCTCTTCGTCTATGTCCGCCCGATACCCCTGCAGAGTGTTTTCGGCATTTTGCACCACAGCCTTGGCAATGTTGAATTCAGCCTTGCCGACGTGTATAGTCACTTTCGCTTGGGCATCACGCATGACGGCTTTAAGGTAACTCTGTTTTATATTGTCTTTGCCTATATAGTTTTGTTCAGACCCATTCCCAAACCGTTCCGAGCCAAGACCGCCAAGAACAACAGGCGGATTTGCCTGCGGCGTTTGTCGCTCTGCAGGTACAACAGCCCCCGTAGAACCTGAATCAACATCAACTTTACTGTCATCGTTTACTTTGGAAGATTGGAGTTTATGCTTCGACTTGGCCTTACTCTCAACCGGTCCTTGTTCTATGTCCGCCAAATACTCCTCGGCGGTCTTGCCCACACCTGGGACATACAATCCGCTCGATGCCACAATAGCAAAACCCTCTCGCGCCTCCTCGAAGTTGCCCTGCTTATAATTCCTTCGGCTTCGTTTGTACAGGTCCGCCATGAGCAGCTTCTGCTCAGCAATCTTTGCTTCAACCCGCTGGAGCGTTAACTTTACCCTGTTCTTCTCTTCGTCACTGAGCCCTTTGCTCTTTGCCGCTTCATGAAGGTATGCCCTTGCCTTTAGTAACTGCCCTTCATCGATAAGCTGGCCGGCTTTATCCACGTTTTGCAATAAGCGTGTCCTTTCGGACATTGATTGCTTAATCTCTTCAAGCAATTCGCTGATTTTCTGTCTCTGCTGCTCGTTGAAATACGGCTGATACTGCTGAGCCCGCAGGATTGAATCCTCCGCCTGTTCGTAGAGCCGGCGGTCACATTGTGTTTGTGTAACAGCAATCCAATTGTCCACAACCTGGTTCACCACACGACTTGAGCCTGTCTGCACATCTTTCGCGGCAGCCGGGCAGCACGAATACATCGACACCAGAATTACAAGGCCAAACCAAACCGTTCGGCTGACTATTCTATAAGTTTTGTCTGCCCGCGTTTTATTCATAAACGCTCACCTCCTGTCTTCAACCTCTCAGGAAAGATTTGATTTATACCCAGCGAACGCGTAATATTGCCGCGTCCCATATTATCTTCGGCAAATGAGTTGGAATCAATGAACAAAAATAATACCGAACAGCCTTTGATAGTTGCCGTGGAAACGTCCGGGCGTTGCGGTTCGACGGTCCTGGCCTGTGGTGAAAAAATCCTGGCTCAAAGAGATTTTTCCGGGCCCATGCGCCACAGCAGCGAACTTTTGCCCGCGATTGAAGAGCTGCTCGTACGTTTCGGGAAAAAACCGTCTCAGATAGACCAGGTCCACCTGTCCATAGGCCCGGGGAGCTTTACGGGTTTGCGTATCGCCGTTACCTTCGCAAAGACGCTCGCCCTGGCAAACTCAGCGAGGATTGTCGCGGTAAGTACAAGCGACGTGATAGTATCAAATGTCACCGCATCAACAGCCGAAAGTTGCCCGACAAAACCAGAGTATAGCAGGCTCGCAACAATCCTCGACGCGAAAAGGGGACAGTTTTTCGTAGCCGTATATCAGTACATAGAAAAAACTGCTGCCAATACGGAATGCAAAACACCATTAGGAAATTATGAAAAGATATTGCCCGACTGCCTGATGACGTCTGAACAGTTTCTGGAAAGATTTTCAAACTCTCAGCCTGCAACAGGCCTGCTGGGTGAAGGGTTGGTTTACTACGCAGACAAGTTCAAGGCGGCGGGGATGGAAATCATTGATGAAAAGTACTGGTGGCCGCAGGCATCCCACGTGCACCTGCTTGGCTGGGACAAAGTAACTAAAGGTGAGTTTACAGATGCTCTCGAATTACAGCCTTTGTATCTACGTCAGCCGCAACTCGGCGTCAGCCGTATCCGCAAAGATAGTTAGTATCGATTGAATCCACAACTCATACAGCCGAGATTCTATTGGCCGTCATTACCACGTGGCTCGACACTTTCACCGGAAACGACCTTTTGGTATCTTTGCAGTGCCCTTTCGTAAGCTTGTCTTCGGGCCGTGTTTATACTTTCACATTGGGCCTGTGAACAAGTCGAAAAGTTTCCCAGCGAGGCCGTACGACTCGTGGTATCGCCGCTAAAACCCCCTAAGTTAGATTCCGGCAGCGGTTCCGGCTGGACAGGACAGCTCAGATATGCCGGCTGCGGCGGTGGGTCAATCTGTACACCAGATGTTTTGGCCTTATCCAGCGAGGCAAGGTATCGGTCAACGGCAGCCAGGTACGGGTCACTGTAAGATGCCTGTCGGCAACCACTTAAAACAAGTATTAGTAAAACAGCTAAAGCCAATCGCATTTTATCTATCCTCACACTAAAAGCTTCCATTTTTTTACACTAATATTTATACGAAATAAATCACGCTCAGGTCGTGGGCACAGACCAATAGGCACCAGCGGAATATGGTTTAGAACACCCAACTCGTCGATGAGTTGGCGCAGCGAGTTGACTGGAGACGAAGGGAATCGAACCCTCATTTCGGCGATGCGACCGCCACGTGCTCCCGTTACACCACGTCCCCGGAATAACAGACTTATCCTGCCTGCATACGGGTTATTGTATCGAAAAACCGCCGGTGAGCAACTGTTTTCACAAGCCGATTTGAAGGGGGGTTAAAGGCCTATAATTTTACGGCTATTGAAGTTTTCCGGAGGAAATCCGCGCCGCCCGATAATGTCCTGAATTCCTAACATAAAAATACATCAAAAAATATGCCATCACCACAAGAAAACCGGACAACAGTATCACATCAAGAGGGAAACAAATACCACCGAAAAACCCGGCAGGAGCCAGAAACTTGCTGCCCTCTGCAAGCAGCTGGTTTTCTCTGGAGTCAGGGGGGAATTGCTGATGCAGAAAAAGGTGAGCATCGCGAGATGCATCTACATGGCAGCAAGTCTTAGTCTCTGTCTTATTCGGGTTGCACAGGCAACCTGCAAGAGAGATTACGACCCGTATAACGGACAGGTATTACAACTGAAGAACCCGACACCGTGGCTTGAGCTTGGCGCTGATTTTCGTTTCCGGGTCGTTTATGACGAGGCACGTAAAATGGATAAGAACGCTACCGGACACGACCGAATTAACACGCGATACCGCGCCAGAGCAAAAGGCAGGGTAAAATTATCAGAAGAGCTTGACTTCAATATCCGGCTTGTAACCGAACCGCGGTATTATCATCGTCCGCCTTCACTGGACAAGCAGCTAATATACCACGAGCTGTTATTCGACCAGTTTAACCTCGTCTGGAGAAACGCATTGGGATTGCCAATGACCGCAACGGTCGGCCGACAGGAAATTAAGCTGGGCAGCTCCTGGCTTATACTGGACGGTACACCGCTCGACGGCGGCCGAACCAATTTCTTCAATGCTATCCGGGCAACGTATGACCTGAAGGAATGGAATACCTCAGTCGACCTGATATGGATAGAAAATCACGGCGACAGCGCGAAATGGCTCAAGCCCTTCAATGACCGGGACTTCGACCTTGCCGAGCAGGACGAGCGAGGCGCTATAATATATCTGTCAAAAAAGCGGTCAAAAGATTCACGGCTGGACGGTTACTTCATTTACAAACAGGACCACAACCGCCGAGTGAGCAGCGGCTATCAGGGCGAGATTTACACCTTCGGCGCTATGCTTGAGGGAAGACTGAACGAAAACTGGACGTACTGCTTCGAAGTAGCGCCGCAGTTCGGCCACAAGAACGGCAAAGAGCTTAACGCTTTCGGCAGTAACAATCAGCTTACATACGATTTCAAGGACGAGAGGAAAAATAAGATTACAGTCGGATACGAGTATCTCAGCGGCGATGATGACCCCGATAAGAATTTCGATAGGGTCTGGGGACGCGTTGACACGTGGAGCGTTTTATATCAGGGCACAATAGACTCACTCGACGGCAGAGCATATGACAATTCGAACCTGCACCGAATTCACTTTCTATGGATGACAGAGCCGACTGAAAACATAGTGATTAAGGCCGCTTATAACCTGCTCTTTGCCGATGAGAATACATCAGCCGGCGGCACATGCGGATTGAGTAAGAGCGGATGTTTCCGCGGCCAACTTCTAAGAGCACAAATAGAGCACAAAATCAGCAAATCCCTTTCGCACAGAGTGGAAGGCGAATTATTCATGCCGGGTAATTTCTACAGTGACGCCCGCAATGATGTGGCTGTTTTTGCACGATATGGAATAGTGTACACGTGGTAACCATAGGCAGAAGATACCTGAAAATAAAAAGGCTAATTATGAAAACAGGCGGTAAGACATGGACGAAAAAATGCACAGTTCTTTGTGGGCTGGCTATAGTTATATCACTCTGGACGGCTTGCACTCGCAACAGCCACAAAGAAACTCTCGAGATTGTCGGGACAGGGGCATGTGAGGAGCTTCTTAAGAAATTAGCCGATGCTTATAACCAAACCAATCCCGGCTATAAAGTGATAGTCCCACCCAGCATCGGCTCGGGTCGCGGTATAAAGACGGTAGGAAGTGACGAATATATACTGGGCCGAGTAGCCAGGCCTCTCAAAGAAGATGAGGCCGAGCTCGGTTTATCCTACGTCGTTTTCGCCAGTGACCCGGTTGTCTTTGCCACAGGCAATAAGGTTGATGTCACGTCTCTGACCGAACAGCAGCTTTTGGATATTTTCTCCGGCAAAATCACAGACTGGCGGGAGGTCGGCGGTACGAATAATCCCATACGCGTCCTTGTCCGGGAAGAAGGAGATTCATCCCGCTCGGTCATCGAAAGTAAAATCGAATCATTCAGAGATATCAAACTCAGCGAACAGGCAAAGATGGCTTACCACGATTATGAAATGGTCGAACTATTTGAAAAATACCAGACAGCCATCGGTTATCTTACCAACTCCAGCGTCAACTCCAATATACATCCGATTAGTATTGATGGAATTGCGCCGACGCTTGAGAACGTATCACAAGGCAGGTACCCGCTGGTCTGTGAATATGCGTTTGTATACAAGGAAAGTCGTCTGAACGACCAAGCCGGGAAATTTCTCGATTTTGTATTTTCCGAGCATGGAAAAAGGGTCCTCGATTCGAACGGGGCTATGCACATAACGGGGCAATAAAATAATGAAATGGCGATTTAGTCTCGCATATCCTATTTTGGCGCTGATAAGCTTTGCCGCTTTGGCTGTGGCGCTGCCGCTCTATTTCATCAGTGTTAACTCGCTGAAAAGAAACATTGATGTCATGGAGATAAACAAGGCGATACAGGCGCATTCTATTGCCGAGGCGGCAATAGAAAACGAGGTGGATAAATTAGCGATTTTATCCAAGGCCCTCAAAGAACATCGCGGTTTGATTGATGCCCTGAAGGACTTTAACAAATCAGGCGACCCAGATGCACTGAGAAAACGGATAGACCCGATAGTGGCCGAACTGGACGTCGGCTTTGTCAAATTAGTGGGCCGAGATGAAAAGATAGTATACCGGCGGAACACCTCCATAAGCTCCGAACTGAACATTTGGGGTGTAGCAGAGGCCCTGCAGGGACAGGAAATCATTGTCACGTCCAGACACGCCGAAGGTTTTGCAATACGGGCCATTGCACCGGTTCGCGATGATTCCGATGAAATAATTGGCGCTATAATAATCGGTTTCATAATAAATGACGCGTTTGCCAACAGGATTTCGTCTCTGGCCAACGCCGACATTTTAATCGGCTCTCTGCAAGGTGTAATAGCCGCTTCACACAACATTAACGAGGAGGCAAAACACACTTGCAGGGAAAATCCGGCCATTCATGCCATAATGCTGGACAGCATCAAAGATGATAAAACCTCTTACAAAGCAATTTGTGAACATAACGAGATATTCTACTACAAGCGTTTGCTCATTGTTGACGAGATGTTCAGTCTAATGGTCGAAATCGACACGTCCGAAGCACAGGAGCGGTTCTCCATAACCAAACGTAAAATCGCTGTTACCGCAGGGACAGTCTTTGTCATATCGTGGTTCTTCGGAATTATGCTCACAGGGACAATGATAAAACCATTGCAGGAATTGCGGGACCAAAGCTGTAATACGGTGAGACACATAACCGGCAAGACCGTCGATGTGCACAGCGGCAATGAGCTGGACGCGCTTATCGGTGCTTTTAAGATAATGAAAGAATCACTTGTGAGCTACATCACCGACCTGCGAAAAGCCGAAAGTGAACTGCGAGAACACAGGGACCACCTTGAGGAACTCGTTGCCGAGCGTGCTGAGAATCTGAAAAAAACCAACGAGCAGCTTCGCAATGAAATCAACGACCGCGAGCGCGCAGAGCAGGAGCTTAAGAATTCGAACAAAAAACTGAATAACTCTACTCTTCAGCTGCAGGAGTTCGTCTATGTAGCTTCACACGACATGAGGGAGCCGCTCAGAAAAATTTCAGCCTTTACACAAATGCTGACCAAAAGTCTGTCCGGAAGATTAAATGACGACGAGCAGGAAAATTTCAACTTCGTACTCGAAGGCGCCGACATGATGCGAAAAATAGTGGAATCTCTGCTGGCTTACTCAAAACTTATTGACCAAGAAGCCAAAATCAAGGAAGTAAACCTAAACACAACCATAGAAGAACTAAGAAATTTCGAACTATACGCTAAATTGAAAGAGACGGACGGCAAGCTGCTTGTTCCGGAGCCTTTGCCTGCGGTTAAAGGTAATGCCGCGCAAATCCGGCAGCTTTTCCAAAATCTAATATCGAATTCCCTGAAATATCGCAGAAAGGATATCGCCCCTCAAATTACCATACATGCACACAACCAGGACGACGGCATGGTGCGGATAGAGGTACAGGACAATGGAACCGGAATCAAGCCGGAATACCACCAGAGTATCTTCGCCATGTTCCGCAGGGTCTGCCACGGTGCTGAAAATGACGGTATAGGCGCGGGACTGGCTATATGCAAAAAAATCGTCGAGCAACATGACGGTGAAATTAAGGTTAATTCGGCCGAGGGCGAAGGGGCGACATTCTGGTTTACACTGCCTGCATTCAACAGACAACAAAAAGAAGAAATCGAATCGGCTGTAAGCTGCAAAGAACAACATGGCTAACGGAAGGATTAACGAAAAAACTTTGCAGTCTTATTTATTACCTGACGGGCCAGATTCGGAACCGGCCGCTACAATGGAGCATTCCAAGCATATATAGCATGCCGTTATAGTAGCGATGCCGGCCCACAGGAACCGGCAGGTCCCAGAGGGCTTCGGCGAACTGTTTGGCTCGTGGATGTGTTGCAGCGAGACCGGCGACGGCATTGGTCGCCACCAGGCCATCCGAATGACCGGGGTCTAACTGGTCGCCCTGGAGTGTGAATTGGTCTCCATATGTAGAAATACCTTTTGACTCGAAGAACGCCTGCAGGCGGTCACTTAATTGCCTCTGACGAACATCTTTGGCCCACCAGGCCCAATCCATAGACCAATTCATTGAAGTGCGCCACGCATCAAAAAGAAAATTGACGGAGTTACTGTTACCCGGGCCGACCCAGGGGCTGCCGTCGAAATTGGCATACTCCGGGGAAAGACCCGTTACAGGATGCGTTGTTCGAATAAAGAAATCTCGGCTGACTGAAGCGGCCTGCGACCAGAATTGCCTATCCTCTTTGGGGCCCCACCGCGCCCACAACTCATAGAACGCGGGCAAATGATACGAAGGGTCGGTGTGTTCACAGATTTCAATGACCGGTGAAAACCGAACCATTTTGTGTTCGGCATCAAAAAGATTGCCGACTGTTCGCAGGCCGTTGACAGTCTCGCCTGTAATAAACCGGCGGTTTTTCATATCGCTGGCGAGCCGGTCAGCCTGGGCTTTGTAATCGTATATCCCTGAACCGTTGCCCCATCGTCCCGCCGCAAAGAAAAGCGCCATCGTAAAATATTCTTCACCGTCCGGGGCGGGCATTTCGTCGGTCGGCGTGCCGTCGGTCTTCACGGACCACGAAAAGAAACCATGGGCGGGGTGGTCAGGCGAACCATGATACATATATGTCTTTGTCCAATTCCAAAGGGCGTCAAACTCGGCCTTTTTATCAAGCTGAACGGCTATCATCATGCCATAGGACATGCCTTCCGAACGGACATCATCAAAATAGGAATCGTGGACATAGGCAAGCGGACCGTTTGTATTAGCACCGGCCGGGTAATAAACCGCTTGTGTACTCGGGTTGCCGTAGAATAATTGCTGAAAAGCCGTGTTGACTTTAGCGGCTACTTCTTCCGGACTGCGGCCGGCTTCGACGAACAGGTTGCGGTAATTGCCTGTTGCGAAAGCGCCTAAAGCATCACCGCAACTTTTAGCGGAACCGGACGAAGAAACAGTATCACCGTTCACTGCAACAACTCTTAGCAGAAACATTTTTCGAACAAGCTTCTTTGCCGCCGCGATAGCTTTCGGGCGGGCCGAGATAACTGGGTTTGAGGCCGCCTGCATCGATTACTATTTTCTGCAGTACGATACCCGGGTCAACCATCCAGAATTTCAAAACATGCTCACCCGGTGCGTCGATTTGGTGAGCGGTCTGGGCGATTTTAATACTGTCACTGACCATCTGATTCCACCACATAGGATATTTCCAGTCAGGCACGATATCTTTCTCGTGTATGTTGACGATTTGCGGCTGTTCGTCATCAAACGAAATCGCATAACGCAGCCCCTGTGTTTTTTTAAAGTTCTGAACAGGAGAAAGATACGCCTTAACTTTGACCCGGCCGGTGTCAAAAAGATATACATTGTATTCGAGGTGCGGGCTGTTTCCCTGAGGTGTTTGACTTTTAGCTGTTACCGGCACGGGCGATACGCCGGAAAGTGTTCGGCCCATATTCGGGATAGTCAGCCATTCGACAGGGTCTGCGTTGATTTTCCTGGTATAATGTTCAGCCTCTATCGAAACGCAGCCGTTCGTCTCTACAAAACCTTTTAAAGAACCCCTTGTTGGTACTCCTGGATTGAATGCGTTGATTTTAACGCTCACCTCTTTTCCGTCAGGGCCGGTAATCAGAACAGAACCGCTTCTTTCGCCCATAGGCACAGAGCCCCATTCGGCACTAACCAAAATGCGAAGCTCCTTGTCAATCGTCCCCTGTGTTTGGCTTAGCTTAATCCAGGGCTCGCTTGGTTTAGCTGTAAATTCAAAAGGTTGCTGTCCCCGATTAAAAACCTCGATATACCTGTCCTTCCGGTCGAAAACATTCAGCTCCGGCATGACCGGCTGCTGCGAAGCATCAGGCCACATCTTTTCTGAACCTTCAATTGCGACGCCCATATCGGCAGCGGCAGGCAATTCAACTTTTTTAACTTTGGGCATAATATTTCTTTTCGGCTCATTCCAACTGGTGTAACCGATATGCGTTGTATCCATCATATGATTCCACTTGCCATTCGCGAGTTTATTATAACGCTCGTTAATTTCGGAATCTTTTTTAAATAGTACTTCAACTTTATTGGCTAAATCGTTCGCCGCCGCCCTGCCCTGACTCGCATATAACTGATTCTTACCGACTGTCACATAGAGTTCGTTTAGATTCGCACAGGCAAGTACTGGGTGTAGCAAAAGCTGATAATAAGCATCCTGATACTGTGTGGGCAGGGTTTTTCCAATCTGCTCAGCTTTTTCGGCAAATTTATTGTAATCTGCGACAACCGTTTCAGCTTCGCGATAATTCACAAGGCTGTATGTATCAGGAGCGAGCAACTCAGGTTTTCGCCTGCCGTTTAATTTAGTATATCCGTCAAGTAATTCTGCAATCGCCTCTGCGTGTTCCGGACCGAACTGCTGCTGTGCCCAACGTCGAGTATACTTCGGCAAACTCTCAGCCGGCCACTCGTTTGGATTCAGCGCGTAATCGAGGAAAAACGAAATCGGAAACTCCATCGGCTTGAGGTCGCCAACATTGACAATCCAGATTCGATCGACGCCGCTGCGATAAGACAGATGCATTTGCTCCCAGATTTTGGGTATGGGATTGGTATTGAGCCACAAATAACTTCTTGGCCCGCCGTAAAAATCAAAATGATAATACATTCCGTAGCCGCCCTTTCGCGGCTTTGAGTCGGGACTCGGCAGAATACGAACGTTGCCCCAGTTATCATCGCAGAGCAGTAATGTGACATCATCGGGGACACGCATGCCTTTGTCGTAATAGTCCTGCACCTCTTTATATAGCGCCCATACCTGCGGAACGTCGTTCAAATCTTTACCGGTGACTTCTCTGACGATTTTACGCTGGTCGGCCACGATTTTTTCAAGCAAAGAGATATTCGTTTCTTCACTCATAGCCTTGTCGCCGTCTCCGCGCATCGCGAGCGTTATTATCGTTTCGTAATCCTTGCTCTGCTCGATGCCCTGCCTCCAGAAATCGCGAAGCACTTCTTCGTTTTTGGAATAATCCCATGGGCCTTTACCATACCGCTTCCATTCCTGCTGCGCCCTGTTCATCGGCTCGTGATGCGAGGTGCCCATCACAATACCGTACTCGTCCGCTAATTTCGCATTGAGCGGGTCATCATCGGCAAATGCGTTGTTCCACATCGCGGGCCACATAAAATTAGCCTTGAGACGAAGCAGCAACTCGAAAACCTTAGTGTAGAATTGGCTGTTGTAATCTCCGAATTTTTCTTTGACCCATGGAGTAAGTGCGAATCCTTCGTCATTAAGAAATATGCCGCGATACTTAACGGCCGGAGGCTCCTGAATATATCTTCCGGCCTTTATGTAAAGATTGTCTTTATGTTCGACCGGCACATCCGCCCACCAGTACCACGGTGATACTCCAATCTGCTCGGACAGGTCGTAGATGCCGTAAATTGTGCCCCTTTTATCGCTGCCGATGATAATAAGTGCACTTTCTACTCCGGCCAATGGTTCATTTACAACCTGAATAATAAACGATTCCCATTTGCCTCCTATCGGCGACACATCGACCTTGCCATCTTTAATCAACTGGTCGATGACTCGGCTCTTTCCGATGGTGCCTATGATTACACTGTTTTTTCCAGGGCCGGATTCTTCATTTTTTATTTCCGCTATACAGCCTGTAACGCGGGCAATATCTTCTTTGAGGTCGTTCGCAGCGCGTAAAACACCGGCATAATCCTGTGAATCGACATAAATGTCCGCAACGCTGTCTTTTTCGGCAAGGCGAAAACAGCCTTCGCTGCAGGTGTTTTCCACGTAATTGGCCTGGCCGATTGCCAATACATATTGACCGGAACAAAACAGACACGTGGCGGCAAATAAAACAATTTTTGTCATAGCGTTTGTGCGCATAATCATTCCTTCCATTCTTTCGAACAGCAACCTGTTACCGGGCATTTATTGCCTCTTTCCGAATATTGAAGCTAAAAAGGAGCTCAACTGCTTAGATTCAATTATTATAGTCCCGGAACGCTTCTGTTGTTCTTTAACAAATTGAATCAAAAGCTGCATAAATATCGCGCCGGGCCTTGTATAGCCGCATACGATATAATGAGGTCCCGGCTTTGCTTCGCCCGCCTCCTTTTCAAATGTCGGCCTGACGCTTTCGGGAGTTATCAGAGAATTGGCGTGCTGGAATACAACCTTATCCATTACTTTATAGACCTCTTTGCTTTCTTTGGCTAAGCCGTAATAATCCAGAAGCTGTGCAAGAACATAATTCGACGCTATCCAGACGTCCTTTCCCTGGTCCGATTCCACGGGTTTTCCGGTTTGAGTCCGTGCGGTGGCCCAGCCAAGAGGGTTGCGGTTATTCGTGTAAATCGTTTTGAGAATTT
Source organism: uncultured Pirellulales bacterium (assembly GCA_964518825.1). Taxonomy (GTDB): domain Bacteria; phylum Planctomycetota; class Phycisphaerae; order Sedimentisphaerales; family Anaerobacaceae; genus JBBABK01. The sequence continues at coordinate 20,321 of CAZFHM010000007.1, forward strand.
GTCTTGCCTTGTCTGCGGGGATAAACGGCTCTTCACCCATCGCAATCAAATACCACAGGCCGTCAAGCTGATTGGTCCAGACGTCAGTGTTTTCCTTTCCCGTCTCCAGGTCTATGCACGTCGCAAAATACTGCATCCTGCCGCGCTTTGTTTTCTTGTCTATCCACAGTTTTTCGTAAATGACGAAGCTTTTTTCGAAAATCTCGTCATATTCGTTTTTGGCTGCTGAGTCCTTCATCATTTCAGCCATTTTGCTCATCGCCCTACAGGCGGCCAGGAAACCATTTGTACAATATGAGTCTATGCCGAACAAAGTTATATTATCGAAAGTATTTTTGACTTCATCGGGATTGCCTTCCGGGATACCGTCTTTGTCCAAATCAAGCTTCTCTAAATACTCGAACCCGAATTTAAGTGTTTTCCAGTTTTTCTTCAAAAATTCAACGTCGCCCGTATATTTGACGTTCCGCAGCACCCGCAATGCGATCTTGGGAAACAGGTCTATCCAGTAGTTGTTATTGTACCAGGTATATTCACTTTTATTGCGCATCGGGTTGCCGAAAGTCAAAGCAGTCAAATCGTGCGACACGCTTCCCTTTATTTTGGTTGGGGCTTTGACGTGGGTCAGAGAGACACCTTCGTATTCTTCCGGATGCTCTACAAAATGCTGCCTTGCTTCGGCAAAAGAGGCGTGTGTGTGATAATATCGCTCCGTCAGATTCTCCTCCATAATCGAATCGATGAACCGCTGACATATTTCCTTCTCGACCTGCGGAAAGAGCATCAGAAGTATCGGCGAGAACCAGTCAACGTCCTGAGAGTTGACGTAAGGATAATCGAAACATTCGAGGAACCTGGCCACGTCGTTTCCGTTTTTATCTTCAATCCACGCCGCTGCGTTCGACAATGGAAAATGAAATTCGTTGACAATCAGTCTCAACAACAATAGCGCACCCTTTTTGTCATTTTTATATGCAGGATTCTGCTGTATAAGCTCGAACATCCTGTTTTGGATTTCCGCTGTCCTGCTCAGCCATTGGGGATATTTATCCAGCGCGATTTTGGCCATATCACGCGCTCTTGTTTTCTCATCCCTGAAACTTTTGACGTACTTGCGTTCGAATTTTGTCCCGTCGGCATACCACTGCTGCGGGAAGTCCAGGGCGACGGCGACCGGAATCGAAAGAGTCGCTTTGGGTTTTAATTTAAAAGTAATACTGATTGCTGCGCCGTAATCAGTATTTGCTTTAGGCCCGCACTTTTCATAAAAACCGCCGTCCTGCTTCAATAACAAATCCTGTTTTAAGCTGTTTAACCTGAAATACGGCTGTGTGTCTATTGTTATCTCATTCATCTGAGGCACGGCTATGGCCATTCTCTCCGAATTTTCAGAACTGCCCATCACCACGCATCTTATACCGGCAAAACTGAAATCCTCGTGAACCTGGCCCCTTATCGGCGCTGAACATATAAATGCGGTGTCCTGGTCGATTGGCCGGTATTTCTTTTCCTGCAGGTTAGCCAGGCTCGGCCTGGGTATTACGAGGGTAATCTGCTGGGACTGCTTTGAAGTATTCTCCACCTCGTATTCCTCAACGCCGATAGGCATTAATGCCTGGACGTTGCCGGACAGGAATGGGCTAATCAATTTTCTTGTCACTTTTGCTTTGCCTAAATTGTAAGACATCTCGGCCAAAGGTGTAGCCAACGAAATCGTAACCTGCTTAATGTCCACCGGGCTAAAGTAATAACGTTCCGATATCGGTATATCATCAGAGCTTTCCATTATCTGGGGCTTCTTCGTTGTGAGCATAACGGGCTTTTCATCGTTGATGCGGACAATCGGCGCAGAGGCAAGCTGCATTGCCTTTTGATTTATATAAACTAATCGCCCCGCGTTATTGATGCGGTTATATAAGCCGTCGGGCGATATGCCTACCGAACAGGTCGGCGCACCCTGAAGGAAAATTGTCAGAGGAAAATCCATTGTCTTTGACATTCCCTGAAAATGCACCGCCATTTTATTTTTTACATAAATCGTGGGTATCTGTGCCCCCGAAATTGTAAACAGGTCACTCATCTTTAAACTGCTTGTTTTAGGCATTCATTATCTCCTCTGAACTAATTTATTGTCTTTCACCAAATGGCCAAGCTATTAGTTTCACCAATTTACGAAGAGCAGAATAATAGCAAATATTGTCCCGTCTTTCAAGCGTCAAAAAAAGCCGCCGGGGCTGGTTTTCAACACCGGCGGCATTCATTTAATTAGTGAAACCTGTGTAATCTGTGGCTAACCCTTCGACAAGCTCAGGATTAACCTTCGGTTAACAATACGATAAGCCGACAGGGGCCTTTTTCGGCGGGGCCTTGACGGCTGATTCTTTCTGAGCGCCAAGCTTTACGGGTACTTTTGTCGTACGGCAAGGCTTAATCTTTCCAAAAAGCAGGTCAGCTGCGGCCCTTATGGAATCAGGCGTGCCGCTGAAATTACAGACCACAACATCAGCATCCTTCGTCGTACCTTCTATATAAGGAGAGTTGGTCACGATAACTATTTTCTTTCCGGCCGCTTTGAGCTTCTTGGCAAGCAATTGATTGTTCCCCGATTTGACAATCCGGGCGTAATAGTTGGTCATAACGACAAGGTCGGCCTGTTTGGCCAGGTCAAGGCACTCGGCAATTTCATCATCGAGCGCGGAAAATTCCGTATCGACGAGGATTAGATTTGCCGAATTGTTTACCATCGCCTCACAGAACATATGCTGGTGCATATACGGGTCTTTTCCGCAGAATTCATAAGGAATGCGCTGCTCGATAACGAGCATCTTCTGCTTCGGATTCAGCGGCAGCATCTTCTTGTCGTCCCGCATTACTATCAGGGCCTTTTTCGCAACGTCCCAGCAGAAATCGACGACCGGTTTGCTCAGTGCGTATTTCTGGGCTTTGGCCGGGTCCTTTTTACCGGCTGACTCGAACAGGCCCTGGTCGTACTTCATACTCAAAAGATGTGTAACGGCCTCGTTGAGTCTTTCTTCAGATAAAAAGCCTGTCCTGACAGCCTCTAAAAGTCCAAAGAAGCACTGCGATCTTGATTCATCATCAGCTTTTAAGAGTATCGTGTCACAGCCGGCCCTTATTGCCATTGCACAGGCCTGCGGAAGAGGCCATTTTTTAAGAATCGCGGCCATACCGATAGCGTCGGAAACAATAACGCCGTTGAAACCTAATTCTTTTCTTAACAGGCCGGTGAGAATTCTTTCAGACAAAGTGGTCGGATATTTATCGTCATAGGCCGGATAAACCGAGTGCCCGGTCATAATTGCCTTTACTCCGGCATTGATTGCAGCCTTGAACGGAACCAGCTCAACTTCCTGCATCCTCTTTTTGCTGGTCGAGATTACTTCGAGCACGTCGTGAGCGTCGGTTACCGAATCGCCTCTGCCGGGGAAATGCTTTGCGGTCGCGGCAATGCCGCCGTCCTGCAAACCTTTTATAAAGGCGACGGCGTGTTTTGCGCAAACCTCCGGGTCGTCGCCGAAAGACCTGACGCCGATTTCAGGGTTCTTGGGATTGATATTCACGTCGCAGACAGGTGAATACATCTGAGTTACACCGATATTGCTAAGCTGCTTGGCGATGGTATTATTGATTTTGTAGGTGAGTTTGACGTCGCCGATAGCTGCCATACCCATTGGCGGCGGGAACTGCCTTATGCCGCCGGCCATATAATCGTTCTTGAAATCGCCTTCGAAATCGATGGTCATATGCAGAGGGATTCGGGACCGTCTCTTCATCGCGATTTTCTGTAAGTTATTCAAATCTTTTGTGTATTCTCCCGGCGTTATGCTGATACCGAAGGTTTTGCCGGCAAAATAAGTACTCGCAATGGAAAAATAGTCTTTCGGCTTTTTAAAATTTTTGTCTAACTGGGAATTTCCCCAGTAAAGGTTTTTGCAGGTCTCGACCGCGTACGGCTCCAGGCAAAGGCCGCCGCACTGCAATCTTGTGATTTGCTCGATTCCGCTGGGCGTTAACATGGCGCCGCGTCTGGTAAATGTTAAAACCTGGCCGACCTTTTCCTCCAGGGTCATCTGCCCTAACTTTTTGCTGACGAATGCATCTCTTTTTGCATTGCTTTTTTTTGTCTTTGCCATATATATCTCCTCTTAAAAATTTCAGCCACAGAGTTTTTAAGCCACAGAGGACACAGAGTTCACAGAGAAAAAATTAACAGTGTTAATCCGTGTCTACGATTCCCATTTACCTTTATCATCAGGCCCTGCCCAGAATTGGCGTTCGTGTTTCCAGCCGGGCTCGTCAATTTTCAAATCTTTCGTCTTCCACCCCGCTTCGATTCGCTTCGTCAAATCATCAAAGCCTTTATTCCAGGTAAGTCCGTCGGGGACAGTAACGTTCATACTGCCGGCGGCATTTGCGTATCTCAGGCAGGATTCAACAGTATGGCCCCAGACAAATGCGGAAAGGAATCCCGCAATTGCCGAATCGCCGGAACCCAGAGCACCGACAAATTTGTCCTCCTGATAAACAGGGAACCACAGTTCACGATTGGCCCAGTTATCAAGGTCGCTACAGCCGGCGGCCCCCATTTTCTGTAACCGTTCCTTATCGGCGGTCCTTACATACAGGCCCCTGTGGCCGCATTTGACCATTGCAATCGCCGCACCCATCTTGATTAAATCTTTACCGAGTGTGGAAATCTCTTTGACCGTCATATGGTCAAGTACGCTCTCCTTGGGCCCGAGCTTTGCCTTCTTTTCGAGGAACTTATCTTTATAAAGGAAATAAAATATCTCTTCTGCGCTGGGCACCATAATATCCGATAGCGGGACCCAGTCATTAAGAATTGCTTTCCAGTCGACCTGGCCGGCGTAACTGTTTACATCAGGAAGTGAAAGGTCGAGCGCGGTCGTCGTGCCCAGCTCTTTTGTCTTTTTGAGAATTTTGGTCAGTTCGGCGCCGGTGTTGTCATAGATCTTTTTCATCCACGGCGGATAACCAAAAAGCATCAGTTTCGAACGACCAACAAGGTCGAAATCCATATCATCATAGCCGAAGGTATCGTTCGCGCCGCAGTGATGCAGATAAAAGCGGTCTATTCCGGGGATGCAAATGGCAATGGTATATGAAGTTGATTCACCCTCGACCATATGAATGCCTTTGAAATGACCTTCATGCTCTTCATACCAGCGAAGAATCTGTTTGCCGAAATCATCGTCGCCAATCTTCCCGATTAACTCGGTCTTCACGCCGAGCCGGCGAATGGATACGCCGGCATTTGTAACGGGGCCGCCACCGACGACAACGCATTGGCCCATATTAATCATTTTGCCGGGCACGAGGACATCGGTCATCTTGTCAACTTTTCCTTCAATTGTAAAAGCAGGAATTAAGTCGAGACAGGTATGACCTGCGGCTACAATTTCGAGGTCTTTCTTGTGCTTCATTTATGCTCCTTAGAAACAATGAT
>CAZFHM010000008.1:0-24003 GCA_964518825.1 uncultured Pirellulales bacterium
TAAATCCCTGGACGGCGTGTGTAAAATGGGACAGGTTTGAAGATTTGTTTTTCTCTTATGCTGTGTATATAAAGAATGCCGAATGTTACTAAGGCACACTTTCCCATTTCATCACCGAAGTCACCCTATTTTCATTTCTGAGAGGCCCTGATAGTAGTCAGGGCAGACCTCCATGCAAACTAATAGTATATTTGACTTACCTGGGAATGTCAATAGGGTACTGTTAAAATAGGTGCTTTTCGAGAGTTGCGTCAGTGCCGATATCAGGGTTCACCCACAAATGTTTCGTCGATTAGGGCAGGCAGTTTTTGTTTTGCCGAGGCTTTTCAGCGAGAGACTGTGCCAAATCTGCGCCGGGCGGTTCTGCCTTGACTTTTTCAGAGAATGGGCCTTTGAATCTGACGAACTGTTTGATTGATTTGTTCGCCATCAGCTGTTAATCCTGTATTGTTTTATCCTGCTGTTTCAGTTCGGCGAGTTTTCTTTCGTAGTTTTTAACTCTTCCTGGAGTTGAATCAAGTTCGATAGATTTTTTTAGATGTTTTAATCCTTCTTCTTTTTCTCCCCGGTTATATAAAATATTTCCAAGATATCCTTCATAACATGCGATCTCTTTGTTGTTTGGTTCTTTGTAAGAATCAAGAATCGACTTTGCCTGTTTCATATAACGATTTGCTTCATCCCGTTTATTCAGGACCAAATCTTTATAGTAACCTAATAGGCACAAAAGCTCAACGTTATCAGGCACAGCTTGGCGGGCTTTAACAAGAAATTCTTCGATTTGGTCGAAGTTTTTGGCTTGAATTAACTCATTATGTCTTTGAAGAAAAGAACTTGCCAAGATTTTAGATGGCGAGTAGCTTCTGAACCATTTATACCTTTTTAGTTCGGCTCGGAACATCCATGAAAAGAGTAATACGAAAGTGACAAGAAGAATGTAGTTCAGGTTGAAAAATTGCATCGCCGAAAATTGTTCGGTCAATAAAATGGTTCTCGTTGTCACAATTAAACGTATCACTAAAAGTACCCAAAATGCAAGAATTAAGTAAAACGAGAGGTAAGCGACGTATTTTAATCGTTTGGCTGAGACGAGGGTTTGAAGTTTCTTAAACCTATGTTCAAGATAAGATGACAGAAGTAAATATAATACAAGTGGTGCGGTATAAATGATCGTAATTAAAATTATCAAGAATTTTTGTTTAAACATAAGAATTTTGAATAAAACTATCTCCTTTCCTAATCCTGTATTGTTTTGACTGAGGCGATGCGGTTGGCATACAAGGCCTTTTTGCGGATGCCGAGCATTACGTTGGTTACCGGCAGACGGTCCAACTGCGGGAAGTAAAATGTAATTACGCCGACGTTCCACCAGCGGAGAATTACATCGTCGGTGTCTATCTGATGTCGCAGGTCGTCTCTATCGACCGAGTCGTTGGATTCGCTCAGGCCGTGCTGAAGCTCCAGGCGGTTCGGTAGAAAGACCCAGTAGAAGAACAGGCTCTTTAGCCATATTATGCGCAGGAATATCGACCAGATATAGGCAAGGAGTAAATAGCCGAGCGGCTCGGTGGTGATGCCGAGGTACCTGAAGCTTTTGAAGAAGGCCAGGAACGTATCCGGCCCGTGCAGCAAAAGTATCAGCAGGATAATAACGAAACTGCCGAGGAGCAGGCCTAACGTCACCGGCTTTAGCTTGAAGATGACGACCGCTGCGTTGAGTGCGCCGAAGACTATTACGACGCCGCCGATGACGTTCTGGATTGTGTGCAGTGTCGGCGAATCACCGCCTATTACGTTTAGAGGCATCCCGATAAAGCCGACAACGGCCATCAGCACAATGGTCGGCGCAAACAGTATCGGCCAGCCCCAGTCATAGCCGGTCAGCCAGACCTTTATGTTCTCGTCCTGGCGCAGCTCATTGTCCCTCTGGAAGCGTGTGCGTGCGCTTTTGGTCATCCTGCATATAAGTACGAGCACCGCCATGCCGATGGTAATCGCGAAGACGCAATAGAACGCGAGCATCCTGTTGGAGACGAATGAGAATGTATCTGCCGATACATCCCTGATTATGCTGCGGATAATCAGGAAGTAGATATATATGAATATCGCGAAGATGTCGGAGAACATCAGTAGAGTTTTGAGCTTATATTTCTTCGGCGGCAGGACGTAACCGGGCCTGGTCGGCAAAGGTACTACCGGTTCGGCAGACTGCTGAGGCTCCTTTGGCTGGGGAAACTGGAATTGATTTTCCTCTTGTTCGGGCTTGTTATTGTCTTGCATCGCTATATTCCTCTAATAGACGGTTGCTTGCCAATAGAATATATACCCTTACTCAGCCGAAAAATCAAAAAATTTCAGAACATTCACCACAAAGACCGCAAAGAAATATTAGGTATAAAAAACTTTGCGGACTCAGCGAGCTCCGCGGTAAAAAATACAATGGTAACACTATGACCGTGCGAATTCCAGCAGCGGTGTATAGTTACCCCTGTCGGCAGCCTGCAGCGATTCGATATATCTTCGCCGGACATCGCCGGGTTTTTCGAGATTGGCACTGCCCCATGTGAAAGCGGGTTTGCCCAATATATTTACCAAAAGGATATCGGCGGCTAATCGGGCATATCTGCCGTTGCCGTTTGCAAATAAGTGTATCGATACCAGCCTGTGATGAAAGCGAACAGCTATTTCCTCTTCCGAGAAAGTCTTGTTTTCAATCCAGTATTTGGCGTCGTCACACAGTTTTTTCAGTTCGACGGCGATCATGTACGGCGTAACACCGAGACTCTTTTCGGTTTGTCTGAATTCGCCCGCCCACTTCCACACATTACAGAACATCTTCCTGTGCAGCAGCTTCATAAAAGATTCATCGAGGATATTTGTGATTTTAGACTCATGGGACCATGTCAGGGCTTCGTTGATATTGTCCTGCTCCCATCTATCAAGCTCGGCGCGTGTAGTAATATGAGTAAGCAGAAGCCCCTTGATTTCATTCTTATCGAGCGGCGTTGCACCTTGCGGATAGTTTATCTCTACCATTGGTCGTCCCACAGTGATTTGGGCATCGTATCAATAATATCTTTAACCAGAGAATTAAATGCATCTTCTTTTTCTTTTTGACCAAGCTCCTGTTTTTCCAGCTGCATCGTTTGATTACTGCGGGCCATGCGTTTTTTTGCAACTGATTCGGCCCGGTTTCTTACAGTTTGCTCGAGGCTGTCTCTCGGTATAAAGCCGTAAAAAAATATACAGTCCATAGCCTCGGCTACATTTCTGAGCGTATTGATTTTGACCCTGCCGAGTTTCTCATCCTGCTCGATGCGCGCGACGCGTTGCTTATTTACTCCTACGCGTCCGGCAAGCTGCCGGCCGGTCATTCCAATCGCATCACGAATGGCGCGGACCCATCCTTTACTTGGCACAATAAGTGTTTTCAGCGGCCTGAATTGCTTAAGCGTCGCATCAAGCTGCTCTCTGGCGAGTTTTTTATATTTTGCTTTCATTTTTACACCTGCCTAACAGCTCATTTCGTCTATATATTTATAGACTATATCGGCAGGCGTGTCTATATAATTATAGATTATTTGGAAATAACTGTCTATATATTTATAGTCAGACTGTATGGCTACTCGCCGCCCTTTGGTGTAACATATTGTATTATATGGACTTATGAGTCTATATGCCAGGACAGACAAAAATGCGTTAAAAAAGGCGGGTTTGGGTCAGCCAGACGGTTATTTCCGGGCGGTGGGCGCAGTTGAGGTACGCGAACTCGCCGAACAGCTCGGCGGCGTAATCATCGTAAGCAATGGCCACGTATGATTTTTCCCTACGATATTTTAGACAGCTTGTCTTCAAGATCAGCAGTTGGAGTGAAATACCACATTTTACCAATTTTTCTGCTCTGTAATAAGCATCGCTTTTCGAGGTCAAGTAAGTCGAGTCTGCTTGTTTGGTAAACGACATTATGACTTATCTGATGTGATTTTATAGTATATCGCTGCTGCGGATGACGCAGAGCATGACTGATTAACTCTCTTTGACGGTGGTTTAATAGAGTAATTCCCCGTAATTCCCTTTCAATTGACTGGAGTTTAGCAATTCGCCGCTCTATGTATTTGTGCAGTTCTTCAATTGCTCTGTGAATTACATCCAGATGATAAAGAATAAAATACGTAAGGTCATTGTCATCGGTTTCAGTGTAAAGAAAAGCGCGTCCGTATTTTGCCGGATGGCCAAGTATTATTTGTGAAATCGAGATAAACTCAAAGGCCCAGTAACCGTGTTTAAGCATAGACCAGTAAAACAATGCTCTTGCTGTTCGTCCGTTGCCATCGACAAACGGATGGTCGTACGCAAGCCAGAAGTGCAGAATTATCGAGCGAATTACAGGATGTAAAAAATAGTCCGGCGTTTTACCGTTCGCGAATTTACACATATCGCTTACTCTTTCTTCAAGTTCTTCTGCTACTGGCGGAGCATGAAAAACTTCATTATACATGTCACTGACTACAACTTTTTCGTCGGGTTTTCTGAATCTGCCCGCCTGAGAAGGGTCATCAAGCGTTTTATCAGCTATTAAACGGTGAATCTCTAACACTAATTCCCTGGAAAGAGGCTTGTCTTTAAGTTTTCCAATATGCTGCATTGTTCTGAAATTGTTAAGAATCATCTGTTCGCTTCTGTCACGAGGCTGCCTTCCTGTCCGTATCATCTCTTTAGCAACCTGGCGGGTTGTTACCGCTCCTTCGAGCTGACTCGATGTTGTTGCTTCCTGAATTAACGACCCGACATAATACTGGTCTCGTGTTTCCGGATTCATAATCTGGTCCGGCATGGCAATCAATCCACCTGCGCCCTGGTCGATGTAATGCAGTCTTTCCGGTGTAGGGTCGGTAATCAAATAGTTGAAAAGACTGCCTTTGTTGTCTTTTAGGGGCACCTTTTTGTAAGATTTACGGCGCTGAAGTTTTAAGGCAACCCACCACTCTTCTAAATTTAATCCTTCCGGCGGCGTATAGTACCCCAGCTTATCCCAATGCAGGTATTTGCCTCGGGTTAATTTTGGATCTTTCGAAAAAGCCAATTTCAAAAAATCTAATTGCTTTAACGCACTAAAATCCTGAATGATTTTATTGGTGTCAGGAGGCATTTTCGGCATTTTCATGACTTTACCCTGTTATTTGCAAGCCGTTACGGAAATACTAAACATATACTAATATTTACTATTTTAGTATATAATCGGCTTGAAATAACAAGTCAAATACTAAATTTCAATATTTTAGTATTAAAATAGTATATCATACTTTTCGAAGGTTTTCTATATAACTCTTTGATTAAACAGGGGTTATGCAAGTACTAATTATATACTAATTTATTGAAAATTAGTACATCGAGCCCTTTTAAAGATTATCGGACATCGCAGAAGGACAGGCGGGTTTGGGCCAGCCAGTCCTGGACTTCCGGGCGGTGGCGGTGATTTAGCCAGGCGAACTCGCCGAACAGCTCAGCAGCATAATCATCATAGGCAATCGCCGCGTCGGCCTCGTAATCGAAATAGCCGATGTGAATAAGCCTGCCGTTATGTCGAATCTCGGCTCGCCACCTTTTCTTCTCATAACACCAGAAAACGCCTTTGTATCTCGATGTGCGTTCGAGCGGCTTGCGATTGCAGGCGTTCTGCTGCGGCGTGCACAGGCGGAGATTCGCCCGACGATTATCGAGGCCGTCGTGATTGATATGGTCGCAGTGCATACCGGGCGGGGCGTTGAGAATCTGCCGGTGCATCGCTATACATTTTCCGCCTTGCGTGCGATATGCGTAGCGTCTGTTGCCTTTGATTTTGACGTGCCATTTGTATTGACTCAAGTATTCATAGTCGTCGGCATCGACAATAGCAAAGTATCCCTGCGTCAGAGGAATCTTGCAAACCTTCGAATCGTCCATGATATCACCTCCGTCTTTTGTGATTAGTGCTTCGTGAATCGTGATTGGTGGATTGAGTGCTGCAAGAGGCCCCAGACGCGATATGGTGCGTTTGGGGAGTCCCGATTAGCCGGGCTTATAGCCGAATTTTTTGAACAACGCTATGTGGTTTGCTCAGTCTATGATTACGGTTGTGCTTCCAATGAAGCCTCCGTAAAATTCATTCTGATAGACCTCGATTGTATAAGTGCCGGATGCGAACGGCCCAATTGTTGCCGTTACCGGGTGGTCGCAAAGACAGGTACAGGCGTATTCGCCAAGATACTCAATTTCCTGTATTGTAATCAGATTATCCTCAACCGTCATTTGCAGCACAAGCTCCTCCGGGCAGCAGTTGGCACGCATCATATCCTCGAAAAGGATATACTGACCATCGACGGCAACAGAAAACCTAAGGTCGTTTCCATCCTCGTTCAGCACCGACATCATGAGTGCTCCGGGGTCGCAGTCTTCTACCAGGTAAATTATCTCCGGTTCGCCAACAGCACTGCCTGAGCACGGGTCATAAGTAAAGACGGCGTAATCTTGGAAATCAACCGAGCTGTTCCGGTCGAGGTCTGATGGCAGGCACTGGTCGCTTTCGAGCCAATAGTCAGCGAATATGACTAAGTCATTAAAATCGACATTCCAGTCATTATCCAAATCTGAAAGGCTTCTGAAACCAGCCGGCGACTTGCTTGCCTGGGCCGTTCCGCCGTAAGCACCCATATTGATTCTATTGCCATTGGGCGACGGCTCAGAATCCGGAGGACAACCGGGATTGCCTGCGTCGATACACGGGCTCGTTTCTGCATCAACGACCCAGGTTTCAGTATCCGGATTCCATCGGCCTGCCTGGGATTGCAAATGGAAATCTCCGTTATAGAAATTCGGATCCACAAAACATGGTTCGGTGTCAATGTTACCGTAGCCCCAAATCAAGGTACCGCCGTTGTTAACGACTTGCCCTGTACAGGAGTATGAAACATTAATGATTGGCGGGTCATAATCGGTGGCGCCGGGAGGCGGTAGAAGAGGCTCAATGTAAATATCCGTTTGGTAGTTATGCCTAACGATTGAGTTTAAAATAATCGTTTCGCCTAACTCGCAGTAAATACCCCCACCCATATTTTCTCCCAAATTGGAGGTTATTGTAGAGTTTTTTATTATAGTGTTCCCGAGGGTTCTGATTCCGCCGGCATAAAGGTCATCAGAATTGCCGGTGATGAGGCAGTTAGAGATGGTGACGTTGCTGGAGGAACAACAACGTATTCCCGAGTTATTGTTATTAGAAATCGTGCAATTGCTTATAATCCCATCGTTACTGTCGATATCAATTCCATACATATCATTATCGATAATTCTACAATTATTTACTTCTGTATATGGACTTTCCCATATGTATATTCCTTTGCCGTCGTTTCCATTTATAGTGCAGTCGGTTATTACTGCGGCGGCATTTTCCCATAAATAAATACCTCCACCTGAAGGGCCGATATTTTGATTGATACTGCAGCCGGTTATTACAGGGCTGCTGTTATACCATGCGAAAATTCCTGCTCCCTGCGTTGCTTTATTATTTGTGATAACGCAGTTGATGATTGCCGGACCTGAACCGGTGCAGTAGATTCCCCCGCCAAAATACCAATCAGGAAAGTTGGGATCGTTAGGGTCTTTAAGACCGTGTCCATTGATAATAGTAAGGCCGCTTACCACTGAATTGGCATCTTCACCAGTGTGAAAATTGAATCCTCTGTGAGGCTCACTTTCAGAGCCTTGACAGTTCACGATTGTAGAAGAGACTATAGAAGGGCTGTTTGGGTCTGTGCTTCGCACAATTATTGCTTTGCTGAGGAAATCTATATCGCGGTTGCCGGCGCCGGTGTAAGTGCCCGGCTGCACGATAATCACGTCGCCGTCATTCGCATCGTCTATAGCAGCCTGGATGGTGGGATAATCGCCGGTGCCGTCGGCTTTGATGTTAATATCGGCTGCAAATGCAGATACGGCAAATAAGCAGAGAAGAAAAGCGGATATGAGCTTTTTCATTTTAAAACATCCAGCACTATCTCCATATTTCTTACCTCGCACTATATTACATCCCCAATTTACTCCGGAAAATGTGAAAAATCAAGAATATTTCTTCAGTTTATATTGTAATTCAGCTCTTTTTTGAGTCTTGACATAAAGACCGCGGCGGGGTTTCGACTGCCGGTTGCCGATTCGCGGGCGATATCGAGCACCCGGCGGAAGATGTGCTCATCAAACCGCTTAAATGTTATCTCTTTGACGAGCCACTGACTGAGCCTGTGAAAGCATGTCAAATCGGATTCACTCCTCGGCCGAATTATCTCTCTAAGCTGCTCGTGAAATCGCAGTTGTTGGCTGAGGATGCCGCCCGAAGCAGGATTCGACCGAGCCGTAATCGAAGATAGAGCAGAAGAAAAAACCGTATTGCCCGAACCCGAAGTCTCTGAGGTCTTGGGGTTGGAATCTTGAGTCTGGACTCCTCCGGTTTCCTTTACTTGCCTTACCTTTACTTCACTTTCGTTTCCTTTACTTTTCTTGGCTATAGCGTCGCCATTAGGGTCGCCATAGGCTTGCCATCGTTTTTTGGCACCGCTAAGCCCTGCTGAACGCCGATGTTGTATGAACTTCTTTGCTCGATGCAGTTCCCTGCTGACTCTTTTGTGTCTGATTTTTCCGTTGGTTTTTTGAAACTTCGATTCGATTTTTTCCCAGATTTTTTCGAAGTTTTCGCTGTAATTGCACAGCATACCAAGCTCGTTTACATCGCAATCGAGCTTTCCGTTATTGCAGTAGAGATTTAGAATAATCAGCCAGTAACAGCCGAACTGCTCGGCTGTCATTCTCGAAGTATGAAAGTCCAGCAATACCTCAGCAGGTTCCAGTTGAATGTACTTGATTTTCGTTGCCATCCGTGACCTCCGGTTCTCGATACTCGATACTTGATGCTTGATACTCGATAAAGCATTTTGCGATTTGAGTGATAGCCTGCGCGTTTCGTTGAGTCTTGTTCGATGCTTGATGCTCGATACTCGATGCTCGTTCTATTGCTTTTTCAACAATTTTCTTTTGCTCGCTGCTGAGAAAGAAGACCATCGGGTAAGCAATACTGTTTTTATCCTGCTCTGCAATCTCGAGTGCCGTCTTGTTCTTATGCAAATCAATCAGCCGTTGTATTTGCGCCTTCGTATTAGGCAGCAGTTTTGAAAGTTCGCCGATTTTGAGTTTGTTATTAAGTTTTTCAAGCAGTGCTGCTTTCTTTTCGAGAACATCCTGACCGCACAACCGATTCAGCGTAGCCAGCAGCAGGTTCGCTTCGTCGTCGTCGATATCCCATACGACGCAGTCGCAGGTTTCGTAACCTAATTGCTTCAACGCTTCGAATCGATGATGGCCATTGATGATTTGAAATCGTGTATCGTAGTTCGTGGTTTGTGAATCGTTCGGCAGCAGCCTGACTATCAGCGGTTCGTATCTATCGGTGCGTTCGATATGCCTGACGAGTTTGGTGAAGTTGGCTTTGCTCATCCGGTTGGGATTGCACGGATGCGCCAGGAGATTACTCAGTTTGATACTGGTTATGGCATTTTTCATCGATTGGGACTCCATTGATTATTATGGGACGATACATCCATATCTCTTTGTAAAATAGTTACTTAGGGCCACAAAGAGTTTGATAAATCTAATGTTAGAATTTGTCTTCTTCCGTGTCTAAAGTTTCATTTGAACTATGACGAAACATATGTTACATTTGCGGTCGAATGTAACACATGTTACATGTATTAAGGAATGAAACGATGGCCTATATTACAATTCCTCAGCTTGCCCGGATGCTCGGCGTCAGCAGGATTACGGTTTATCGCAAGGTTAAAAACGGCCAGATACCAGCAAAGAAAATTGGCAACACTTACGTTATAACCGATGATGAAATTCAAAGTATCCTCAGCAAAGAGTTAACATCCAAAGATAAAACTAAAATCGAAATGTTGGTTAAAAGGGTCGTTAAGGAATACGGCGAAACGCTGAAGCTTTTGGGTAAGGAATAATGCAGGACATAACCCTTAGTGACGTTGAGTATGTTGCTTTCACTTTGGCTCGCGAGTTAATGACTTTCGATGAGCCGATACCTGATTATAGTACACGCTTTCCTAATATACTCGAAAGCTGCGTCGCGACTCCGTTTATGAAGTTCGACGGCAAGTTTCTTTACAAAACCCTTATCGATAAAGCGAGCATCTTATTTTACCTGATGATTAAGAATCATCCGTTCGCCAACGGCAACAAAAGGATCGCTATTACCACGCTGATGTATTTTCTCGCTAAGAACCGTAAATGGATAGATGCTGATGCTCATGGGTTATATAATTTCACTGTCTGGGTTACTCAAAGCCCTGCTGAACTCAAAGACCAGGTAGTCGAAGGAATTACCCATTACATAAAGACTCATCTTGTTAAATCGTAATTATGAAAAGTCATTCTAAATAATATCTGATGAATTGTCACTCTTTCGAAAGGAGTCGAGATGCGGATTCTGTGTCTTATCAGCTTTATCGTTGGCATAGCCTGTGTTCTGTTCGGTATCTTCTGCATGGGGCCGTATCTGCCCGAAGATTTTTATATCGGCCCGATGATAGGAGGCTTTTCTTTGCTTTCCGGCTCCTTCCTCTGGGGGACGTCACTGATTGCTTTTGTCATCACTTCGAAAAAGAACAAGCCTGATTGAGCGGGACCCCATTTTACGATTAATCGCAAAATGGGAACCTGAGCCAGAGGTAATAAACGGGCCGGTCTGTTAGCCTGGATAATACGAACTGCGTGCGGTCGAATCCCGCCGGCATGTGTTTTCGCTTGCCGTAGCCTTGTAAAAACCGTTTCATCTCACGTTCGATGAACAGGCGTTTGCCCTGCGAGAGTCCTTCTATATATTGCTGAGCCGCCCGTGCATCGACGGCGGTCCGTTCATCAATCCCGATTAAGCTCAACGCCTCTTTCATCTGCACGCACTGCGCCGACAGCGGAGCTGTATAGGCCTTCATACCGGCCTTTTCAAAAAACGGATTGGCCCTGCCCATCACCGCCAGGGCCTCTATCATCGGGACATTCATCAAGGGCATCGTCTCGCGAACCAATTGCACAGCTAAGCCCAGCCCTCGAAATCTCGGCTCGACGATGACCCTGCTTATCGTGCGGACCGTTTTGTTGACCAGGGCAATTAGCGAGCGTCTGTCAAGGCCGACGAAGTAATTGCCGGTGGCGACGTTGCGAAGCTGGCAGGACGGCGCAGGCATGGAATAAACAATCACTCCCGCTGTTTCTCTGTCCAGCTTCGCGGTGAATATTTTTTCAAAAGGCCCCAGCCGGCAGTCGCGATAGTGAAAACGACTCAGGGATTTATAATCGGCCAGTGTCCCTTCGATAATGCGGACTCGTTTTGTTACTGTGCAGGACTGCATTTTGCTTTTCTCGCTCGTTCTGATAGTTTGTAGGTAATATCTGTATTGCCCGACAAATCGCGAGTCACTATCGCATCGGGCAGCAAATCGCTGAGTATATCCTGATGAGCTGAAGCTAATATGAATGTCACCTTGTACCTGTCGGCGAATTTTCGGATGTTGTGCGAGATACAGGCTGCGGTGATACGGTCCAGCAGCGAGCAAAACTCATCGGCGAAGATGAATGGTTTTCCCCCAGCCAGCGCAATCGCCAGTCGAAATCGCCACTGCTGACCTTCACTAAGATTGGCAGGCGTGTTCAATAGCGCCGGGCAATCAGCCAGGCCCGCGGTGCTGAAGTAACGCAGCGTCTCCATCAAATCGTTATCAATACAGTCAACAACCGACCCGTCCTTCGGGATTTTGATTGTCGCCAGGTTAATTCGATGCTTCGATGGTATCGCTTTTTGAAGCTCGTTCAGGATAACCGTTTTACCCGAGCCGCTTGGCCCGGTGATATAAATAATATCGCCTGCCCCGACCGAGACAGTACAGTCACATTCAAAACCAATTCGGCTGAGCCTTTCTTTGGTCAAACCGAACATCCTCATTACCGCGATGCACTTATCGGTCAGGCTGCCGTAACGTGCGAATGTCTTTTCAATCCTGTATTCAGTCATAGCTCGATACCCTATAAACCGGTTCGTTTAGTAGTACCTGATAGTTGTTTTGTGTTTGCGTTGTGTAGAAAAGCCTTGGAGCAGGTTTACAATCCTCCGCGTGTTGTAGTAAGTCATCCCGTATTTACGGGCGATTGTTTTTACGCTCAGGCCGCACAAAAAGAAGTCGCGTGCGATTTTTCTTTGTCTTCTGCCGAGCTTACTGCTTTTGTTCAGTATGCCTTCGATACTCGGGTCGCCGAGCCTGCCGACAATCTTTTTAACGCGCCTTGCCACAGTCGCTTCGCTGACGCCGAGCAGTTGCGCGATTTGCCTGAAGCTGTTTTCGTTGTCGAGGTACATTCGCACGAGCGTTCGGTCGGGCTCCGACAGTTGCTCTGCCCTTTTGCGAATCCGCTCGGCGTTGCTTCGCAGGTCCAGCGTCCTGTCCTGGTTGAACTGCGTTAGTGTTGTGTATCCTGTATTCATCAATGTCTTGTCGCCTGCTCGCCGGACTGCAGATTGCTTACTAAGAATTACCTGATGCGCAAGCCTTCGGCTCGGTCGGAAAGCGCTTATTCCTCCGCGCAGACCGCCCGCTTGACGTTTTGGCTTGCCTCGGTCCTGATTTGCCGCTTGGCGATTCATCGCCAGGCGGGGGTCGCATAGGGTTCGCTGAGCAAGGGCCTATAGCCGATGCTGCGGTGCCTGTTCCTTCAAAGCCGTTTTAACTGCAAAGTCAACAAGCTCCGCTGCGCAGCACAGCCTGCGGCAATTTGCCCCCGGTCCGTTTTTTTCTTTGATTTTGACCGTGTGGGCCTGGTACCGCGATTCTGTGCCGGTTTTCAGCTAAGCGTGTTATGTAGCGACCTAACATGACCGTATTTTAACTTTATGCCGAAATTATGTCAAGTGTTTTCTTGATAAATATCTAAAAAAAATTTATGTTTACTATAAAGTAAACAAGCTAAAGTGCCCTGTTTTGAGCCGGAATTTGTATAAGTTGCTTCTGTTGAGGAAGTTATATCTCGCCGGTTTTGCGGATTGGTTTAGGTTCTCGGCGAACTTTGCTGAGATTTAGTCAAACCTGCCTTACTTAAGGGCAGGGCGGCAAAGCAAAAAGGAAAAAGGGTATATCTGGAGTATAAATTAGTGTTTTTTGCTTGACCCGGTTGTCGATAAAAGATATAAAGCAGTGACTATGAATAATATGCAGCGAGTTTCTCGGGGAAGGCAGAGATAAGAGGTCGGGCGGTTCCGCCCGAGGAAAATCCCAGTTTTGTTTAGAGGTTTTGAGGGGGTTTGGGAACCTCACGATTGCCGTCGAATCGGTTGTAACTCCACTGATGAAGACCGAAGCGACGGCGGTCTATACTCACTTTTCACTAATCCAGGTTTGTTTTTCGCATACATTTTTCATCGCCGGAGCTTTAGCTTGTAGGTTATAATCCGCGGTTATGCGTGATATGGATGAGGTTTTCAGCGGTTTGGCCGGGTCGAAGTTTCGCAGCGGATTTCGGCTGGGGCCGCAAGAGCAGCAGTATCTTCAGGATAAGGGTATAGATACGATTGCGGCTCATGCGCGTCAGTTTGTAGAACAGCGGCTGGCACCTGCCGAGCCAAAAAACGACGGAAAGCAAACGCCGTTTCATGGCCATCCTGTTTTCACGGCCCAGCATGCAACGGCTACATGCTGCCGCGGATGTCTGGCGAAATGGCACCATATTCCCGCAGGAGAGGTCCTGAGCAGCGAGCAAATCGAATATATCGCTGCGGTAATAAGACGCTGGATTGAAATGCAGATGCTCGATTCGCGGGTAGCAGAATAATCGCAGCAGCCGGAAAAAAAACGTTTGCAATCGTGTGCCGACGATTTATACTTTCGGCAATTGTGTGAATCGGATTCCGCTATGAATGGACGGATGCCAAAGATTGCGGTAATAGGGGGGACATATCTTGATATCGCCATCAAGTGCAGTGTAATTCCTCAAGGGGGCCAGTCATTGCAGGGTTCAGGTCTGTCGTACGCGGTCACGGGGCCTGGGCCTCGACAAGCTGTTCAGGCGGCACAATGCGGCTGCAAAGTGCATCTTATAAGCAAGGTCGGCGGCGGGCCGTTCGGGCAAACCGCTCGAATGAATCTCGAAGAATACCAGGTCAATACCGATTACGTGTATACAGCCGAGGCCAAGAATACCGGAGTGGTCGTGACGCTTGTCGATGCGGCCGGTAAAAATGCAAGCTGTGTATATGACGGAGCGAACACGGCGTTGCTGGACCGTGAAATTGAACAGGCTGAGCAAATCATCGGTGAAGCTGACGTATGCCTGATTCACGGCCGTCTTCCTCAGGATGCGATTGTCTCAGCTATTCGCCTGGCGAAAATCGGAGGGACCAAAACCATTCTTAATCCCGCCAGGCCGATAGAAGCTGATAAGAGTGATGATTTGCCGATGGAGTATTTCAGTGTTGATATAGTAATACCTAACCTCTACGAAGCGGCCGATATCACCGAGCAATCCACTGCGAACATTAGAACAGCCAAGATGATTGGTTCGGATTTGGTTGCACGCGGTGTTGGTGTCGCTGTTATTACGATGGGCAAACGCGGCTGTGTCATAGTTGATAGGCTCGCGGCCGACCACATACCTGCTTTTGAAGTTGAGCTTGTTGACCAGACCGGATGCGGTGATGCCTTTGCCGGCGCATTAGCTGCGTATTGCGCGGTTAAGGACGACATTCACAAAGCCGTCGAATTCGCATCGGCGGCGGGGGCGCTAACTTGCTCAAAATTCGGTTCGATTGAAAGCCTGCCCACCAAAGCTGAAATCATCGAGTTGCTCCAAAAGCATTCCTGATATCTTAGCTATAATATTTTGCTTGACAGACTATAGCCAAGACCTTATTATTATCACCACAGAAGGCATTTAACCTTTGCCGAGGTGTGATATAAATTGAGGAGGAGATGCCATACAAAACGCACCATAAGTTCTTCTGACCCGGACGTTTTTCCATTCTATTGATGCATCGGTTTATTGGAGCTGAATTTATAAAAGGAGGAAGGAAGATGAAAGCATTATACTTTATTTTATTATTAGCGATATTATCAGGTTCAGCTTTAGCAGAAGACCCTGTTTATTTCGCCGACCCGAACTTAAAAGAAGCTGTTGAAGAGGAACTGGGAATTATTGATCCCAATGCGACGGATATGCTTGGTTTGACTGATCTTCATGCTCTTGGTGAAGAGATAGTAGAACTTACTGGACTAGAATATGCGGTCAATCTTACTATTCTAGATCTTAGTTTCAATCAAATAAGTGATATCAATGCTTTATCAGGCCTTACAAATCTTACTTATCTAAATCTTAACTACAACAGTCAGATAAGCGATATTAACGCAGTTTCAGGCTTGACAAATCTTGAAGTTCTGTACCTGAGAGGCCACAATCAGATAAGTGATATCGATGCCCTCTCAGCCCTGACAAATCTTAGTGAGTTATATTTTTATGACAACCAGATAAGCAATATTGATGCCCTCTCAGGCCTGACAAATCTGACTATTCTGGTTCTTGGTCACAATCAGATAAGTAATATCAATGCCCTCTCAGGCCTGACAAATCTGACTTGGCTGTATCTTGGCGAGAATCAGATAAGTGATATCAACGCCCTTTCAGGCATGACAAATCTGACTTTTCTGGATCTTGGCGAGAATCAAATAAGTGATATCTATGCGATCTCGACTTTGACAAATCTGACTGATTTACGTCTTGATGACAA
Source organism: uncultured Pirellulales bacterium (assembly GCA_964518825.1). Lineage (GTDB taxonomy): Bacteria > Planctomycetota > Phycisphaerae > Sedimentisphaerales > Anaerobacaceae > JBBABK01. Next base: position 15,857 of record CAZFHM010000008.1, read on the forward strand.
CCAGATAAGCAATATTGATATCCTCACAGGCCTGACGAATCTGACTTCTCTGCGTCTTTACTCGAATCACATAAGCGATATAAATGCGCTCTCGGGCATTACAAGTCTGACTAGTTTGTACCTTTACGGCAATCAGATAAGCGATATACATTCACTCTCTGGCCTGACGAATCTGACGAGGTTGAGCTTAGAAAGTAATCCATTGAATACTACTGCGTACTGCATCTACATACCTTTAATCGAAGAAAATAATCCTGGTATATACTTGTATTATGATCCTAATCCAAATCGCTTAGCAGGTGATTGTGACGGAAATTGTTGTGTGGATTTCTTTGATTTTGCTCTGCTGGCCGATTACTGGCAGGAATTTGACTGTGGTAATTGTGGTGGAGTGGATCTAAATGATGACAACGATGTAGATTTCAATGACCTGAAAATCATTGTCGATAATTGGCTGGAGCAAGTTAAATTCTATGAGCATCTTCTTGATGAGAATCCTAGCTGGACAACAGAAGGTCAGTGGGAATTTGGTCAGCCTATGGGAAACGGTGGGTTTGTTTATGGAAATCCTGACCCTAACAATGGATATACAAATGTAAATGTATACGGTGTAAATCTCAATGGTGATTACAGCACCGCTGTCGGAGGTCCATACTATTTAACTGCAGGACCTTTTGATTGCCGTTACTTTTATAATATAAGATTAAGTTTCGCAAGATGGCTTAATACCGATGAGCCCGGTTATGTTAACAGCATGGTAGAGGTTTCAAATGATGGAGAATCCTGGATTAAGGCATGGGAGCATACTGGCAGATTGCCTATAACTGATGATGGCTGGCAAATAGTGGAATATAATATCAGTAGCGTAGCCGATGACCAGAAAACTGTATATATTCGCTGGGGCTATGAGATATTAGAATACGCATATCCTTATTCAGGATGGAATATCGATGATATTCAATTATGGGGTAATCCATAGTTCCTTCTCGTCGAAAAAAAGTCTTACTTTTGCATAATACGTTATGTAGGTGTGAGTCGACCTTCTCCAAAAGCATTCCTGAGAAGCGCAGTCTCTGAGTCGTCAGGTATATTGCATATCTATATGCTGATTGTGCCTTAAAGATTACTGTGAGCAAACGGCATACCAAAAGGGGGCAAAATCGGCATTATTTTTTTCGTAGCAAGATAATGCAACAAAATCGCGCAGGGGGGTACGGACCAAAAAAAACTTTTTTCAAAAAAATTTCGCCCTTTATCCACAAGCACTTACGAAAAATTTTTTACAAAAAATTCTGAAAATAGCGCAAAAACGCGCAAGTTCATCCAAAGGTAGAAGGATAACAAAAATCGAAAACTTAAAAGTGAAAAACGAAAAACTGTGGAATCGCCTGCGGCGATAGCAAAGAAAAATCGAATATCAAGAATCGAGTAATGAGGAACAAGATGGCATTTGAGCTTGAGATATTCGCCGATGAGAAACTGGACGCTGATTATATCGAGTGGCTTATAGATGAGCGCTCGATAGATATCCAGCAGCAGTTTAATAAGCTGTGGGAATACTATGCCAACCGTACGGTTGAAATGTACGGTTTGTCTGCGACTGACCGCAAGGTCAATGAGTCCGGCAGATGTTATGTACAGGCCCAGGAATATGGTTTGCCCGCGCGAATCACAGGTCTTTCACGGTCGGTACGGGCGGGGTTGTTCAGCGGTGAGCCGGTCCAGGACGTTCAGCGAAAGGAAGTAGTGATTGAAAACGATATCGGCTGGCGTGTTAACGCCGCGGTCGATTTTCTGTTCGGCAAAATGATAAGTTTTACCTCGAAGGCTGCTGATGCCCAAAGACGTGCAGAAATTGAGATGCTTATAAAGGCTATGTTCGCGGCTAACGGCGGCATCGGATTTTTCCAGGATATGGCGGTGCTCGGAAGTGTCTATGGTTTTGTCGATTGCATAGTCAGGCCTGACGATAAGATACTCTCTCACCTCTCCAACCGCACAACCACTCCCGCTTTTGAAGGCGTGCTCGACGCGGCACGGGCAATCGGCCTTGAGTTAATCGAGGCGCCGAGGGCGCTGCCTGTCCTGGATGAAACCGATTACAGGAAAATCAACTATTACGTCCAGCACTTCCGCCAGGGCAAAAACGCGGTCAATAGAAAGAGCACTTTTCTTTCGAGGCTGTTGTCGCCGAACCGCCGAAGTTCGGCTGTCCGGGATTCGGTCGAAGTTACCGAGATTACTTCGGCAACGGCCTGGCAGCGGTATGAAGACCGGCAGCTCGTCGCCGAAGGTAATCTGCCGTGGGGATTTCTGCCGCTGGTTCATATGCAGAACATCGCTCAGCCTTATTACTACGAAGGTCTCAGTGACGTCGAACCTTTGGTGCCGCTGCAGGATGAGCTTAATACTCGGCTCAGTGACAGGGCAAACAGGATTACGTTCCAGTCGTTCAAGATGTACCTCGGCAAGGGTATCGAGGGCTTTGAGAATCGTCCCGTAGCGCCGGGCAGGATGTGGTGCACCGACAATCCGGAAGCGGCCATAGAAGAATTCGGCGGCGACGCCGCAACACCGAGTGAGGATTTGCATATCGCGGAGATTCGCGAGGCTATGGATAAGGTCAGCGGTGTAACGCCGGTAGTCGCCGGTGTACTCAAGAACAAGCTCGGCAACCTGACCAGCGCGGTGGCGTTGAAGCTGACACTTATGGGAACGCTCAGCAAGACCGAACGCAAGAGGTTCACCTACGGCCAGGGGATAGGGAAGATTGTCGCCGCGGCACTGGCCATTCTTGATACCGCAGGCATTTACAAGACCAGGGAATCAGAGCGCCAAATCGAGGTGATTTTTCCCAGCCCGCTGCCTGAAAATATGATGGAGAAACTGAAAGAAGCGCAAATCAAAAAGGAGCTCGGCGTACCGGCTGAGCAGGTTCTAAAAGAACTGGGCTACGAGATAAATTCAAATTCTAAATCCTAATATCTAAATTCTAAACAAATTCGAAGCACGAATTTACAAATTACCAAAAACGTTTTGAACATTTGAGTTTAGATATTTGAGCTTGTTTAGAATTTAGAGTTTAGGATTTGTTTTAACCGGAGGTTTTTATGAGTCAGGTTGACGCAGAAGCGAACGTATTGTCAGAAGACAAAGACCGGACGGATGACATTTCGATTGATAACGTAAAACTTGTTCCGGTTGCCGAATCCATCCGCTACCGTAAACGAGCCCAGGCCGCAGAGCAAAAGGTTGAACAGCTCAGCGAGCAGCTAAGTGCATTGCGCAGCGAAGCACAAGAGCTGACTGAGAAAATGGGACAGCTTGATTCCGAGCAGGTACTGACGCGTAAGCTTGTTGCGGCCGGCGCAAGCGACCTTGAAACAGCCCTTTTGGTTGCAAGGGCTCGCGCATCCAAAGACGAAGCGGATATAGACGGTTTAGTTGAGCAGCTCAGGAGTGAAAAACCGCATCTTTTCAGCTCGGCAAAGGTCAGTGATACAGGTGCAGCAGCGCCGAGAACGGCACCGGCCAAAGACCGATTAGCGTCGTGCAAATCGAGCCTTGAAAAAGCAGCTACGAAAGCGGCGTCAACAGGCAGCCGAGTGGATTTGCATGAATATCTGAGACTGCGAAGAAACTTTGTTTAGTCAATAGTATTAGTCAATAAAACCTGGTGACATTTTTAGTTTGCGTCATCAAGACGCGAACAAAGGAGAATAATATGAGTTTTACAGGTAAAGCAACATATTCGGCGGGAACTGCTCTGCCGGAACTTGCAGAGGACGTATCGGACCTGATTGGGATAATCACGCCCTACGAGACGCCGCTGCTTGACGCTCTGGGTGACCCGCTTTATGAGGCGAGAAGTACACATTATGAGTGGTTCGAAGATGAGTTGCTGCCGAACCGTGACACTATTAACGACGGTTCAATTGGCGATCCGCTCAACGAGACTTCTTTTGATGTAGCCAACGGTGACCGGTTCCGTGTCGGAGACCAGATACAGATTGAAAGCAGCGAAGAGTTGATGCTGGTGACGTTGATAAATAACGAAACCATTACGGTAACGCGCGGTTACGCCGGCACTGAAAAAGAGGACATTGTCAACGGGCAGGTGATTAACATTCTCGGCAATGCGACCCTGGAAGGCGCATCCAAGCCGCAGGCGAGGTTCACCAACCGTTTGCGTCAGGGTAATTACACGCAAATCTTCGCCGCGGCCGTTGAGGTTTCCGGAACGGATATTGCCGCCAGTCAGCTTGGTCTTGCCGACGAGATGGATTATCAGAAGCAGCAGCGACTCCGCGAGCTTGTCCGTGACCTGGAGAATACGGTTGTTAACGGCGGTCAGCCGACGAGCACTCCGGAAGGTAGTACCTCGGTGCGTCGTTCGATGAATGGTATTATTCAGCATCTGGCGACGAACATTATGCACAGCGGCGACAGCGGTTTTCCGTCGGGCGGTGCCCTCGATGAAGACACCATCAATCTTATGCTTCGTCAGATTTGGGAAAACAGCAACGGCAACGTGGACCTGATTGTGGTAAATGGTTTCCAGAAGCGCAAGATTAACGCCTTTACCGCGGACAGCAGAAGCTACACCGCAGGCGACATCAAATTTACCAACATGATAAGCATCTATGAAAGTGACTTCGGTGTTTGCCGGATTGTTACCAGTCGCTGGATGCCACAGGACGCGGTTCTGTTTTTGGATTCGTCGCGCATCAATGTCCTTCCGCTTTTGGGCAGAAGTTTCCACTTCAAACCACTGGCCAGCGGCGGCGACTACGAGTGCGGCGAACTGATTGGCGAATATACGCTGGAGCTGAAGAACGAAACGGCCCACGGGCTGATTCGAGACCTTGCTACCAGCTAATGTGACGGGTTTTACCGTCGATTCCTCCTGTGCCCGATGTGGTGCCCGGGTAAATATCCCGGGCACCACCTGGGGCCTTAAAAAGTTATCCGCCTTCGTTAAAACTACGGCGGGACAAGAAGGACAGACCACAATGGCTAAATTTTCAAGCGATGCGGACATTTTGAAATACGAACCGGCCCTTTTCGGTGAGCTTCATCTTCCCTGGCAGATATTGACCCAGGGCTCGGGCGGGGTGATTTCCGGCACGAGCTTTACTGTAAGCGGCGCTGATTTTATCGCAGCGAAGATATCCGCAGGCGGTGTTGTATATCTTCGAGACTCGGCCCTGACAATCGACGGCGCTTACGAGATTGTCTCTGTGAATTCGGCAACAGAGCTTACGGTTTCAGTTCTGCGAGCAAATGATGAAGATGACGCGGTCGAGCCGCCGCAGGCCAGTGACGTCAATTACCGGATAAGCACGTTCGACCCGCAGGCGAGCGAAGCTGCATTTGCACTTACCGAATACTTCGCAATCAAACCCGGCTGCCCGGCAAGCGACATCGATGTCGAGGATATTCTTGATACTGACGTGTTTCGGCGTGCCTCGGTCTTTGCGGTGATTGCAGGCGTCTATGCGATGCTGGCTGGCAGGAACGACGACGAGGCTTTCTGGAAGAAAAGCTATTACTATCGAAAGTGTTTTGAAAGTGCCCGTTCGACGGCGAGGGTCAGTATAGATGCCGGTGACGACGGTATTGCAGAGCGGACCAGCAGCGGCGGGTCAATAAGGCTAACCAGGGATTGAGCGGAATACAGCTATGGCAACGACACTGAACGGACAAAGCCTTTTTGATGAAAGGACGCTGCGAATCGAAGTCGGTAGTATATCGCGCGATTCGGTGGAGCGTTCTATCGCAGGGTTGGATGGCGTTATAGGAATCGACCTTGGCAGTCGCGGCAGGCTTATAAAGCAGAGCGGCTCAATCAGGGCGCCGAGCAGGGCCCAGCTGGATGACAGGCTCAGCTCGATTCGTGATTATATGGACGGTTATGCCTATACGCTGATAACGAACGGCGGCGAACGTTTTGAAAATGTCCGCATAGACAGCTTTAAGACGAAGAACGAACGACCTGGCGGAGCAGGGTTGGCCGTTGATTACGAAATTGTTTACACGCAGTTACTGGCTGATTGAATATGTCACTTATTACAGACGGCATAAGCAAGGTAAGAGTTTTAGATGTGCCCGCCGGCATTTGGCCTGACGGTGACTATTTCGCTTGTCCTCGAATTGCGATAGTCAGGTGGCATAGCGATTGGACGGACAAGCTCCACCATGCTTATGTCAACGGTTCTCATGCCGGCACGACGGTTGATGTCAATCAGAGACAGTTGGTTGTACCCGTTCCCGGCTCGCCTGCTACAGCGGTTCGTATTGAGGTCTTTGCCGTCGAGCCTCGATATGCCCATATTGATTTTGGAAATGAGCTGTCGCAGATAACTAACACCGGTAGAGTTTTGCTGCGAATCCTGCGAAGTCAGCAGCTGCCTTTCGATTCGACGATTCAAATTTATTGCGACAACGGCACCGGCAGCATCGATTACGACAACCCGGTCAATACCGAGCCGATTCGCCTCTGGCCGAGTTTTTATGACAAGGCCGGCTTCGGAACCAGCCGTTTCGGTCAAGGTGATTTTGGGTTTGACTCTGCGGCTGCTGTGGGTTTTGGCAGGGGTGATTTCGGGTTTGGTCAATTCGGCCTTGATGCCGATTCACTTGAGTGGATAAGTGAGCCGTTGGGCAAAGGCGTTTATAAATTCGCCGCGAAGGTAATTGATAAAGACGGCAGCGAAAGCGACGCCGTAGAAACCGAATCCATAACCGTCATCCCGGCGGCACAGCCCGCAGCGGCTCTTACGGTTTTGTCATTTGATAAACAGACTAATAAGTTGGTGCTCGGCGTAAGCTGAGCGGATTCAAGGAGAAAACAATGGCTGAGGTTTATCCATCTGATAACGACCTGCTCAATCTTATATCTGATACGCAGACGGGTGTTGAGTATATACCGACAGGTACGGCGCCGTATTATTTGCAATTCCGAAAGCTGCTGTACAGGCTGCTTTTGGCGACAAAGAAAGCGAATGAGCTGCGGGTTTATGACGAAGGCGGACTGAATGTCGGCGTAAAGGCAGGTTCATTCTGGTTAGGCGCTACATTAGTTAATTACAGCGGTTCAAACGGTAATACCCTCGCCGACGACAAAGCCAATATTTACATATACCTGGATTCGAGCGGAACATTGGTCACCGACGAGTACAACTCTTTCCCTGATATGGCAACTACGCCGCACGTCAGATTGGCCGTTGTCACTACCTCATCGGGTGACATCACTTCGATTGCCGACTGCCGAGGCGGGCACAGTTTTGTAATACCACAATAACAGCGATTCGACTTTTCGATTCACGTTTATAAAGAGAAATACCATGCTTGCAAGAACAATTAGTTTACCGTGCAAACCGTTCCCCGGCCCCGGCGAATTGAAGTGCGACCAGACTCAGAGAAACTCGGTAGCCGCCGGTCAGTGGGAGACCATATTTAACATCAGCGACGGCCCGTGCATTGTCACAAATTTCTGTATGGCCTGCGATTTCCTCGGCAAGCTGCGCCTTACTCCGATTCGCATCTATTTTGACGGCGCCAGTTCACCGCAGATTGAAGGTTTGACCGGAGAATTGTTTGCCTGCGGTTTTGATTATCCTGCCAATCACAGGGGCGATTTTACCGGCCTGACCAATTCGCAGGAGTCTGGTGAAGGCAGCGGCTATAACGGCTTTAGTGGTTACCTGCGATTGCTGATGCCGTACTATTCATCAATTCGAATAGACATAAAGAACGACACGGCAAGCAGTCACCTGGTCTGGATGATGCTCGAGCGTATGCCGCTGACTCGCACGAGGCTGCGCACAATCGGCCTGTCCGACGGAATGCTGCTTCGTACCTACGGCTACGGTCAGGACGGCTGGAAGACGAAGTACACCGAAGTTCCGCTTTTGAACACGACCGAACCGGCGGTAATGGCCGGGCTATTCCAGTTCTTTAACAACGGCGTGGGTAGTGGTGTCGGCCATAATTTCAAATATCTCGAAGGTGATTACCGAATCTATTACGGCGGCAGTAGCTTGGCCTCGTATCGAAGCAGCGGCTCCGAGGATTTTTACCACTCGTCATGGTACTTTCAGGAAGGCACATTCGATAAGCCGGGCGACGAGTGCATGGTCGAAAAA
>CAZFHM010000009.1:0-23481 GCA_964518825.1 uncultured Pirellulales bacterium
GGCTTTCTGATATCCACCTGTGAAGCAGGCAGAAAAACCGGAACCCCGATATCCACCAGCAGCCCGCCTTTGATGCGCCTGATGACCCTGCCGACAACTACGTCTCCCTCCTTCTTGGTCTCAATAATGCGTTCCCAGCCTCTGATACGGTCTGCTTTGCGTTTACTGAGCAGGATAAGGCCGTCACCCGAATCGGTGTCCTCCAATAGCACCTCGATTTCTCTGCCTTTAGTAACCTCTTCGGGGTCATCGAATTCACCGGCATCGATGATGCCTTCACTCTTCAGCCCCACTTCAACAATCACGTCATTGCCGATTTGAGATACGATTTTACCCTTGAGAATCGTCCCCGGCAGTCTCGAATCCACCTTGTGCAGCAGCACGTCTTCAAGATATTGACTCTCGGCCTGGCCAAACATCTCATCCACCTGTTTGTCAAGCTCCTGTTCCGACAATCCTAATTTATTTACTAAGTTTCTATCTACCATAAAACTTCTATTCCTCTGTGGAGTTTGTCTCCGGCTTAACGACGCCCCACATTTACGCCGAAAAGCCGCCGTGCACCACGGCACGTATTATTAATTTAAGGTTAACAAAAAACACATTGGCCCACGCAGCCAATGCTTATTCAACACAAGTCAACATCCGGTTCGGAAACACCCAGCTTTTCTACAAACTCGGATATTATCCATTCGGGCGTAGACGCCCCTGCGGTAACTCCCGCAGTTTTCTTGCCGGCGAGCTTACTTTTATCAAATTCGTTCCAATTTTGCAAATGGTACGTCTGGCTGTTGTGCTGCTGGCACAGCTCGGCCAGCTTGCGAGTGTTGGCACTGTCCAGTCCGCCAAGCACGAACATTATATCTACTTTCTTGCACAATTCCACTGCCGATTGCTGCCTTTTTACGGCCTCTTTGCACAGCGTATTTATCGCCTTGAGCCGGGAAAAACCGCGACGGCAGACTGCGGATAACATCCGGGCAAAGTACTCCGGGCTCTGTGTAGTCTGACAAATCACCCCTAAACTGCCGTCAACAGGCAGCTTTTCCAGGTCACTCTCATCCGCTACCACGGTAGCGTGGTTGACACAGCCGACCACCGCCCTGACCTCCGGATGCTCCTTGTTTCCCATTACCACCACTGTATAACCTTCTGCCTCCAGTTCAGTGGCGATTTTTTGAACCCGCTTGACCAGTACGCAGGTCGCATCGATAATTTTTAACCCCTTGCCCTTGAGTTTCTCAATCTGGGCCGGTGCCGCACCGTGCGAGCGTATCAGCACAGTACCGCGAGGAATATCTTCGATACCATCGACAGTGTGAAGACCCATGGCCGACAGCCTGTTCACTACATCGTTGTTATGAATAATCGGGCCAAGACTGAAGACCTCACCTTCCTTCTGAAGTACTTCCTCGGCAAGTCTCATCGCGTTTTTTACGCCTGCGCACAGACCGCATTTTTCCGCAACGAATACCTTCATAATTTCTCGCCACCTCCCGCCCCGTCGGCTGGACTGTCGGCATACTCATACTCCTGGTACCCGAATTTCACCCTGCAGTCATTGAGCATTTGACGCATGATATTTGTCACATGAGCCGCCAATTCCTCATCACTCATCCGCGCCGCTTCCTGCGGCTCGATGCGCTTGCCGTACCAGACCCATATATGTTGCCACGGCGAGAAAAACTTCTTCCCCTTCGGCCAGCACTGAAACGCGCCATCTATCACCACCGGAACTATAGGAGCTTTGGCCTTCCTGCACAGAAGCGAAAAGCCCGGCCGAAGCGCAGCAATCCTGCCGTCGGAAGTCCTCGTTCCTTCCGGAAAAAGACACAACCCGAATCCTTCACGCAGCGCCGCAAACATTCGCCTTATCGCAGTCAAATCCGCCTACCCACGCCGACCCGGTATATTACATACCGAGGCGATAAAACACATGAACGCCCAGCTTCGAAACAGGGTATCGCGGGCCACATAAGCCAGTTGTCGCCGTAAAGGCGCACCGCAAAAAATCGGGTCAAGGCAACTCTGATGATTGCTTACAAGCAAAAACGGCCCCTTGCGCGGTATATTTTCCTGGCCGTTCAGATGCATCCTGAAAAATACCACGCAGAACATCCTGCAGGCCCAAAGGGCAAATACATACCAGCCGTGTTTGACATATTTCAGGAACATTCGCTTCTCACATGACAAACAAGCAATTCGACCACATCTTCAATACCCAAATCCGTCGTGTCCACCAATATCGCATCATCGGCGGCTTTAAGCGGACCCTCGGCCCGCTGACTATCCTTGGCGTCACGCTGTTCTATCGACTTTACCAGACCCTCTAAAGTAACGCCTCCGGTGTCTTTCAATTCCTGCATTCGTCGTTGCGCCCTGGTCTGGATATCAGCCGTCAAAAAGAATTTCACATCGGCGTCCGGGAAAGCAACCGTTCCCTGGTCGCGCCCTTCTGTTACCACCTTTTCATGCGCCGCTGCGAAATCCCTTTGCATTTCGACCAGCCTGGCTCGAATTTTCGGCGCTGATGCAATGTAACGTGAATTTCCCGTCACGCTTTGCCGTCGTATCTGCTCGGTAACATCAACGCCGTCAATAAATACACTCATTTTGTCCCAATCCGCTCTGAAGTCGAACTTCGTTTTTCCCAGCACATCGAGCAGCTCCTGCTCATCTGAAAGCTCGATTCCTTTCTGCATAGCCGCAAGGGTAACCGCCCGGTACATAGCTCCGGTATCCAGAAACGTCGCTCCAAGCTTCTGCGCCAGCAGCCGGGCAATGGTACTCTTGCCGCTTGCTGCAGGACCGTCGATTGTAACTACCAAACGGGCCATTATTTACCAGGCCGCTCCTTCTTTATATGCTGCGACTTGTTTACCTTTACAACTACTATGCTGGTATCGTCAATCTGTCTCGAAAGTCCCACAAACCGCCGACGATAGCCGAGTATATTGTGCATCATAATAGCCGCAGGTTCATTGGCAAACTTCCTGGCAGTGCTGAGCATGTGCTCCCTGCCCCAGAACTCACCCCGAAAATTCACCGCGTCGGTCAGACCGTCCGTAGAGAACAGCAGGGTATCGGCGTCTGCGAGCCCTACCGACCCTATCTCGTATTCGGCCTGGCTCTCCACGCCTAAAACAAGGCCGCCTGTATTAAGCTCATTAACATGCCCGCCTCTTATGAGCAGTGTGGGCTCGTGCCCGCAGTTGCAGTAAGTCATCTTCATCTGCTCAACATCTATAAGGGCATAAAACAATGAAACAAATTCCCCGGACGTAGTTTCCCTGCACGCCATCCGGTTAAGCCGTTCGATGGTCGGCTTAATCAAATCCGCACCGCCGACGTCGGCATACGCCCTGACCGCCCCGCGAAACATACTGGTCATTATCGCTGCAGGAATTCCTTTTCCTATAACATCGGCCATAGTTACGATAAGATGACTGTCCGACAGCTTGATAAAATCGTACAGGTCGCCGCCCACATCGAAACAGGGAATATAAGCAGCTGCTATCTCCAGGCCCTGTATCTGCGGCGCTTTTTCAGGAATCATTCGGCGCTGGATTACACCGGCCAGCCGCATCTGCTCACGCATCCGCGCCCCTTCAATTGCCCTGGCATACAACCGCGCATTCGTAATCGCAACTGCACACTGCGATGCAACCGCACGGGCAAGCTTGATGTTGTCTTCATAAAACTGTCTGGGCACGGGGCTGTACAACCGAAGCACTCCGATATCCCTGCCCCTGAACTGCATGGCCACGGTAAGTTGACTTATAAGCCCCTCCTTCACCGCAGCCTCGCGATATTTGACGCGACCGTCAACGCGCATATCATCCAGTATTACCGCTTCACCCGTAAACGCCGCCTGGATAACGGGGTCTTCTTTAGACACCATGCCCTTGTTGCGATACTCTTCGCTGAGCCCGTATGTGCTGCGCATTTCAAGGTCGCCCGTCTGAGGGTCAAGCAGTCGAATCGAACAGGCCTTGACGCCGGTAATCTTTACCGCCGCCTCGGCAAGCCGGTCAAGCACCTCCTGCAGCGAGAATTCCCCCGCCACCAGCGTTGACAACTGGTATATCTGCTCGTCACGCTCTATTTGTTCTTTACTCTTTCTTGCCATATCACCCACAGAATGCAAAAGCTGGTATTATAGTAAAATCGGGCCTATATGCGAATAGCAAATCCCGGCGCGCCGGGATTGTCCGCTCACTGCCGCTTGCATGTCATTTACAAAAGGACTAAAATTCGCTGAAGATTCTTATGCATTCATTAGCTTTCAATGAGTTTTTTATAAATGGCCGAGAAGTTTTCGGCTTTACGGGATACTCGAAAAATGACGGGCACTGCCAAGCATATAATATTTACCGGCCGCGTCCAGGGCGTGGGGTTCCGATTCACCGCCTACAGCATTGCCCGACGCTGCCAATTGACCGGGATAGTGAGGAATCTGCCGAATGGTTCCGTTGAGATGATAGTACAGGGGTATCCCGACGATATCAGCGACTGTATAAGAGACCTTCAGGAAACTTTCGGCGTCGCGGACCCAAAGCTAACCGATATCCAGTACGACCCCCGGTACACCGACTTTAGAATCACCTACTAAAATACCACATAAATAAAATTGCCGCCGAACAGTTACGCCGTCCGGCGGCAATAGAATTTTCACACCGTATCGTAGAATCCCGTTATTGGCTGACGGCAATCAGTCGAGCTGTCACGTAATCGGCAGTCTCAAGGTCATCGATGGTTCCGATATACTTCGCTGCCAGGGTAAACGACCCTTCCGTCGAATAGCCAAAGTCATCGGTGAGTATCTTCACATACGTCTCGGCGGCGTTCAGATATTCAGCCGCCCGCTCGTAGATACTGCCGGGTTCCGGTTCTGCAAGCCGCTGTGCTACCTGCATCATCTGCTCGGGCGATATCGGCGCTCCCGGCTGGGCTATCTCATCGACAATCTCCATAAGAGCCGATAGGCGAATGCCCTCTCTGTCATGCAGTATCAAGGCGGCACTCTGCAGTCTTGCACACATATCACAGGGATTTATGTCCCTGAAGTTTGTTCGAGTATTGACTACATAAATCTGAATCTCATCACCCGGCACGCCCAGCTCAGCCGCCACCCACTTCATCAGCGCCGGACAACCGGAAAACTCCATATCAGTTTCGAGCCATAATGGAGCCGCCTGAATCGCAACGACATCGTCATCGGTATCGTTGTCCAGGTCATTGTCCATGTCAAGGTCCATATCCAGGTCATTGTCGATATCAGAATCAACGTCTATATCAGTATCAGCATCGTTGTCGGTATCATGGGGACAAGGTTTACACTTCTTATGCCATTTCCACTTTTTGTGCTTGCATCCCTTCTTATCTTTGTCCCAGCGTTTTTTGCCGCAGTTCCATTTGCCGTGTTTGTGACTATTCTTGTCGCCGCATTTTTTCGGTTTCGGAGTGCAATTGAATTTCGGCCCCTTTGGTCCGACCGGCCCGGGCTTATTAAACGAACCGCCTTTACAATCCGGACCAGAGAAAACCTTTGAAAAGGCATCGCCGCAACCAAAAACAGCTCCGTCATTTCCACCTGTCGATTTGCCCCCTTTATCAAACGGCATCTTAATAACGACATCGCTGCCGTGTTTTGTCATTAGAAAACCGTTACCGGTATAGCCGCCGAATTCGGTCTTACCACCAGGGCTGTTATTAGAAGCACCGTTGTTGCTGTGTCCACTGGGCCCTATAGAACCCGGCCCGGATGTAGCTGTCGGGCCGCAGGAACTCCCAAAGCCGCCGCCGTTGCTGTTGCCTACGCCGAATCCGCCGGAGCCTGAAGAACCCTGTCCGGACGTCGAATTCGAGCCGCTAAAACCCGAAAAACCGCCACTACCCGTACTTCCGCTGCCGCCGAAACTACCGCCTACCGGAGTTACCTGTATAGGCGAGCTGCCGCCGCTGGAACCAAAAGAATTCCTGGCATTCATCTTAAGGCCGTCATGGTTAAACTTCACTCCGCCCGACCCAAAATAATTACCTCCGGGGTTGCTGCCACCGCTGTGTGGGCCGTTGCCAAACTCCTTGGGCTTGGCCGTTACAACTGAAATCATTGTCAGCAAAACAATTACGCACAAACATACCAAAACAGCGCGCACTGTCTGACCCTTTGAGAAACATCTGGAAATGCTCATATTTACCCCTCTCTTACGATAGATTCTAACAGTCCGATTTACCCCCTTGAGGTGTCCATCCCTACCCGGTAACTCCCTTAGTTGATAAGCGTATTATAGCAAAACAGCTTATGTCAATTCAACCCCTGTAATCCTAAGTGCGTTGTTATTACCGGCTTAGCGCAAAATAAAAACGGTGATAGCTTGAAGAGACAGATGGACTTCCTGTGCAAAAACATTTTTGCGGTGAGTTAAAGCAGCGTCGAAGACTTTAAAAAGTCCGGTTACTACGGCTTAATTATATCGGACTTTAATGCTCGATACAATCTCAGGTAAAAGCACGCCGCGTGTTGAACACTGTCAACCCGAACCCATTGACGAGTCAGCTTAAATCGGAACGACCCGATGGATTTTTCCGGCACCTTGTGCATGTAGGTCGATTCTTCACTGTTATATAAATACATCACCGACTTAGCGGCCCGTTTGCAGTTCTCAAGATAATACTCAGCCAAATCATCCCTGCCCAGATTCCTCGCCAGGTAATACGCAGCGATAAGCCCTTCCCCCCTTGCCCCGTCCGGATACGCGTGGTCGCCGTACTGGTAGTAGAATGCCCCCGGATAATCGTAATACAACGCATCCCGGTCGGTATACATATGCGATATCATCGCGTTGGCGTCATTGAAAACAAAGTCAATGTATCGGGGTTTGCGAAATTTCTCGGACTGGGCCCAGGCCTCTATCGCCTGCATGAGCCAGCCGTCACTGGGAAGCGGCTCAAACAATTCCGCGTATTTGGCCGGGCGAACCTCAACCAGAAAATCCAGCGCCCGTTCCGCATCAGCCCGAACCCTTTGCCTGTCCTGCGGCGACAGGGGCATAAGCTCATCGTAAAGTGCAAGACCAAGAAGAGCCTCTCCGGGATAATAGAACGAGAACAATTCCTTTTTTTCTTCACCACTCGGTGCTGTTATCGGTTCGCCCCGGTTATATTGCGGGTGGATGTAGTAACCTGTCAATTCGCCGTCTTCACTAATTCGCGAAAGAATGTGCCAGGCCAGGCCGTGGATAATCCGGTCGTACTTCGTGTCACCGCACGCCTGCCGGTATCGCAAAAAAGCAACCAGCGCAGTACCCGTGCCGCCGAGTTTCCCCTTGCTGTTAAAGAAAACATAGTACGCATCTCGGCTTTCAAAACTGTGCTGCCTGATTTGCTCAACAAGAAACTGCAATGCCTTATCTGCGGCGATGAGGTACTTTTTGTCCTTTTCGAATTCATATATTTTTAAAAGAGAAATAATTCCGCCGCTGTGCCTGAGCATATTGTAGTAGTTGTTTTCCAGGCTGCGGTTGGGATGCAAATGGTCGATGATGTTATCCTCCGTTCCTTCGTAGTAATAAAGGAACGTCCCATCCTCCGCCATGTTATTGAGTACCCACTCGACCGACGCTTTGGCCGTTTCATAAATACGCTCGGAAGAACATTCAACCGGTGCCGGATAGCCCCGATACAAGGGCAGTACCTTCTCACCATAGGTTATAAAAGCCACGCCCCGAGTCCTGAACCACCCGATGGGCGTTTCTCTAAGCAGCTCGATTCTCTCTGAAATACTGTTGGTCAATTGACCGAGCCCGACCTTTTTTGCGATGAAATTTAACGCATGTCTTGTCGACAGGTGGCTGTATACTATCGCGTCGGTAGGCATATAGAAATAGCTGCGACCATCGTAATCAATCCTGAAACCGGTTATCCCCGGCTCGAATCGGTTGGCGTCAATGCTGTCTTCACTGAGTTCGTTGATATCGATTGGTTCAATGCCGGTCACCACTTCCAGCATAATCCGGCACCTGCTCGGGTCGGCGACATCGAACTGTCTAAAGCGGCTTCGCTTGCTTAGCATATCAGTAACATGCCTGACGGTATCGGCCATAGAGTCTTTTATGGATATAAATCGCAGCGGGCGATTGGGCGGCTGGAATAATGTCACGCACACATACGAATAATTAGGGTCAAATGGAATATTCGAGCGAGGCAGAGTTTCGATTTCCGCACCGCCGGACAACTGCTCCCTTATCGCCTCAAGGATTTTCCGCTCCGGCGTAAAATCCCGTGCCAGCCACGCCGTATACTCACGAACGACCGGGGCCGCATCCGGCGGAAAATTCTCGACCGGGGACTGCGGCAACAGCCTAAAAATCAGCAAAGCGACGCCGACCACTATCACAATCAATAATAACGTCACTATGATTTTAAGCGGTTTTTTCATAACTCCTGCTCACCCAAAAAAATGTGATGGAAACCACATATAATTATCGGCACGATTTCAAAAGTAATGAAGATAAAGCAGGCTACACAGGAAATAATGTCTCAATCCGCCCGTAAATTCCCAAGACAAATGCGGGCGTTTCGCTTAAGTCTCTCCAGCCCTGTTCGCAATAACGGCGAGTCTCCAAACAATCGCTCAAAGCACTCGCTCGTCATACCCAATATTTCACTCAGCACAAGGGCTTCTCGTTGCGGACAATATTTTATGGCAGTGTTTCTGCGTACTGGTGCCTTTTGTTGATACGGACACGCAAGAACACATTCATCACAGCCGAAAACCCGGTCACCTATCCTGCCGACCAAATCCTCTTCAATATCCCCGCCATACTCTATTGTCAGATAGCTGATGCATCTTCTGGCATCGAACTGCCCATCGTCTCTCAACGCGCCGGTGGGACAGGCCTTTATACACCTGTCGCAACTTCCGCAACTGGAATCTAAAGGTTCATCCGCCTCAAGCTCCAAATCTGTAATGATTTCACCGAGAAGAATCTCAGGCCCCAGTTCAGGATTGATTAGCATGTGATTCCTGCCGATAAATCCCAGCCCGGCGCGCACCGCAAACGCGCGTTCAGCCAGAGGCGCCGAATCGACACAAACCTTAAATTTCACGTCCCCGCCGGCCTCACTAAGGACAAATTCACACAGTTGTCGAAGAAGCCGTTTGAAAAACCCGTGATAATCTTCGTACCGGGCATATCTTGCCACCCTGCCGAAAGGCTCATTCGGCAGGGATTTCGTGCCGCTCTCTTCCGGCAGCTTGTAATTCAATCCGACAACAATTACAGACTTCGCACCGTCCAACAATCGACTCGGGTCGAATCGTTTATCCACGTTCCGGCGCATGTATCCCATCTGCCCGGCATAATCGCATTTCAGCCACCTGCTGATATATTCAGCCTGGCGAGCGTCAATGGGCGAAGCATCGGTAATGCCAACCGCATCAAAGCCTGATTCGAGGGTCTTTTTCTTTATGGCTTGTGCAAGACTCATACACTTGATTATACAAAACAATCTCGTCCCGTTGCCGGCTTTTATCTACTTATCAATAAAGGCCTGCTATCGTTCAACTCGGGCAAGCAGATTTTTAAGAATTCCATGTGAATAATGCCGTGCAACTTTCGATATAAACAGAGAAAAACTCTTCTCCGCACTTCGGTCGGCCTTATCGGAAATTGTCCTCACAACTACCAATGGAACCTTGTGCTCGCAACAAACCTGCGCCACCGATGCGCCTTCCATTTCAACACATTTGAGCCCCGGCAAGGCATCACGTAACCGGGCCAGCTCTTCCGGGTCAGATATGAATCTATCTCCGCTTGCAACGAGACCTTGATGTACAGCAGGCCTTGTGATATGAAATACAGCGAGAGTTTCGGTGTCAACACAGTCAACAATATCTCTCGACAAAAACTGTTCTGTCGCCAAAACTGCAGAATCCCTCAGATTCCGGTCAGTTTCAAAACGCGAGATTCCCAGGATTGGAACCTGATACTTCGGAAATATCGGGCTGGCGTCCAGGTCGTATTGAATTAACTCCTTAGCTACCACAACATCACCAATATTAAGGTCAGGCGATGCGGCGCCGGCGACACCAACAAAAATAACAGCTTCTACATCATAGTGGACTAACAAAGTCGTGGCTGTTGAAGCAGATGCAACCTTCCCCCACCCGGAAATAGTGACTACTACATCTTTACCATATAACGACCCCGAATAGTAAGACCTCGCCCCCACCTTTTCCTGAACAGGATTGCCGACATCGCTCAAAATCGAGGCAACTTCTTCGTGCATCGCCCCCATAATCCCTATACGCATGACTTTTCTCCTGTCGACATTCTAATCGGCCGCGACCTATTCGAATTGGGTTATTATAGCTCGCTCATTAAAAATAGAAAGAGCGCATAATAAACCGACTCATTGACAAATGCGTCCCCGCAACTATACTGTCAGCATATTCGTATGCAGAAATTTGTTTTGGAAAGGCCAAAACCATGAACGGAATTTTCAAAATATCTCTGTTCCTGACCGTTTGCGCCGTTCTTGCCGGCCTGGCAGGCTGCGAACCCAAAGAAACGGTCAACGAACGCCAGGAAAGGCTCTACTCCGTTGAGAATATGGAATTAAAAAAACAGCTTGAAAAACTCCGGGAGCAATCCGAAAAGGACCTCCAGGCCAAACAAAAAGAACTGGATAAATGTAATGCCGACAAAACTATTATCGAGAAAGAACTCTCCGAAGAGACCGCAAAGGCTCTAAAAGAGAGCCTGATTGATATGCTGGCCGAGCAGGTAGAACAATTAACACAAGAGAACGCCAAGTTCAGAGCGGAGATAGAAACTCTGAACAAAAAGCTCGAACAACAGGAATAAACTTCTCCCACTCTCGTCGAAGAGGAGCCTGCCTCTGTTCAAAAACCCAGGCAGGCGGAAATGAGAGTGTTGGGATTCGAACCCAAGACCTACGGCTTAAAAGGCCGTTGCTCTACCAGCTGAGCTACACTCCCGAGAACGCACAAATTTCTCCTGTGCAATTATAGCTTCTAACAAACCGCATGCGTACATAAATCTCCACGACGCCGCAGTTTTTCGCCGGAAGTCGAGAATTTACACGCCCACAAAAAGTTTTTCAAGCAAATAACCCGATTGTACGTGCGAATCTTATTATGCGCTGTTGACAACGGCACGGCCGGTCAATACCATTTGGGCTTTTCAGCACCTGGAGAAATCTGACATGACCAACGTAACTTTGGTAACAGGCGACGGAATCGGGCCGGAAATCGCCGATGCAGCACGCAGATGCATCGACGCCACAGGTGCGAATATCAACTGGGACATCGTAGAAGCGGGAACCGATGTCATGGAGCGGGAAGGCACCCCCCTGCCCCAGAAAACAATTGACTCTATCAAAAAAAGCGGGGTCGCCCTCAAAGCCCCTATCACTACCCCGGTGGGTACCGGCTTCAGGAGTATAAACGTACACCTTCGCCAGAGCCTCGATTTATACGCCTGTCTGCGGCCGTGCAAGAGCTACAAAGGCGTACGCAGCAGATACACCGACATCGACCTGGTCGTAGTCCGCGAAAACACCGAAGATTGCTACGCCGGCATCGAATTTGAAAAAGGCAAAGACGAAACCGCCGAGCTCATAGACTGGATAAACAGCCGCTGTGAAAAAAAGATAAGGAAAGATTCCGGGATAACCATCAAGCCCATTTCAGTCCACGGCACAGAGAGAATAGTCACCTTCGCCTTCGAATACGCCCGAAAGATGGGCCGCAAAAAGGTCACCAGCGTCCACAAGGCCAATATCATGAAATATACCGACGGCCTGTGGCTCGATGTCAGCCGTCAGGTGGCGAAGAAATACACCGATATAGAATTCGAGGACCGCATCGTTGACAATATGTGCATGCAGCTCATCCAAAAACCGGAACTCTACGACGTAATCGTACTGCCCAATCTCTATGGTGACATTCTCAGTGACCTTTGTGCAGGATTAGTCGGCGGTCTCGGCGTCGCACCCGGTGCGAATATCGGCGAAAAAGGTGCTATCTTCGAGGCCACTCACGGCAGCGCCCCCAAGTACAAAGGGCAGAACAAGGTCAATCCCACCGCACTAATTCTCAGCGGCGTCCTTATGCTCAGGCATTTGGACAAAATGACAGAAGCCGACAAACTCGAAAATGCCGTCGCCGCCGTTATTGCCGAGGGGAAAAACGTCACCTATGACATGAAACCCGACCGAAACGACCCCACCGCCGTCGGAACAAGCCAGATGGCCGACGCCATAATCGAAAAAATTTCGTAGCACGGACATCCTGCCCATGTCACGGGCTGGAAGCCCGTGCTACTAAATCAGATGACAATAGGCCTCAAAACTGGTAAAAAGGGCGTTTTCGCTTAAGGGATTTCGGCTTGAAACAGGCGGATTTGCGGGACATCATATCCGGACAATATCAGGGGGCCTATGTAGCCTTCCTGCGTCTTGCGTTCCGCCCGCTGTCCGCGGCGTATCGATTCGCTGTTCAAACTCGAAACTGCTTATACGACACCGGGCTATTCAAAACCCATAGCGTGTCTGTGCCTGTTATAAGCGTCGGGAATATAACCGCCGGCGGAACAGGAAAAACAC
Source organism: uncultured Pirellulales bacterium (assembly GCA_964518825.1). GTDB lineage: Bacteria > Planctomycetota > Phycisphaerae > Sedimentisphaerales > Anaerobacaceae > JBBABK01. The sequence continues at coordinate 12,634 of CAZFHM010000009.1, forward strand.
CGCTCGTCGCCTGGCTGGCCAAATATATCTCATCAAAGAAAAAATGCGCTATACTCACCCGCGGCTACAAAGCCGCCCGCGATTCAGTCGATGAACCTGCCCTGCTGGCCCGCTCTGTTGACAACATCACTGTTGTAGTAAATCCCGACCGTCTTGCCGGCGCCATGGACGCTATTAACAATGGAGCCGAAGTTCTCATCCTCGATGACGGTTTCCAGCATCGAAGGCTCGCACGCAACGTCGATATTGTGACCATTGATGCAACACGTCCCTTTGGCTACGACCGGATTTTGCCGGCAGGCCTGTTGCGAGAACCAATCAAGTCCCTTAAACGCGCTGATGCCGTAATTATCACCAGGGCCGACCAGGTTGAGAAAAACCGTATAGAAGAGATTGAAAGAACTGCAAAAACAATAAAGGCATCACTGGTAATCGCTGCAGCCATCCACAAACCGCTCTGCATCAGGGACAGCCGAGCCGTCGAGTCACAACCAGCTCAGCTAAAGGACAAAAAAGTTTTCGTCTTCTGCGGCATAGGTAACCCGGACGCATTTTCGACGACCCTGAAATCTCTCGGAGCTACAATCACAGGTTCTATGGTCTTCGACGACCATTACCACTACACCAAAGCCGATGTTGACCGTATCGCCGGCAACGCCAAGGCTGTAAACGCCGGTTTGGTAATTACCACAGAAAAGGATTTCAGCAAAATAGACGCCGCCTGGATGACGGATGTGCCGGTTAATTTCGCTTATTTGGCCGTGGAAATCGAACTTCGGGCCGGCGCCGAACGAATAACAGAGTTGATTAAAAAGGCTATCGCTGGTAAAATCTCCACAAGTATCTAACAAATAAAAGGTTGTTGACAGGCTGTATGTACGAAGAACTGCTAAAAACCGTTACGAACCTCGGCTCGCCGCGTATCATGCTCGTCGGCGACTTTATGCTCGATGTTTACATATATGGTGACGCCCTGCGGATAAGTCCCGAAGCACCGGTACCGGTCCTGAATGTGAAAAACATCACATACGCCTGCGGTGGTGCAGGCTCTGTCGCCAACGACCTGCTGGCGTTCGGCGCACAGGTCAGTTGTATAGGTATAACAGGAGACGATGAAAACGCCGCCAGGCTCAGACGAATGCTCACCGAAGCCGCAGCGGATACCAAAGGGCTCATAACTTTGCCCGGCAGACCCACCACCACCAAGCAGAGACTGATAGGCCTTGCCCAGCACCGACATCCACAGCAGCTTATCCGAATTGACGACGAGTGTTCGGACCTGTTCCCACAGGAACTTTCGCAGCAGATTGAAAAGTGCTGTGCAAACAATCTTCACCACGCCGACGTCGTCTGCCTCCAGGATTACAACAAGGGCCTGCTCAACGAACCTGTCTGCCGGAATATAATTAACATGGCGGCAAAGGCCGGCAAAAAAGTTTTAGTGGACCCGGCATTTATTAACGATTATTCCAAGTACACGGGCGCCGCTTTGATAACACCAAACCGAAAAGAGGCCTCCGCCGCCGTGGGCTTTGAGATAAACAACATTGATGACGTTGCAAGGGCTGCCAAACTACTATATGAAAAGCTGAGGCTCGAAGCCGTAATCATAACCCTCGACAAAGAAGGAGCATATCTGCATACCGACGCTGTCAGCCGCCTCGTTCCCACCATACCAAGAAACGTCTATGACGTAACCGGAGCCGGCGATATGGTTCTTGCCGCACTGGCTGTGACACTGGCGGCGGATTGTGATTATGAAACCGCGGTCCGGTTATCGAACATCGCAGGCGGTATCGAAGTCGAAAAATTCGGATCAGCGACGGTCTCAATTGACGAAATAGTGAACGAAATCATCAGTGTTTACCGCGGCAAGAGCGGAAAAATCCGCCGGGCCGATTCGATCCTGACCGAGCTCGACTGGCACCGAAAACTGAAAGAAAAAATAGTCTTCACCAACGGCTGTTTCGATGTCCTGCACCGAGGTCATATCGAATTCCTCAAGTTCTGCAAAGCTCAGGGAAACGTAGTCGTACTGGGGCTCAACAGCGACCGTTCCGTAAAACAGATAAAGGGACCTGACAGGCCGATTAACAACCAGCACGACCGCGCCGCCGTGCTCGCCGCGCTCGAAACAGTGGACTATGTCATCATCTTCGACGAGCCCGACCCGATGAACCTCATTATGCAGGTCAAACCGGACGTACTTGTAAAGGGCCGGGACTGGGAACAGAAAGGCGTCGTGGGGCGTGAATTTGTCGAATCGTATGGCGGAAGGCTTGTTCTTGCGCCGCTGGTGGAAGGCAAAAGCTCCACTGCCACTATCGAAAAAATGAAATCGCTGAAAAACACTTAGCCGTTAATCACGGATTAAACGCCCGGTATTGTTATGGCAAATAAAGCTGTCTTTCTTGACCGAGATGATACCCTGATTGAGGACCCAGGCTACATAAATCACCCCGACCAGGTCAAACTGCTCGAAGGCGTACCGGAAATTCTAAGTGAGCTCAGGCGGATGGGATACAAGCTCATCGTCGTTTCGAATCAGTCAGCCGTCGCCCGGGGCATCATAACCGAACAGGTGCTCGCCCAAATCCATGAGCGTCTTGAATATATCCTGGCACAGCGAGGCGCTGCACTCGACAAGATTTACTATTGTCCCGACCATCCGGACGGCGCTATACCAAGATACCGAAAGGAAAGTAACTGGCGAAAACCCGCACCGGGAATGCTCCTTGCAGCAGCCGAAGAGCTTGACATAGATTTAACCGAATCATGGCTCATTGGCGACAGCGCCCGCGACATAGACGCCGGAAAATCAGCCGGCTGCACAACGATACTCATCCAAAACGCCGCTCACACCCGCACCATCGAACCGGGCGCAACTTCACCCGACTATACAGCCGTTAATCTGAAAGAAGTCGCAAATATTATTAAGAAACACAATCGAGCTCGACAAAAAATGGAAACTGAAAAAACTGAAATTACCCGGGACCGTTCCACAATAGAACCTTTAATAACGCCTCCTGCCCCCGAAAGGCCTCGACCGGATATGGGAAAATCATCCGCCCGGCCGGCAACCCAGGAACAGCTTCTCGTCGAGATTCTCGAGCAATTGCGAAGGAATCAGCGGGCCGAAATGTTCGGCGAGTTCTCCGTCACCAGGCTGATTGCAGGAATCGTGCAGGTCGTAGTGCTGTTCTGCCTTTTAATAAGCATATGGCTGCTGATGAGCCCAAACAAACAGGCGGACTCTATCTTAATATCACTCGTGTTCGCTCTGGTTTTTCAGGTAATGGCGCTGACGTTCTTTGTAATGCAGAGGCAAAAATAATTCCACACGGACCATTGGTACATCCCAATCCGAAAATGCAGCAGGACAATCTTTTAGTCTGGCTTCCGTCTCCTATGGGCGACGCCGTCCTTTGCACTGCCGCCCTGCGCGCGATAAGAAAAAACTTCGAGTCCGCTAAAATCACGTTCCTCGCTGCTGATACCGTCCGCCAAATACTCTCGCCATGCAGCTTCAACGACGACTGGATTGTCCCAAAGAACAACAATATTTTTACTCTCGCCGCTGAGCTTAAAAAGCACAACTTCACCGCTGCAATACTTTTTAAAAACTCATTCGGCTCGGCCCTTACCGTATTTCTTGCCGGCGTCGAAAACCGCATCGGTTACAGCAGGGACGGCCGAGGCTTTTTGCTGACAGACAGACTATACCCGCCGAAACTGCCCGACGGCAAATACAAACCCACATCAATGATTGATTATTACCTGTCAATCGCCTCATGGCTCGGCGCCGATACGGACGACCGCAAATTAGAGCTCTCCGTTGCCGATGAGGACACCGCTACACTTAAGAAGAAGCTGCCGGGTCTCTTTGATTCTGATAAACCGATTGTAATTCTCGTGCCCGGCGGCGCATTCGGCCTGAGCAAGTGCTGGCCAGCCGACCGATTCGCAAAAACCGCCGACCGGCTTATTGAGAACCACAACGCCGCGGTTGTCATCTCGGTAGCGCCCGAAAAACATGAACGAGAAATAGCACGGCAAATCTCTGCCGCATCAAAACACAATACTGTTAACCTTGCCGAAAACCCCTTATCACTCGGCGAATTAAAAGCCCTTTTTTCAATAGCCGAACTGGTCATCTGCAACGACACCGGCCCCCGCCACATCGCAATAGCATTCGACCGCAAGGTCATAACCATGTTCGGACCGAACCACCCCGCATGGACCCGGACAGGCCACGAAAAAGAAATACAAATCATCGGCCGTGCTCCATGCGCCCCCTGCCTTGAACCTATTTGCAGCAAATCCGAACATCTGTGCATGAACTCGATAACCGTCGACAGAATCTGCACCGCCGCCGATAGACTGCTCGGAGGAAAAAACTTCGAAGAACTCTCGGATACGACTCAGCAATTCGTCCGGCTTGGCGATTCACTCTTCGTCGACCAGGACTATGAACAGGATTTCCGCAATCTGGGCCTGACCTCAATTGACTCGGTTTTCTCTTTTGACAACGGACAGAATTTGACCAAAAAGAACCTGGCCGATTATCGAACACGGATACGGTTTGAAATTGATACGCCGCCGAGAACCCTCTTTCTCAAACGATACGAAAATCCTCCGCTGGATATCCAACTGGACAAATGGCTGTGCAATCACGGGCCGATTACCTGCGGCCTGTTCGAAGCCGGGGCCGCCGAAACCCTCACCGCAACAGGCATCAATACCGCAAAAATCGTCGCTTACGGCCAAAAACTGAATTTGCTGTGCGAGAACAAAAGTTTCGTCATTACCGAACAGGTGCCGAACGCAAATTCGCTCGAACAAAAACTACCCGAATACTTCGATAGGCCGACTACCGGCAAAAACCCGGCCCGCCGCCGACAATTCATTGACAAGCTCGCAAAGTTTATAAAAAACTTTCACGACACTGGTTTTCGGCATCGAGACCTGTACCTTTGCCACATATTCTGCGATGATAAGGAATGCTTTACTCTTATCGACCTTGCCAGAGCATTTCAGCCCTGGCTGATGGGACAAAGGTTTCGTATCAAGGATATCGCGCAACTGTACTACAGCGCTGCTGCAAAAACTTTTAGCCGAACCGACCGGTTGCGGTTTTACAAAGCATACTCTGGAAGAAAAAAATTAACCGCCGCCGACAGAACTTTTATCAGGCAGGTCGTCGACAAGGTTAATACAATGGCCAGGCACGACAAAAAGCATGGCAGGACTGTTCCTTTTAAGGATACAAAATAATTCCTCTGCCACCGGACTATATGAAAATTGCACTTATTATAGAAAGAGCGAATATCGAGCTGGGCGGTGCCGAACGAAGCCTGTTCGAATTATCCGCCGCTCTGAAATCCTCCGGCTGCGAAGTCGAAATCCTCGCCGCCAAAGGCAATACAAAAACCAAAAACGTCCGGCTTCTCTGCTGCAACCTGCCGGGAAAAAGAACACCGTTGTCGCTCTTCCAAAAAACACTCAAACAATACCTTTCGCAGAACTCTTTCGATATCGTTCACAGCTTCCTGCCGGTTGATTTTTGTGACGTCTATCAACCGCGAGGCGGCGCATATCCCGAAGCCGCCGCCCGAAACGCTGCGAGTTATCCTAATAGATTCGTACGATACTACAAAAACGCTACCGCCTCGTTGAATTTCCACAGAGCTGAGCTCGCACGGGCCGAGGCAAGAATCTGCGCCGACTCCACAGGCCCCGTCGTTGCCGCCCTTTCGGATTACGTCGTACGGCAGTTCAAAAATCACTACAACCTTTACGACGATAGAATCATGCTCATTTACAACGGCGTCCTGACGGACAGGACCGCCGACCCGCGAGATACGGATAGACTGCGGGCCGATATACTCAATCGGCTGTCACTCAAAGAAGCCGACCAGCCTGTCCTGTTGCTCTTCGCCGCACATAATTTCAGACTAAAAGGTCTCGGTCCCCTGATAAGGGCCATGCAGCTGGCCGCCGGTTCATCCGACCGGACCGCATACCTCGTTGTTGCAGGTGGGGGAAATATCAAAAAATACAAGTACCTTGCCGCGAAGCTCAACGTTGACCAAAAAGTCCTCTTTCTCGGCCCGCTCAGGAAAATTGAAACTGCCCTGGCCGTATGTGACATCGCAGTCCTGCCGACCTTTTACGACCCTTCCAGCCGCTTTGTACTCGAAGCACTGGCGGTGGACAAACCCGTTATAACCACCAGGTTCAACGGTGCAATTGACCTGTTCACAAACCATCGCCACGGAAGAATCATTGACCTCCCGGAGAATATCCCCGCCCTGGCCGAGGCCATCAGCCACTTTACGGACACCGACAATATCAACAAAGCCGCAGCCGCTATCATCAAAGACAACCTCAAAGAACAAATCTCGATAAGCCGGGTAGCCAGACAGCTTATCACGCTGTATCATGCTATTATTGAACACCGGACAGGTAAATGACACTAACCATACTTATAATCGCAGCATACCTTCTGGGTTCTGTCCCATTCGGCTTTCTCATGGCCGCAGCCCACGGCAAAGACCTTCGCAAAATCGGTTCAGGCAATATCGGTGCAACGAATCTTTCACGAGCGCTCGGCAAAAAATGGGCCTACCTCTGTTTCGCTCTCGATGTATCGAAAGGACTGTTCCCCACACTCATCGCCGGCAGGATTATCACCGCCCCGCCCAATGCAACCGACCTTCTGCTTTGGCTGCTGGTCGGTATCGCCGCTATTTTAGGCCACGTCTTCCCCGTCTATCTGAAATTCAAAGGCGGCAAGGGTGTCGCCACCAGCTTCGGAGTGGCACTGGGCCTCTGGCCTTATTTTACCCTTTGCGCAGCCATTGCTATCGTTATATGGATCATCGTCGTGCTGATTTGGAGATACGTGTCACTGGCCTCGATAATTGCCTCGGTGTTATTCCCCGTCTCGTTCATCGTACTGACCACTGCGGTCGGTTCATGGCGATTCTCCGACCTCTGGCCGCTAATCATAGCCGCCGTCGGCATCCCAGTAATGGTGATTACCCGTCACCGTCAAAATATAAAAAGAATCTTTGCCGGAACCGAAAGCAAAATCTTCACGAAATGATATGCTGTTACCCTGTCGTGCGCGGTTTAGGCCGACACCCCCGCCTCTTCACGTTCAGCCGCTTCTTCGCCTGGCGCATCCGGCGACACTCCGGACCTCTTGAGCTCTTGAGCTATTTTGCCGATCGAATCAGCCAATTGCCCGAGTTCGTCATCCGAATCGACTTCTATCACAATATCATATTGTCCCTGGCTGATTTTGGCCGCGGCGTTTCGCAGTTCCGTTATTGGCTGAGTAACCATAAAGCTGATGGATTGCTGGGATATAAACGCAACAATTAATCATAAAAATACTAAAATCAGTGTGACTGCTGTGGATATAGCAACGGAGCGCTGACTCTTTTGGCTGGCGCCTTCAAAATTCGCGTGGGATTGCTCGATATCCACCCCCAGGGTCGAACGCAGCTCATCTCTTATTTTCATAAAATCCTGCAACCGTACTTCCTGTCTTTGCTCAAGTGCGACAACGTCTCCTACAAGCCTCCCATTGTCTGCATGGAGATTGCATAACTGCTCCAGCCATGCTCCCTGCGGCGAAACGTCGTTCTGTTCTTTATATCCCTCCAATAACAGGCCGAAGTTCTCCTGGCTGTTGAATATTCTGTTTTTACACTCCTGCCGGTGGTCTATTAAATAACAATTGATGGCCTCTTCGACGTTATCTGTCCATATCCTCATCTCCATAAAAGGCTTGAGCTCGTCGAAAGTGGGCATATCCTCGGATTCGGTGCAACTTTTGAATCCCGCATCTGAAATCCTGTCCACCTCTTCGAGATTCTCACGCAACAGCGCCAATCTTTGCCCCTGGTATTCCCTAAGGTTTGTCAGCTCCTCGGTCACCTTCCATAACTTAGCGCTGTTTCTGTCAATTTCAACTACTGATGCACTGCCTTGCTCGGCTTCCGTTAAACGACAATAAACACTTTGGTATTGGCGAAAGCCTTTTTTGTACTTTTCTATCCGCTCGATTACTTCCGGATTTGGGTCCAGTAGATATCCCATCATCTCGGACCCGATTCTAACCAGCTCGACATCCATATTCAATAAAGCCCTGCATCTTGGTGCTTCCACTTCCGTTACCCGCCCGATACTGCCGCCTATCCAGCGGACCTGTAGATAAAAAATCACCGACAATATCAGGAATATAAATAATGGAATCCCGGTTCCAATCTCCAGCTTCTTTTTGAACGTCATTGTTCTTCTGCCTTAAATCTCTTCAGAAAGGATTCTGATATTCAAACCAATCGTCATAACACCAATCGCCTCTTCCGTATCCGGGTCAATAACGGGTACCGAAACCTGGATTAAAGACGTATCCGTGCTTTCATCGTAATCAGCCTCATCGATGAAAATCGCACCTTCACCGTCGGCAAAGGCTTTGACGAACTTATCCTCATCCCCCTGCCAGTAATCGCTCGTCTTTTTTGACTGAGCAACTATACACCCCTGCCTGTCTACAACAAAGATTTCAGAATACATACTCTTCCTGCCGCCTTTTTCGCTCTGGAGTCGTTTTAAATACTCAGCGCAAGGGTTATCCAGCAGTTCGCCAAGCCATTCATTGTCAAACGTTCCCTCTATCCATTTATCGTCCAGCTGGATAATCTCCTCAAGGGTCCTGGCCGGCTTGTTATTGGCCTGTCTTACAGCCTCGACAACAACCGGATTTTCAGCCCATTTCACAAACCTTTTCTGAGCGATGCGTTCGATGGCCCTGATGGGTATTTGGTCTCCCTCCAAAGAACACGCCACGCTGCAACCGGCTCTGTCTTTTACCGGATGGGTCGGCAATCCGCTGACCGCCAGGACAATCAGCAGCAGCACAATGCCGGCACATAATTTGTCTATTCTGGTAAAACCCAGAAATCGCCTTGTTTTGTACATTTACCCACCTTGTTTCCAACGCCTTTGTTGACCTGAAAGTACAACTATCCGCACAGACACGCTTTACACATAGATTTCGGAATTAATCCTCTGCAAATTAACCCCACGCGATACCACACCGCCCTAAACCCCACGAAAACGCCATAAATCCCCGCCCGACCAAGGCTTGTTTTTATTATCGGAGCTACAGAAAATCAAACCTGCCCAATAAAGGCGCACCGCCTGCAATGACTCGTTGTGGATATCTCCTGTCGAAAGTGGTAAAATAAGGCCGAGACCTTCTTACTGGCTATCCCGCCGCTGCCGCCGGCACCAGACAAAGAAACCGCAAAACCGAATCCCCCGTGTTCACAAACCGATGCTCTGCCCCGCCAGGAACGAAAACAACATGCTCAGCCGCTATCGCGTGTTCTTTCCCCTCACATATAAATACGCCGTCACCTTCGAGAACAAATACTTCATGCTCGTGCGGGTGACTGTGTAAAGGCGTATGCCCGCCACTCTGCACCTCGAACATCCGCATCGCGAATTTATCCGCCCCGTCAGCCTTCGATATAAGAATGCGGATAGTAGCCCCCTCTGCTCCTTCCATCTCCACCTTCTTCGCCACAACCTCTAATGCCTTTTGCACTTTTGTAGGCATACAAAATCAACCTTTCCCAAACTCTAAACCAGCTTTCTGACGAGAATCTCAGAAACTACTTTAGGATTAGCCTGCCCCTTTGTCTTTTGCATTACCTGGCCTAACAAAAACCCTCTCGCCTTACTGCTTTTTTTGCCGCCGCTTTTGACATCCTCTACCGCTGCGGCATTGTCCGAAAGGACCTGCTCAACTATTTTCTCCAACTCCCCCGCGTCACTCTTCTGAATCAGATTATGGCTCTCGGCAATCTGTCCCGGTCCCAATTCGGGTGAATCTACCATAAGACCGCTTATTGTGCTCGCCGCGGTGGAGCTGATGTCTCCGCGCATAATCATTTGGGTCTGTTCTGCTACCTGTTCCGGCGAGATTCCCAGGTCGGCAACACCACATACTCTTTCGTTGGCCAGTTTCATATAATCCTGTGTTATGAGGTTACACGCCCGCTTTGGGTCCGCCCCTAATTGTATAGTTTTATCAAAAAATTCTGCGGTCGCACGGTCCTGCGTCAGCACCCCCGCATCATAGTCGCTCAGGCCGTACTCATTTACAAATCGCACCTGTTTCTTTAACGGCAGCTCGCAAATCCGCGATTGAATGTCCTTCAGCCACTCGTCACTAAGCTCGACCGGCACCAAATCCGGCTCCGGAAAATAACGATAATCATGGGCTTCCTCTTTCTCCCTCTGCAGCACTGTCACCTGGTTAGCGTCATCCCAGCCGCGGGTCGATTTATTGCCCATCTCCATCACTTTGCCGCTGTCGATAAACTCATCTAACTGCCTGCTGACATCGTACTCGATGCTCCTTTCGAGCGCCCTGAAACTGTTGAGATTCTTAACTTCGACTATCGGCGTCTTATACTCTTTGCCGTCCTTCGAAATCACCATGTTCACATTAGGCTCGAATCGCATATGCCCTTTCTGCATATCTGCTTCCGAGACGCCGAGGTATCTTACAATTCGCTGCAGCTCAACCGCCAGTGCCCGCACTTCAGCAGCACTGGTCATATCCGGCTCGGTGACAATCTCCAACAGCGGCGTTCCAGCCCTGTTCAAATCCACCTGCGAAAAATTCCCCGCGTGCAGATTCTTACCCGCGTCCTCCTCCAAATGTGCCCTGATAATTCTTATCTTTTTGGCAGACCCGTCTTCAAGAGTAATATCAAGAAAACCATTATTCGCCAGCGGCAAATCATACTGGCTTATCTGGTAGTT
>CAZFHM010000010.1:0-22477 GCA_964518825.1 uncultured Pirellulales bacterium
GGGCGGTTGTGGGGTATTCCCTGAACTGCCATTGGCCTGTCAAATCGAGAATCTGTTTTGCCATTCACCTGTCCCTTGGGTAACATCGTTAGGCACCTTAATTATATTGACAAAAAGCGGTCTTACAAGACATAAGCCTGTCCGAGCCGGACCCGCGGAACCGTCGATGCGGATGTCGATGCACCGGAGGTATGGGATATGATTACCAGCAGCTCTGTTATTGTTGCTGTGATTGACACTGGAGTTGATGATGGCGAAGTGACAACTGCGTCGAAGTGTTAATCGCCGGTTAAAGGCCCTTTCCGCCCGGCGAAACTGCCTTTTGGTATATCACAGAACCTGTCACCCCCGGCAGTTCAAAAAAAAAAGACCTGTAATAGCTTTTTATGTTGACGAAAGAAGACGGCTATGGTTATGATATATCCGGATAGCTATAAGGAGGATTACATATCACTGACATCGACAGAAAAACGCGACCTGCAACTTACGAATCACTAATGGGATTAACCAATATCTGTGTAAATCTGTGTCTGAAATATTATTTTTTGCTTTACTTTAAACCTATAATATAATGCCGTCTAAAATATGAAAGGGAGACAAGTGAAAAAGGCGCGATTAATTTCAATTCTTCTGGTAGCGCTGATTTCAGTTGCTGATGCGGATTTGACCTTGACGGTAAATGGTTTCGATGCGTCAAATTCCGTCGAAATCGAGCCTAATGTCGCAATTGTTATTTCGGTATCCGGGGCAAATGATGCGAATGAAAGCTATTCGGTGACTTGTGAGGAAGGCTGTGCGCTTGAGGTATATCAAGAGCCAAATGCAGCCGACCAGAGCTCTTATGTGTTCACCTTTGAAGATGAGGCACTGGCTTTACCCATCGTAAATCTCACTGTTGCTGGCAAGCTGGATTACCAACTTGCCTTTTTTATTATACCGGATACCAACACCATCGTTTTCGGTATAGATTCAGATATGTACGAAGCACCGGAGCCTGCGGCACAGATTGAGCCGTCCGCCACGAAAGAACTAAACATTTCAACAATGCAACTCAGGGAAGGTTTAGCATCAGTGGCTGAATCGCGGCCTTCGCTGAGCGGCTACCTGCGGGATATCCGGGAAAATCGCTCCAAGTATCTGATGCATTGTTCTGTAGATTCAAACAGCAGGATGGAAAAACCCAGCAAGGCTGCATATGAGACATACGGAGAGGACTATTTTCTGGAAGGCGACGGCGGGATGATGCTGTTGGATTCCAACGAGCCTAACATTATTTGGGTAGATTCCGATATTACGACCAACCAGATATGGACGGCAAATAACGTATATTATGTTACGGCTTTGGTCAATGTTCAGGCCCTTTTGGTGATCGAGCCGGGAACAACAATCGTTTTCAGTTATTACGGAGTGCTGCTTGTCAATAACGGCGGGACACTCATTTCAAAAGGCACACCCGATGCGCTGATTATTTATACAACTGATCAGCTATACCCGGAGTGGGGATATTATTGGGAATACATTGATTACGGCTCTTGCTATATCTGCCCCATTTATATTGAACAAACTGCCTCTCCGTCAACGACTATAACGTACAACTTTATCGAAGCTGCACAGGTCGGTATTCTGACGGATAATGTCGGCCTTGACCATCCGATAGAAAACAATTATCTGTTCGGCAATATTTACGGTATTGTCGAATATGGCCCTAGGCACACAGACATACAAAACAACCTGTGCTTTTGTAATTATGATTCAGGGATAGTAGTCCATCTTTCGTCGGGCGATGCTAATAGCATTGCCGATGCCAACAGTATTATTACTATCCAGAGTAATACCTGTGATTATTATCATGATTATGGAATTACCGTACATGGTGTTCCGGACATTAACGATGCAGGCGTGGTCCTTCTTGTGAACAACATCGTGTCGGAATCCTACCAATATGGTCTTAACCTTGTGGATGATTATATGTATGCAACTGTAGCCAATACCGGTTACTATGACAACGACTATTATGGCGGGTCAAACAAGAACTGGGAATTCCAAGAGTATAATCCTGTAGAGGCGAATGCGTTTCCGTATGTCGAGGTGCCCGACGGTTTGGGTTATTGCTATCTTGACCAGAACTGCCCGTTTATAGATGCCGGTCTGGGTTACATCGAGGAGACTCCGCTCATCGGCAAAACGACAGATGTAAACAGCTTCCCCGACAGCAACTACACCGATATCGGCTTTCATTATCCCAACTGGAACTTCTCGAATCCCGGCAGCGGCGATTCGTTATCGGCTGATTTTGATGACAATATGACGGTTGATTTCGAAGATTTTGCGGTTTTCGCTGGTTATTGGCAGCAACCGACCTCAACAGAAGCCGACCTCGACGGCAACGGTTTTGTTGATTGCAACGACATCGAGTTACTGGCAAATCAGTGGCTGCAACTGGCAGACCCCAACATCCAAATCCACCTCTACGGAGATCCCAATAATGGCTACGTCGATATCGGCGTAACCGGCCAGTCGCCAGATACAATGCGAATCTTTCTACTTGCCAACGGGCAAATTATCGGTGGTACATTCGGTTTTAGAGATGATTCGATTACAATAGATATATCAAAATATGGCGATGGAGTGCAAAAGTTTAAAGTAGTAAGTGTTGATAGTAATAGTCATATTACCTGCTCTAATATCACTGATGTAGAATTTTCAAGGACGTTGAATTATTGCATTTTACCCAAGACATACGAAAGAAATCAGCCATTACCCTTTGCGGCATATAATTCCGGGGCAGAAAATATTACAGCAAAAGTATATGCCAACGGCGGTAATTTAGTATGGTCACAAACCTATAGCGGAAACAGTATATTTGATTCAATTCCCGCCTCTATTACCAATCAATATGAATTTGATTACGTGTGTTTCGATAATAATAGCGGTCAATCCCTTGCTAAAAAAGTAACAGACCCGAATTTGCCTGACTTTTCGGAAAATGTGCAAGCTTTAATCGTTCTTCCGAAATGGAAATTTAGAATACGTGATTATCAAATTGTATGGGCAGTTAAAGATGCATTCAAAAGCAAAGGAATCATTTATGCAACACTGTCGGGCAGTAATGCTACCTATGAAAAAGTCCTGTGGTATGCTCAAAACAAACATATAAAGTATTTGTATATTGGATGTACAGATGGTGAATACTCAATAAATACGGATGGTGATGATGAACCCGACAACCGGAGAACAAATTTTGAACTGTATGATCCGCAAGGTGGTGACGAAAACTATGAACTAATCGTTTCTATACAGAGGGAAGATTATTCCGACCCTAATATGGCGCCTTCATGGTGCTGTGATTTATGGTATAGAGGATTAAATAGTGTTGCTTCGATGGGATTCACATATCTTGAATTTGCATATTTTGACTGCTGCTATTCAGGACATTTAAAAATAGATGCACATAATGATTTAGTACAAGGCCAGCCGGGTCAACAGGGAATCTTCGATATACCTCACTCAGATATGAGTTTTGCACTTGGTATGGCAGGCAGCGGAAGAAGTAATTTTTATCAGGGGTGGTACGATAAAGCAAAATCAGCATTTGCTCCCCCTCCCATATGGGAGACCGAATACCAAAGATGGTCACGGATCGAATGGTATAAATTAGAAGAAGGAATGAATCTTTATGATGCATTATTTTACGTTATCGACCAGCAATATTACTTCGGACCCTTAGACCCTGTTAACTGTTACAGGTTGAAAGGACAGGGTTTTTTAGAAGATATCTATTTAAGAAATTGGTGATATATGAAAAAGAAGAAAAAAATAGCATTGATAGTGATTGGTTTGATTCTCTCATTATATTTTGCTTACAAGGTCTATGAGCGCTGGCCGACAGAGAATTGGAAGGAATATGACAGCTTGATTTTTATATGGCCCCGATTAAAAAAAGAAGGAATAGAAAGCATCAGATTTTGTTGGATATGGAATCCACAAAAAAAATATTCCCCTTCCGATGACATTGTAGAAATGTTAAGTTTTCGCGTGATAGATGCAAACGTTGTTAAATGGTGGACTCTCTACAGTGAAGTCACCAAAGAATGTTTGCCTGAATGCATAAATATCCTTGATAAGGCAATGAAAGGCATGTGGTGGCGTTGGTTACCAGCTGAGGCCGCTCCCGTAGGTTCATTATCAAGAATGCTGATTGTAACAAAAAAGGGCAAATACATAGTCCACGCAGAAATTGATAATTCTTCTATTGTTCCTTCTGTCCGTGGGGAAACTTGGGAATCAAAAGAATTAAAAAAGTACTTAGATAAATGCGGTCTTATTAAAGGTGCATATTTTGTTCCGCCAAAAGAGCAGGTAGTATCTATTGTTGTATTCCCGTATTCTCAAAATCCGAGAAATAGTCGTCTTCTCGATTTCAATCCGGTCGCATTATTTGGCGACAAAAAGACGACTGAAAAACTTTTCAGCAGGCCGCTTGAGCCAAAAATGATATTTGAAGGACGAGATGAGCTGGAAAAAATAGTTGATGAGTATAATACTGCCTTAAGAGGAAGAAAGCAACCTACTAGTGACGAGTATTGTCTTATATTTGTGACCCAGGATTGGTTTTATTGGAAATTAATTTGTCTCGATGCGAATTCTGTTTATGATGGTTATATGATATCTGAGTCGCTAAAAGCATACTTCGACGAACTCGGCCTGACGGATGAATTATCAGCGATAGAGCCAAATAAGGAGCCTAAGAATTGACAGGATATTTTAAACAGTGACTGAAATGACTTGACCCTAATCAGCCGTAGCATTTGACCATACAGGTTAAAATTTACCCGCAATCGAAGCTTTGTAAATGGCTCTTGATGACGGATTTCGATTCCCTCGAATTCGTTTATTTCAACACTTGCTACGGAGGCCGTCTAAAGATAAACGCAAATAACGAGTTGGTAGAGGGTCAGCCGGGGCAAATTGGTCTTTTCGATGGGCCACACTCGGATATGAGTCTTGCTTTAGGTATGAATAAACCCGGTAAAAGCCGAATTTATCAGGGTTGGTTTGTCGAATCATTTTCACAATATTGGCCGTGGGAACATGCATACGAGAAATGGAGTCGATTTGAATGGGAAGAGTTAGGTAACGGAGAGAATCTCTATTGGGCAATAATGCACACTATCGACAAACAAACAGAATTTGGTCCCGATGCCCCTGTAAATAATTACAGACTCAAAGGACAAGGATTACTGACAGACCTCGTACTGAACGATGACTAAGGAGTATAATTATGAAAAATATTATACACATATTAGCTTTAGGTATTTTTTTAAGCATTACCTGTTTTGGAGCAAAAGACCAAAATCATCCCTCCGACAGCAACGATACAAAAGCAGTGGTATCCGGAAACACAGGTTTTGCGTTTGATATCTACGGTAAACTGAAAGAAGACCCAAATGCAATTGCTCCAAAGGGTAACTTATTCTTCTCACCTTACAGTATCTCAACAGCTCTTGCGACGGTTTATGGCGGCGCCCGAGGTGAAACAAAAAAACAAATGGCGACAACTCTGCATTTTACACTCCCTGAGCCGAATCTCTATCGTGCATTCGGCGCCCTTCAAAAACAGCTTATCCAAAAAGACAGGTCTCGCGGTTACAGGCTTTTTCTGGCTAATGCCCTTTGGGGGCAAAAAGGCGAACCTATTTTGAAAGAGTTCTTGGACTTGACTAGTCGTTATTATGATGCTGGTTTTAACCTGCTCGACTTTGTTAATGAAACCGAACAATCCAGACAAAAAATCAATTCCTGGGTTGGCGAAAAGACAGACAATAAAATCAAAGAACTTATTCCACCAGGCGGCCTTGTTAAGGAGACGGTCCTTGTTCTTACCAATGCTGTATACTTCAAAGGCCAATGGCAGAAAAAATTCAGTTGGTGGAAAACCAGAAAAGCGGATTTCGACGTATCCGGTGAAAAAAAGGTCAGGGTTCCATTGATGCATCTGAAAGAAGATTTCAAATACTATGAAGATGAAAAATTGCAGGCCCTTGAGTTACCATATAAAAGCAATGAAATAAGTATGCTGGTTCTTTTGCCTAAGGAGATAGGGGGGTCTCGGCCAAATCGAAAACTCGCTCACAGCCGAAAGTCTTGATGCTTTGCTGCCAAAAATGCGGAAACGCGAGGTTGACGTTTATTTCCCGAGATTCAAAATCGTCTGGGGGACATTTGCTCTGAACAATACTCTTGTTAATCTGGGAATGCCCGATGCCTTTGAACCCGGCAAAGCCGATTTCAGAGGGATAATATCCGACAGACGTATATGGATTTCAGATGTTTTCCACCAGGCCTTTATTGAAGTTAATGAAAAGGGAACCGAAGCAGCGGCAGGGACCGGAGTCGGCATGGTTCTATCTATTCATTTTGAGCCGCCCATCTTCCGTGCGGACCATCCGTTTATTTTTATTATCAAGGACAATCGTTCGCAAAGCATATTATTTATGGGCAGGCTGATGAATCCGGCTGACTAAATTTACAAACGTCAAAAAGTCTGACAGCCATCAACAAGACCTATCTGGAGTTTCACCATCCCAACTGAAGCCCTTCAAAATCTTCCTGTGAGGGTGAAAATACGAGGAATACATGGCCTTCCGCGAAGCAATCAAGCTTTCTGCCGGATACGACTACTGAGAACCGAGGCGGGAATAAGAGGCTTAAAAAGGCTGGGTTCTGACCCAGCCTTTTTCATTTACAGGTTAAAGGGTGATAAAAACATACGTTTTGCGGCTGGGAGGTGGAATTTAGGGTATTTTTTTAATCCTTGACAAGAGGTATGTCCGATAGTTAAATTAGGGTAAAAAGGTAATTTGGAGGGGGTCGCAGACAAAGGGATTTGGCTAAATTAGAGGGATTGGCAAAATGAAGGATTTATTTACCACAGGCGAGGCAGCGGATGTCTGTAAGGTAAGCCAGCAGACAATTATTCGCTGCTTCGATTCTGGCAGACTTGAGGGTTTTAGGATTCCCGGTTCGAAGTTTCGGCGTATTCCGCGTGAGAGCCTTGTCAAGTTCATGAAGGTCAACAGGATTCCTCTTGATAACATGGATTCGGGCAAGAGGAAGCTGCTGGTGGTGGATGACGACGCTGAGATTGTAGATTTAATCAGGGACATATTCAGCCGTGACGGCAGGTTCGAGATTGCGACGGCTTCGAGCGGGTATGACGCCGGGGTGATGACGCACCAGTTTCGGCCTGACGTGATACTGCTGGATTATATGCTGCCTGATGTCAACGGCAATATAGTTTGCCAGACTATAAGGCAGAATCCGGATTTCGAGGATATCAGGATTATTATCGTAAGCGGCGTGGTCAAGCAGGACGAGATTGACCAGCTGTTAAAGTCTGGCGCCGAGGCCTTTGTGAAAAAGCCGTTCAGCATAGACGAGCTTGTCGGGAGGGTCTGCTCGGTTCTGCAGATGAGCGTCGTCGGCTGATGTGTTCCGGCGCGGCGATTTTCATTTCGTGTCGGAGGGCCCGGTCACACAGGTCAGGGAGTAAACCCTTAGAGGCTCAGTCGGGCTTGCGGCGTGCGGAAGCACGGCCGAGATGGCCGTGCCACGAGGATTATCTTAGGGCAGTGTGATGGCAGGGGAACAATCGTGGGAACAGGTTGCGGCGGAAGTCGAGCACGCGGTGCGTCGGCTCGGCGGTCTGAGTATTCTGCCTGGTGCGGCGAGGCGGTTTCTGTCGGGCTTGTTCGAGATGCGGTTGAGCCCGCGTGAGCTTGCCGAGATTGTGGAATCGGAGCCGGCACTGGCGGTGATGATGTTCTCGCTGGCGAAGGAACATATCGACGGGGCGGCACGTGAAACAATTTCACTTGGCAGGCTGTGTGAGCAGATACCGCTTCGAGCGATACGCGATGGCTTCTTTTCTCTGGGTGTGTATTGGCCTTTCGAGGCAGACCAGCTCAGGGCCGAGCGAAGAAGGCAAATGGTGACCAACGCTGCGGCGGTGGCATACTGCGCGAGGGAGATTGCGGAACAGTCGAGCCTTGACGTTGACGGGGATGAGGCGTACGCGGCGGGGCTGCTTTACAGTATCGGTAATCTCGCCCTCGATGAGGCGATGCCTCGCAGTTTTTCCGCTATGGTGAAACAGGCGCAGGAGGAAGGTGTGTGTATCAGTGAGATTCAGGAGCGGAACCTTGGGCTGGATTATACCGTTCTTGGCAAGCGGCTTGGTGTTCAATGGCATTTGCCGCAGCAGATTCAGATGGCCGTCTGGCTGCATCTGTGTGAGCCCGAAGCGATTGCTCAGGCCGTGCCGCAGTCGAAGATAGTGCAGGCTGTGCATCTCGGATATATCGCAGCGAGGAAGTTCGAGATAGGCTTTTCCGGCAGTTACGATTCGAATGAACCACCAGCGGACGAGCAGTCCCGTCAGGGATGGCCAAGTCCGTTGCCGGGTATCAGCAGAGCGGACCTGGAAGATATAGCAAGGTCTGCAAAGCAGCGTATCGAAGGTCGCGGTGAAGGTCCTGACCGGCAAAGGGAATTGGCTGAGTACGGCAGGGCCGTGCAGGCAGCGGCGGCGCAATTAGCAGCCGAGGGCAGCAGGGCCGCAGCGGAATCGCGGAGGGCGCAAACCAAAGCGAGCCATTTCGACTTCGCCACGGAATTTTTGACGAGTATCGACGCCGATTCGGAGCCGATAGAAGTGGCACGGCGGTTTGTGTGTCAGTGGCGTAAATTCTATCAGACCGGGACGGCGTGTTTGTATCTGCCTGGCTCGGAGGGTGGTCTTGTCGATGCGGTGGTTTCAGGCGTCAGTGACGCCGGTAAGGTAGTGACAATCAGGCCCGGTAAGGATGAGCCGGTGATACCTCGGCAGATACAAAAGGATTTTGCGGTGATAGACGCAGGCGGGGTTTGCGGGTGGCTGTTCGAGCAGGTCGAGGCGGAGTTTGATATTGAGCAGACCAAGATTGCCCCGCTGATTTGTCGCGGCAAAGCGATTGGCGCGATAGTGTTCGAATTTCATTATCCGGTTGCGACTTCGACCGTTAAGGAGATGTTCGAGCAGACGTGCTTTGTAGCGGCGTCGGCGCTTGACGCGGCGTTCGCCCGCAGTAAGCAGCAGCGCTTCGCTGAGCGGTTTGCTCGGCTGGCGATAAAACGGAGGACAGAAGACGGAAGGCGGAGGACAGAGGACCCGGCTTCGCTGCGCTACGCCGCGGCAAGCACCGAGCAAAAGACAGAAGGTGATTATATTGCAGCGCTGGCGGAGATGGCTTCGGGGGCGGCGCATGAATTGAATAATCCGCTGTCGGTAATATCGGGCAGGGCACAACTGCTGGCAGGAGATGAAGCGGATGGGGACAAGGCAGAGGCGTTGAAGCAGATAAAGGATAACTGCCGGCAGCTCAGCATGGTTGTGGAGGATTTGATGAGCTTTGCCGAGCCGGCCCAGCCTCGAAAGGCGCTCGTTGCAGTGAGGCAGATTATCGATGAGGCGATGGAGCTTGCGGCGATGAAGACCCATAGTGACAATATCGAGTCTCAGATTGAACTGGATGAAGCGGTTAATGACGTGTTTGTCGATTCGGGTCAGATAGTCTCGTCGCTGGCGAATATTATTACCAATTCGGTCGAGTCGTACGGGCAGCAGGGCGGGCAGGTAGAGATAACGGCAAGCCGGGCCGGCTCATCGGTGCGGATAGAAATAACCGACCACGGCTGCGGGATGGACGCAAAGACGCTGGCCAGGGCTGCGTATCCATTCTTTTCATCGAAGCCGGCCGGTCGCAAACGCGGAATGGGTCTTGCTTATGCGGCGAGATTCATCGAGCTTAACGGGGGCTCTCTGAAACTGGCCAGTGAGGTCGGCAAAGGGACGACGGCGACGGTGACACTGCCTTGCAGTTAATTTTTTACCGCAGAGAGCGCCCCCTGCTTATTACTTGCAGGGGCAGGCGAATACGCAGAGATTACAATAATAATCGATAAAATCAGCGATTTCGTTGTCGCAAAAATATTGGACCAAAACCAAGCAGTAAAAACAACTCCAGCTCGGGTGTTTGAGCAAACAGATGGGGGAATATTGAGCAGAAATAATTTGTTGGCTGGCGGTGATATCTGATATAATCAAAATATGAGAAAACTCGCATTATATCTCGATACGTCGGTTATAAGCTTCGCCCTGTCGCAAGATATTCCCGACGATGACAGAAACATTACACTTAAGCTTCTTGAAGAGATCAACAAAGGCAGATTTGAAGGTTTTATTCTTCCTTCGTAATACTACGTCCGTGAGGGCGTAGATGGAAGTACCCGACAAAGTCGGGCGAGCTTTAGCTCGTCCCAAAAAATGCCACATCCGTAAGGGTGTGGAAATTTACTAAACGTGAGAAATTATTTAAGCTTGTGGGTAATACGGAGTTTAATGAGGTCTTGTCGGTCAATGAAGAAATAGACAGGGTGGCTGATAAGTATATCGCAGAGGGTATTATTCCCCCAGTTTACAGAGACGACGCTTTGCATATTGCTGTAACCAGTGTCAAAGGGCTTGATATTTTAGTAAGCTGGAATTTCAAACATTTGGTAAAACACAAAACGAGAGTCGAAGTAACCGGCGTTAATACACTGCTTGGATATAATGCCATTGATATTTGCACGCCGTGGGAGGTAATAGAAGATGCCTAAAGAACCGGAACCAATGCGGGAAATACATCAGATACAGGAAAGAATTTTTGAAGATGAAAGAAACTTGTCTTCTCATGAGCGAATCAGCAAGCTCCGTAAAGAAGCAGCCCAGATTATAAAGAAATACGGTTTAAAGTTCAAAACAGCTTCGAAAGTTTAATTCATCCTCCGCTAATCAATTACGAAGAAAAAGGCTGCAAGCGGCACCCGCAGCCTGAATCTTCATCAACTCCTCTGCCCACAAGTAAAAAATCAGTTTAATCAATATAATCAGCGATTTCGTCTTCGCAATAATCCTTGCCCTATAAACATAATAAAAGGGCTGCGAGTTTAATGCTCACAGCCCTTGTTCTTTTCTATCGCAGAGGTCGCATAGATTTTAGCCGTGAATCATGTTAGTGTTTGTGGTCGTGTTCGGTTAAGTAAGTGGTTTTGAATTCAGCTAAAAGGGTCTTTAATTTTTCGACGTTGGCAAGGTCAGTTGTCTGTTTGCATTTCATACTGTAAACAACCATCTGGTGCAGCAGGGTGATTTTGTTTACATAGTCATCATAGGCGTTGGCGTCCGATTTTTCGGCGGGGGTTATACGCTGGGCCATGAAGTAGTAAGTTGCAATTTCGCTGAGTTTGTCGGCGTGGTCGTCCTTGTTGTTGACCCAGCGGACGAGCTGGTTGTAGTTCGGCTTCTGGGCGGCGGACAGTTCGGTAATCTGGTTCATTGATTTTTCGATTGTTGCGATGTCTTCGGCGATTTCAGCCAGGCGTGCGGGGTCGTCGTAGATTCCGCAGGGTATCTGGCAGTGGGAATAGACCGCTGAGCCAAGGATGGCGGCTAAGGCGGCGACGAAGGCAGCGGCAATAATTTTTGGTCTTTGCGTTTTCATTTTTGGCCTTTCGAGTTATACTTTTAATGATGCGGATGCCTGCCGACAGGCAGGGTTTATCACTTCAGCATTATACCCCCGGCTCGCGCTGACTGTTCGCTTATTCTTTGAGCGAAACAAGCTGTTTTTATGGGGCCTTTTTTCACATCAGGTATGAGTACTTTGCGGGTTTTTGGTTAATAGTCGCCGTTTATATGCCGATAAAGTTTTCATCAGCCACAGAGGACACAGAGAGAATAGATTGGATTTTTGCAAGTTAATACAAAAAACCTTACTTTAACTCGAGGTATTCAAATGGGGATTCAAAACTGGTCGGAAGATGTGATTCTGGTTGACCTGCCGACGGAACCGGAGATGGGTGAAGAGCTTGTCAACGTTATCAGTATGGTCCGCGACCGCGGTGACTGCGACGTGGTTATTGATTTTTCGCAGGTGGATATCGTGACCTCGTCGAGCCTGTCGAAGATGCTCAAGCTTCGCAAGCTTCTTACGGACTGCGGGCACAAGTTAGTGTTCTGCAGTGTAGCGCCGGCGACGAAAGGCGTCTTTACGGTTACAGGACTGGACGGCGTGTTTGAGTTCGCAGATGACAAGTTCGTGGCACTGGCTTCGTTACAGATAGTAAACGCTTAGCAGTCAATTCGAACCCGGTGCTTGACCCGTGGGTCGTGTTCTGTTATAATGAAAGTCGTTGACTGACGAGCCGGTTACGAAATTCACTCCTCAGGAGCGATATTCGTAATCTGCTCGCGGGATTTTTTCTGACAGGTACGAAGGCAATGGACCGCAAGGACCTGCAAAGAATAGAGCAGATTATAGACTATCATTTCTCAGAGCCCACTTTGCTGGAGTGGGCATTCTATCACGCCTCTTCGGTTGATGACCGCATATTAAGCAACGAACGGCTGGAGTTTCTGGGCGATGCGGTGCTGGGGCTGATAATTTGCGAGGCCCTGTATGAGCGGTTCCCGGCTTACCTGGAAGGCGACCTTACCAAGATAAAGAGCGTGCTGGTCTCGCGCAGGACGTGCGCGAAGGTGATAAAGGAACTCGGGTTGCAGGATTTCCTGATGGTAGGTAAGGGGATGTCCGGCAGCCGGTCGATAACAGGCTCACTTTCTTCGGCGCTTCTGGAGGCGGTAGTGGCGGCCATCTATGAGGACGGCGGCCTGGCGGCGGCGAAGAAATTTGTACTTGCCAGCTTCGGCCCGATGATTGAACGTGCTGATGCCGGGCAGGCACATGGTAATTATAAATCACTCCTGCAGCAGCATGCACAGCAGCGGCTGGGTGTAACGCCGGTTTACAACCTGCTGGATGAAAAAGGGCCGGACCACGATAAATGTTTCGAGGCTGAGGCGGTGATTGCAGAGAGGCATTTCAGCAGCGGCTGGGGGACAAATAAGAAAGAGGCCGAGCAAAAGGCGGCTTATAATGCGCTGGTCGAACTGGGGATTATGCATAAGTCGATGAGGTGAGGGACTTGTGCCGTCGGTAGACGTTATTCTATAGCGAGATAAGTCACGAACCACAGGACTGCGGCCGTGACGACGATGAAGACGGCGATTGAGGCGAACAGCATAACGGTTTCCCTGATGAAGAGGCGGGCGGTTATCCTTGACATTTTTGTGGTTTTGTAGACTATAGCGACGGCCGCGGCGAGGGGGAGCATCCAGAGCATGGACTGCGGATTCACTTTGATATCTTCCGGCGCGGTGAAAGAGGCCAGCAGTCCTGCGATACTATTGAGCATTTTGTTTTTCCTTAAGTACGGCCGGGCCGAGATGGGCCAGGTATATGCAATTGATGACGCAAAGCAGGTTGAGCAGGCCTGATATGCTGGTGTATAGCTGGCCGATTTCCTGCGGTTTGCCGTAAACGGGATAAGCGCCTGCGGCGGCGGCATTGCCGATAAGAAAAACGACAGGGCTGTTTAGTACCTGGGCGAGATACCACGGGTTGACTTTGCCGAGGATTCCAATGCCGCCGGCGACAGGGTCAACGACGCCGATGGAACCGATGTAGATTCCAATGGTAAATGTCAGCGTGACGGCGATAAAGACCAGGATTGCGCGTTTTGTTTCACCGAGCAGCAGATAGGCTGCGCCGGGGACCGCCCAGCCCAGCGCCGCGACGATAAGCAGCAGCAGGCCGTGATTTATCTTATCTATTTTTTGGGCGGCGGTTCGCATCAGGATTCCCGGGGCGGTTCGTTGGGTTCTGCAATCGGTTCGTTGGGTTCTGCTGGCTGTTGGGCTCCTTTTATTACCCTGAAGTTCATTCTTTTGAGGATATTTTCAGGCTGAAAGAATACTGCCCCGAGGTTCTGTCCTTCGATGCTGTTGTATCTGAATGCCATCATTGTTTTGGTCCCGTCGTATTCGTTTTGGTTGATACGATTAACCGAAAGATCCTTGATACAATAATAGCTGAGGTCGGGTTTGACTTCGAGAACAGCGGGCAGCTCTTTGGGCGAGTTGCTGTCGTCCGGTACGATAGAGAATAGGGTATCAACAATCATATTATCCCGGTTGTGTGCGTCCATAGAGAAGCGGGCGCCGGGAAGCCCCTGGTTTTGAGTGGCGAGGACTTCGTCAAGGACCGGCGAGGGCTTCTTCAAATCGGTCCAGACGGCCAGTTCGAAGTTATTGGGTTCGTTGGGTTCGGCCGGCGGGTATTGCCGATTAAATTGCTCGACAGCCTTTTCCCATCCGTCTTTTTGCGTCAGGGCAAGAAACTGCTCGGCCTTTTCCTTTGCAGTCTGCATGGCGGAGAGTTTCCGGAGGTCTTTGACGACCTGCTCTCTGACGGAATAGATATCGTCGTTTGCGGTTGCGTCGGACCGGCCCAGTTTAACTTTTGCCGAGTTAAAGCTGACATCGAGAGCGTCAGGCTCGGCTGCTTTTTTTATGTCTACTATCCTGATAAGAGCGGCGTTTTTTCCGCGGAAGTCGAAGAGCGGACCGATAGTTTCGTAAACTTTCGGTTTAGGTATATCACTGAGAGCCTGCTCGGGCTGGTCGGTTGAAAAGACCAGCTGCATCAGGGCGTGTGGCATCCGGCCGGGCCCCGGAGGTCTTAAGAACAGGCCGACGAGATTCTCGTCCTGCTGCATACCAGAAAAGCTGAGCAGGCCGGTCTTGCCGGAATAGAGGTTAACCGAGAATTCCTTTGTGAGTTTGTCGGCGATATCTCCGAAATCGGCGGCGCGGTCTTTCAGTTGCTTTTCGGTCAGGTCGGCTGCGTCAGAGTCACTGTATTTTTCTTCGGCGAGCTGCCTGGCCCGGCTGAGTATTGTCTCGGTTGTATTAATGATTCTCTCGCTTGTTAAGCGGTTGGTTATGAGCCTTGCCACCTGGCCGAAACTCATAGTGTATTGTATCGGCATCGAGTTGGGGTCATTCGGGTCCAAAGGTCTTTGCTCGGTGAACTCGTTTACGTGGGCCAGGTAGTATCGTTCTTTATCCTGCTGTGTGGGTGTTTCGACAATTTTTCTGATGTCATCGAGTGTTACGATGATGTACTCGAGCTGTACCCGGTTATCGAGTTTATATCCGAAGCCGTAGGGGTTGTCTTTCGATACTTCGCCGGGATAGTAAGCCTTGTATTTTTCAAACAGTTCTTTGATTCGGCTTTCGTCGGGTTCGGCCTGTTCGTCGGCAAACAGTTCTGCTTCGGCCCTGACGAATTGCGTATTCATCGTCTGGAGCTCATCGCTTACAAGCCGGCTTATCTGTGTCCTGGTAAGCTCTTCATTTGAGCAGGCAATTGAGGCATACTGCAGGACGGAAAAAAGTTCGGCAAAGGCCGACAGGACGGTTTCTTCGGAGATTCCCCGGTTGATGAAGCCATTGATGACCTGGGCGTATGATGCTCCTTCGAACAGTTTTGGGATGATTTGTCGCAGCGCGCCGGCCGTAACCTCATTACTGACGGCGATTCCTGCGGATTCAGCCTCTTTCTTGAGCAGATGCCAGTAGATTTCATCGGTCTCGGTTTTTTTAGACATGTTGAGTATCTGCTCGTCGCTGATTCGCAACTGGTTGTTTCTTATTGTCTGTTTCAGTGATGCGATTAACATAGGTGAGATTTTGCTTTCAGAGAAGAGCAGTTCGGACAGGAAGATGCCGTGTATATCACGTGAGCGGAGCATAAGGTCGGCTCTTATTTGGCGCAGGATGGCCAATTCCTGGTTTGCCCGCCTGATGTCTGCGATTGTGATTTTGTTTTCGTTGCCGAACAGAGCGACGGCCTTGCCGGCCCGTGGCCCTGAATAGCCGCAGGTCGTTCGAAGGGCCGAGCCGCCGATAAAGACTACCATCAGGCCGACAACGGCGACGGCTATTATCTTGCGGTTATTCTTGCGAAACCATTTCATTAAGCTCATTGTGTAACTCCGAATCAGCAGTTCCCGGTGAATCCAGAAACGGTACAGTATAGAGCCGCAGGCCGTATTTGCAAGAAAAATTGACATTGCGGCTGCGGCAGGGTCCGGGTGAATGGGGGTTACAAACTTCTTGCACTCGGAGCGGCCGTTGTAGATAATAGCGGCGAGAGTTCCTGAATTTTTTATTGGAGGCTGAACAAATGAGTACCGAGCAGAATCGTCAAAAAGATTTGGTGGATACTACCGATTGTTTAGAGGCGGTGGGGGTGTTCAGGTGCTGGAAGAACCTGTTTTTTGTGGTGATACTTGTCGGGCTGCTATTGCTTGCGGTGTGCTTCTGGGTTCTGGATTTGGGGCTTGTCGGTGACAAGCAGGATGACGCGCAGGTAGTAATAGTCGAGGAGACGGCGGCAGAACAGGTCGGACAGGTGTCGCCGGTGGTGGAAGAGACGGTCGATAAGGTGAAACAGCAGGTGGACGAAGCGGCTGCGCAGGTGGTGGGCGATGCAAATGCGCCGGCGGCCGAGAGCAAAGTAAAAATCAGAAAGCCATTGAAGCTGCCGTTCACATTGCAGCGGGGACATGTAGTATGGGCGATACGTGCGCTTGACGCGGCAATTATTATGGCGGCGGTGCTGTACTGCCTTGCGATTCTGTTTACGCTGAAGATTTCGATGGTAGGCAGGCTCGGCGGTATTAATCATATAAGTCGAGCGTTCTTCTGGTCCCTTATACTGCTGGTGCTGGTTGTGCCGTGGCAGGTAGCGCTGGGCTGGGGACTGTTCGGCGTAACTTTCGAGCCGGGCGAACTTGTGCGACGAATAGCCGACTACGAATCGGATTCGGTATTTGTTAAAGGCTTATTCTGGTTCCGGTTTGTTGCGGTTTGGGCGATTGCGCTTCTGTGCCTGATATTTGCGCAGATACGTACGGCACGCTGGTCGAAGGCGACACTGAGAAGACTCGAGGTCGTCTGATGGGCGGCTCCGCAGGACACCTTGCGGTGGAGCGCATCGGATTTATCGGCACCGGTATAATGGGCAAGCCGATGGCTGGTAACCTGCTCAAGGCGGGTTATAAGGTGGCGGTACACAGGGGCTTTTCGATGTTATTCGGGAATTAGGCAGTCAGGCGGGACAGGGAGAGCAAAAGTGAAGAATAAGCTTACTTTGCTGGTTTTAGCGACGTTTGTTGTGTTGATAGTCTGTGCGGTTGGGATAAGAAAGATAAAAGAAAAAACCGACCGCAGGGCAGCGCTGCGAGAGTTACATCCGGTACTTGTTTTTACCCTTGCTTTTTCGGATTTGACCAAGATTCATGTGGCGGCCGTTGATAATGACGCAAAGCGGACGGAGGAACTGATTGAAAAAGGCTGGGTGGTTGACAGACAAATTAAGGGCAAGCTGACCCCGCTGCACGTTGCGTCCATGTGTGGCAGCGACGGGCCTGCAGCGGTTTTGATAAAACACGGAGCGGATGTGAATTTTGAAACCAGTAAGGGTATGACACCACTTGCCTTTTCTGCGATAGGGGCCAAGCGGAAGATGGTCGAGTTTCTGCTGGCTAACGGCGCCGAGCCTGGCAAGAAGAATAAAAATGGCCTGACGCCCGCTGAGGTGGCACAAGAATGGCGGCAGGTGATGGCGCCGCAGGGGGACTGGTATGGCCAGAGGTACGGCAAGGAGATGGATGCCTGTATCGAGATGCTAAGGCAGGCGGCGGGAGAATCGGCTCAGGGCGGTTCAGATACTACAGGTGGGGCGGATGATTAGCCGGCTATAGCCGGTTTCAATTTTTTTAGTTTCTTTTTTGGCCGAATGCCTCGACGTACTTTTGGGCGTAACTGACCGCAGCCTGGTGCTTGTCGGGCAGAAAATCCAGTTCGAGGAATTGATTGTACCACTGCGCGGCGACTTGTGGTTCGTTAAGGTAGTGACTACAGTTGGCGATTTTGTAGGCGAGCTGGTATCTGTATACGTAATTGTCACTCTTTTCCCATGCCTTTTGGTAATAGTCGCGGGCCTGTGCGTAGTTATTCTGGTTGTACAAAGCGGCGGCGGCGAGCCTGGCGGCGGACAGAAAGCGGATGTTTTCAGGTTTGGCGAGCAGCGGCATAAGGGAATTGGAGCAAAGCAGGTAATCGCCGCGGCTGTAATAGAGCCTGGCCAGTGCCAGTTGTGCTTCGGAGTAATCCGGTTTTTTTTTGAGCGCGGTTTGCAGGACCATTTCTTTTTGTTTTGGGTCCTGTGTGTCCTGGGCCTCGGCCAGGTAAGCGGCGGTGCAGCAGTCGTTTTCGATAAATTTTTTCAGGTCGACATTAATTTTGCCTGCCGATGTACCTGTGGCCCCTTCGAGGACTTCGAGCTCATATCTTTTTTTCGGTTCGACTGAGCTGGCTGAGGTCCGGACCAGGCGGATATAGTCTGCCAGGTGTCCGTTCTGATACAGCCAGCACAACAGTGCCTCGGCCAGGTAAGGCCCAGTGGGCCATTCCCAGTATCTTTCATCGGAGCTTACATAGAGTTTCTTGATGTTGAGTCTCGTATCAGCCTCGACTTCCGCGCGCAGAGCAAGGCCTGCACGTGGACACGGCCCGGCGGGCACGAGCTTGCCGTCGATGATTTGTGCGCCTTTGCTCAGGAATGTTATCAGGCTGGAGCGGAACCATTCGGGTGCGTCGTCGAATTGGCGGGCGATAAAATGCCCGGCGATGGAGGCGAAGAGCGGCTCGAAGGTGATGTGCTCATCGTCGCCGGTGGTTATATATGTATAAACGGCCGGGATGGAAGGGACGTAAAGCTCGCCGTTGGCTTCGATTGTATGACCATGAGCTTCGAGGAGCTTTCGCGCTTCGTCAGGGGTTCGTAACAGGTAAATCCGGAGCGGTTTTTTAGATTCGAGCTGGAAATAAGTTTCGTTGAGGCTGTTGTAACAGGCGTTGGCGTTATCGAGGGCAATCTGCAGGAGCTTTTCGTTGAAGTCGCCCTCGACCGTTACGGGGCTTTGCTCAGCGGGCCGGCCCCGGTCTCGTGCGGAAAATGCCGGGCAGAGCAATACCAAGGCAAGCAGCACATATTTGGGGCCCCTTCTCGCTACGGCCCGGTAGTTCAGTTTTTTATACATTATTATTCCGCCCCTGCTACAGCTCTACCTCTGCCAGAACGAATTCAGCAGTCATTATAATGCTGTTTTGGCGAATTATCAATCACTTTTACCATTTCGCAGGAGGGGGCCAGGCGTGGGCATAAGGGGCATTAGCTATTTATCAGCAGCAGTGCGCGGATGAGTTCAGCGACGCTCCAGGCCTGTGCGAAACATCCTTTGGGTTCATGCGGCGGCTCGCCGTCGAATATTTCGGAGATGCTGCCGAGGCAGGCCTGTTCGGTCAGGTGTTTTGTGAGTGGCTTGATGAATTCCTGTGCCTTTTGCCGGCTCTGCGGGCTGAAGTCGTTTACTTTCAGCCAGGCTTCTATAAAAGGACCCATCAGCCAGGCCCAGACGGTTCCCTGGTGATAACTTTCGTCACGCGAGCGCTGCGGGCCGCTGTAAGTGCCTTTGTAGTTCGGGTCCTTCGGGCTCAGTGAGCGCAGGCCGTAAGGGGTCAGCAATTCGCTTCGGACGACATCTACAATTTGTCTTTGTTGTTGGCTGTTCAACGGGCTGAACTCCAGCGATACGGCGAGTATCTGGTTGCATCTGCAGGAGGTGTCGGCTGTGCCGTCGGGATGGATGCAATCGTTGAGGTAGCCCGTGTTGTCGTTCCAGAAGAGGTTTATAAAATTTCGGCCGACGGTTTCGGCGAGCTTATTGAAATGATTCGCTTTTTCGATGTCCCATGTGGCGTAGAATTTCGAAAGATGGCAGAGTGCGTTAAACCACAGTGCGTTTACCTCAACTGCCTTGCCGTAGCGCGGCGTGAAGGCGACGCCGCCGAACTTTGCATCCATCCATGTCAGCTGGGTTTGGTCATTACCGCCGGTTATCAGGCCGTCCGAGTCGGCGTGAATGTCAAAGCGTGTGCCGCTGCGATATGATTCGACAATCTGTAGTATGGCCGGCAGTAGTTGTTCGGTGAAGGTAGTTCCGTCGCCGCCGGCCTTTAGATATTGGAAGGCGGTGTTGATAAACCATAGTGAAGCATCGATGCTGTTGAAGTACGCGGTCTGGCTGCGGTCGTCGAATCGGCTCGGTATCATTCCTTCGTCGGCAGCGGCGGCGAAGGTGGTGAGCACAGAGCGGGCGTCTTCGTTTCGGCCTGTGGCCAGCAGTAATCCGGGCAGGGCGATAAAAGCATCGCGTCCCCAGTCGAAGAACCAGGGAAAACCGGCCAGCAGGGTGGTTCTGGCATTGGGTCCGATTTGCCGGCGGCAGATGAACTGGTCGGCGGCCATCGAAAGAGTTCTTATTGTTTGGTCTTTTGTCCTGGCGCCGGCGACGACGAGCTGCTGGGCCTTTTTCAATTCGGCGACTACTGTTTTGATGTTTGCATGGGCGAGCTGCCGGGGGTCGCAGGGATTGCCGAGGCAGGCCTTGAGGACGATTTTGCATGGTTTGTTTACCGTGCACTTGTAGAAGCCGGGGGCCCAGAGGTCTTCGAGGAAATCCTGGCCTCGGTTATGGTCCTGACGATATACGAAATTGAACCACCACTGGGGGTCCTTTACATAGTTCATTTGCTCGCAGTTGATGAGCAGCTCACAGCTTCCGGGCACGTCGTGACATATGAACAGGCCGTTATCGAGCTGCGCCGCGCACAGAGGCGCGTAGGATTTTTGCAGGCTGTGAAAGTCTCGCAGGGCGGCGAACGGCCGCAGGGTAAAATCGAACGTTTTATCGACGGTCCTGAAGTCGTATTGCACAAGAACCGTGTCGTCGTTTCGCGAAAGATAAACGGATTTGGTCAGTTTGATATCATCAAGCTGGTAGTCGAAATGCGCGCCGGTATCACGGCTGAATCGTTTTATATAGCCGAAGCCGGCGGGACTGAACTTTTCATTGTCCCGGGGACTGCCTCCGGAGAACTCAAAGGTGGACAGGTGATGCAGTTGACCGTCGGTTATTACGGTTTCGAGCAGGTTCGACAGGCTCAGGATTCGGTTTGCCGGCGGGTCGAGCGAGCCGATAAGCAGGCCGTGATACCGCCGGGTGTTGCAGCCGGTGATTGTGCCGGCGCTGTAACCGCCGCGTGTGTTGGTCAGCAGGTATTCGCAATTGAGCATCTCGTCGAGCGTTTTGTCGTCGGTGCCGACAGAGACAATTTCACCGATGTCTGTCTGCTCTTTGGTTAACAAGGTTGTAAGAGTCTTGTCCAAATCTCTTACCTGTTTTTCATCAAGCGGTCACCAAAGAGGTTTAGCCGACCGCGGTTACAGGGGGACTATCCACTGCGTGCGTCGGGTTGCGTTTTGGGGGGACGACGGTTCGCATGCAGCGGTCATTAAGATGGTCCAGTACGTTCATGAAGTTGATATAAGAGTCGTACGGCGAATCGTACGGATTGAAATACTTGTGGACGTCACCATCGGCGAAGTACTTCGTGCACATGTAATAAAAATGGTCTGAGGTCTGAAGGCTTCTCCAGTCGGCAATGAGTTTTTCATCACCGGCGGCCTTGATTGATTTTTCGAGCCGGTATAGCTCGTGAATGGCGTTGGACTGCATCGGGTTTCCGAGCCACGCCGAGAGGTCTCGCTCGGTGTCGGCCCAGCTTATAAGGTGCGGCACGTCAACCTGGTCCACAGGCTGATAAGCGCTCGCCGCTTCGCGGGGCGTTTTGAAGTCGTTATCCGGATGTTTGAGTATTTCTCCCGGCAGGTGGCGCATAAAATCGAATATTCCCGTATCTTCCCACTGGTGCTCACCAAGGGTCTCATAGTCCATGAACAGGTTGACCACATAGCCGTTGCCGTTGACGGCGTTGACCCACTGGCTGAATTTGTCGGCGGTCAGCGGCCACTCGGTCCAGTGACGATTCGAGAATCTAAATGCGATGTCGTCGCTAAGCGCATAATTTTTCATCAGCAGCTTGAGCCGCTCGCAGCCCTTCGGCTGATAGACGTAATTGGGGCTTCGAAAGCCGAGTATGTGGTCGGCGCCTTCGCAGAGGATGGCGTCGAATCTGCCCGTTGACTCGATGAGCTTTGCCAGGTCGTTGTTATATATGAGCTCTGTGTTTCTGAAGACGCGGGGTTTCTGTCCGAAGAGTCTTTCCATGGTCTGGCTGTGCTTGTCCACCTGCTCGATAAATTCGTCCCGCGAGTAGATAAAGCTCAGGCTGTGGTAGTAGGTCTCGGTGAGAAATTCCACGCAGCCGGTCTGGGCAAGGGCGTGAAAGGTGCTCAGTACCTCCGGGCTGTACTTTTCGAGCTGCTCGAGCAGTGTGCCGGTTATACTGTATGCGACCTTGAACCTGCCCTGATATTTTCGTATCAGGTTGAGAATCAGGCGGTTGGCTGGAAGATAGCACTTGTTTGTCACCTTGCGGCAGACCTCGGCGTTCTTGTGGTCG